>DASYYN010000159.1:0-10951 GCA_035933815.1 Acidobacteriaceae bacterium
CGATCCGAAATACATCGAAACGCCGTGCTGCACGACTCGGTACTGCTCGAGAATTTGATCGAGGATTTCCATCGGGCGTCCGCCGTCGATCATGTAGTTCTCAGAGATGATCTCGAACCAATCCACCACCGGCCGGCGCGACAGGATGTGCTGATAATGCGGGATGCGCAAACCGATGCCGACACCGTACTCGGTGAATCCGTTGAAGCGATTGGCCGGCATCCAGCACCTCGTCAGGTTTATCGTGTCAGGGTTATACCGCGGCCCAGAACAAAAATATACGGGACAACGCAGGCCACGGAAACCGCCATCCACGCAAAGCTGCGGTTGATCGGTTCGACGTTCCCAGCAGGCTGAACGTTTCTGCGCGCGTAGAACTGCATGTACAGCAGGCCTGATCCGGCACCCGCGGTGGCCGGCAGCGCTGAGACGAACACGAGGCGTATCCCGTCCGGATTGAAGCTCGCGGCGATGCAGGCCAGCGCCACCGCGCTGAGATAAGCCGCAAGCGTGATCCGCAGGATGCGTCCGCGCTGTGTTCGGGGCAGGCCGACGTACTCGATCAGGCTGGTTCCGGCGATGACCAGCGCGCCCCAGTAGCCGAGGACCCCGCCCAGCACCAGCAGAACACGCCAGAGCGCTTGCGGCTGAAGGCCCTGAATCACCGCCGCCCAGTCGCCAAAGTTTGTCAGGCCTGAAAAGAAGAAGTACCCCGTTCCCGCGAACGAGTTGAACGCGCAGCCGAGCAGCAGAAACAGGCGAGTGGCGGCCGATCCTCGCCGCGCGCTGCGCAACAGCAGCCAGAAGACTGCCGCCGCGATCAGGTTTACGATCGTCCCGCCGGCGTCGATCAGCTTGCTGTCATTAGCACTGCTCCACGCAACAGTCGAAAGCACGCCCGAATGTGCGACCGTCAGCAATGCCGTGAGCGCGTGCCCAAGCCCCTCATGCAGCATGGTGGAGATCATCATGGCGAGAACCGCGACAGCACAGACCGTGATCACACTGTCGCCCGCAGCACGGACGACCGCCGCGCGTGGTTCATGAACCGCCTGTTGTGTGGAAGCCATGGGAGAAGCCCGGTGAGGCCGAAAAGGCCGCTTGCACAGCGGCCCTTCCGGCGAAGTTCAACTGCGTTGCGGGAGACTAGTCAGGCATCTTGGAGCCGTCGGTGGCGCAGCCGCCCTTGCCCTTGCAGCTGTTCTTGCCTTTGCAGCCGTTGTCGCTGCTCTTGCATCCGCCCTGGCCCTTACAGTCGTTCTTCCCCTTACACGAGTGCTTGGTTTTGTGCGCCTGAGGAAGGCCGTTGAACGACGCCTTACCCGCCTTGAGGATGGGCGTGGCGCCGGAAACGGTGGGTACAGCGGCGTGCAGCGCCGTGGCCCCGCCGAGCAGACCGGAAACAGCAGCGGCCACCATCGCGGTCTTCATCGATTGCTTCATGAGTCATTCCTCCTGGATTTACGCGGGTCCAGACCGGGCGCGGGGAACCTGGGGACCGGTGCGCCGGCGGGTGACCTCTGCGGTGCCGATAAGAGTACATAAGTCCCCGCAGAACGCGCTACCCCGCCAAGCTTAAATTTGCGCCGAAAATAGCCGGTTTTGTGACGAACGGGACCAGCGAGCGGGCCACCCGGGAAAATGAAGCGATTCAAAGATTTCCTGCCCCGCGGCGCCACTCGGCGGAGTCGCACTGGCTCGTTCAAGCGTCTCTGAACAAAGAGGAATATTTTCGATTGCATGGGCAGTACTGAGATTTCGCGCAGCCAGAAAAACCGCACCGCCCTGCGCTTTGTTCTGATGATCGGCATCGTCAGCCTCTTTGCCGACTTCACTTACGAAGGCTCGCGCAGCATCACCGGCCCGTTTCTCGCCACGCTGGGGGCCAGTGCACTGGTCGTGGGGGTGGTCGCCGGCCTGGGCGAACTGCTTGGCTACGGTTTTCGCTATGCCTCCGGCGCGTTCAGCGAGCGCACCGGCCAGTTCTGGCCGGTCACGCTGCTGGGATACTTCATCCAGATGGCCGCGGTGCCCGCGCTGGCGCTCGCCGGCAACTGGCAGGTCGCTGCGGTCCTGATCGTGCTCGAGCGCATGGGCAAAGCCATCCGCAATCCTCCGCGCGACGTGATGCTCTCGCACGCCGGACGCGAGATCGGCATCGGGTGGGCCTTCGGCCTGAAAGAGGGGCTGGACCAGACGGGAGCGCTCATCGGTCCGCTGCTCGTCGCCCTATTCCTGCTGCATCGCGCGCAGTATCGTGTCGCGTTCGCGGTGCTGCTCATCCCAGCAATCGTCACCGTGGTCCTGATCGTCGTGACGAAGTTCATGTATCCGCGCCCGGAAGATCTGGAAACCGAACCGCACTCCCCGGCAGCGCCGGCCTCCGGCATGGGGCGTGCGTTCTGGATTTACCTCGTCGGCGCGGCTCTGGTGGCTGCCGGATTCGCCGATTATCAGCTGATCGCCTTCCACCTGCAGAAGCACGGCATCGCCTCCGTGGTCATGATCCCCGTCTTCTACTCCGTTGCCATGGCGACCGGTGGCGCCGGATCGATGCTCTTCGGCAAGCTCTTCGACCGTCATGGCATCGGCGTCCTCATCCCGCTGACGCTGTTCTGCATCGTTTCCGCGCCCATGGTCTTCCTGGGCGGCTTCTGGACAGCGATGGCCGGAGCCGCGCTGTGGGGCTTGGGGATGGGCGTGCACGAGTCGATCATTCCCGCAGCGGTTGCCGGCATGGTCGCGCCGGAACGCCGCGCTTCGGCGTACGGTATCTTTACTGCGGCCTACGGGATCTTCTGGTTCCTGGGCAGCGCGGCGATCGGGCTGCTCTACGACAGGTCGATTCCCGCCGCTGTCGCGTTCTGCGTGGCGACAGGGGCAGCATCCCTGCCGTTCTTCTTCGCGGTGAGGAAGGGGACAGCAAACGCGTGAGCTGACGTCACCTCGACGTCAGTTCCAACCCCGCGCGGTGCGTCGGGTACATCAGGTAGCCCAGCCCTACGCGCATGTGGTGATTAATCCCGTTCGGCACCGTGATTGCCAGACACATCCCCAGCATCCCGTGCGCCAGCGCGATCGCGTACAGATTGCGGTAGCGCAGGTACAGCCAGCAGGAAAGCGCGCCCCACACAATCACCGCCGGCGTCAGCACCGGATTCGGGATATGCGCGATGGCGAACATCAGCGCGGCCACCCCGATCGCGCGCGGACGGCTCAGGCCGAGCCGCAGCAACCGCAGCAGCACGTATACCTGCAGAATGAACTGCTGGATGAGCGCCCAGATTGCGTATGTAAGGACGTGGATCGCAAGCGGCAATGGTCCGTACAACCGGTGCAGCGAGTGCGCCCATGCGGCGATCCACATGCCAATGAAGAACAGCGCAACGGCCGCCGGGACGATCCACAGCGACTGCCGCAGACCGCCCAGGCCCAGCCCGATCGGCCGGCTGCGGGTACGCGCCAGCACTGCGCTGACGACGATCCACGCACCGGTGATCCAGTAGAGAACGTTCTGCGCCGGGCGCGGCGTCCAGACGACGACCAGAATCAGCCCGTAACCAACGAACAGCTCGACCAGCTCGCGGCGGCGCGACACCTGCCCCGGCCGTGTCATACGGCCTGTGATCGGAGGTGTGGACTCAAGGCTCGCCATATTGCAGTAGCCATTCGACGCAGTTGGACGCGACACGTTGCGTGCGGGATGGCGAGCGGATTCGATGGCGTGGCAACCATGTGCATCCGACGAAAAAGCCTCGCCGCGAGGCGAGGCTCTCTTCGTTTACTGCGGGAGCTACTGCAGCAGCGTCCCGTTTTCCGGTTCGGCCTTGGCTTCCTCCGGCGGGATGACCACCGCCGCGGCCACCTTATCGCCGTCTTCGAGGTTCAGCAGCTTCACGCCCTGCGTCGAGCGTCCCGCGGCCCGAACCGTCGTCGTATCGATACGGATGATCTTGCCGTACTGGCTGATCACGATCAGCTCCGACGTCTCGTCCACCAGCTGGATGCCGACCACTTTGCCGTTCCTCGCGGTGGTTTTGACGTTGATCACGCCCTTGCCGCCGCGCGTCTGCAGCCGGTACTCCTCCACATCCGTGCGCTTACCGAAGCCGTTTTCCGTGACGCTGAGGATACGCGCCGCCTCTCCGTTCTTCTCCTTCGGCGTGACCGCCATGCCGACGACGTAGTCGTTCTTGCCAAGGTCGATGCCGCGCACGCCATACGCCGGACGTCCCATCGAGCGGACATCCTCCTCGTGGAACCGGATCGCCATGCCGTCGTGCGTGGCCAGGAACACGATCTGGTTGCCGTCGGTCAGCCGCACCGCGACCAGTTCGTCCTCGTCGCCAACCCCGATGGCGATGATGCCGCGCGACATGACGTTTGAGAAATCCTTGAGCGGCGTCTTCTTCACCGTACCGTTGCGCGTCGCGAAGAAGAGGTACTTGCCTTCCTCTTCGAGGTTGCGCACCGGCCGGATCGTCCGCACCGTCTCGCCTGGCTGCAGGCTGAGCAGGCTGGCGATCGACTTGCCCTTGCCCGCCGCGCCGACATCGGGAACCTCGTAGACCTTCAGCCAGTACACGCGCCCCTTATTCGTGAAGCAGAGCAGATAGGCATGCGTCGAATCGATGATGAGCTGCGAGACAAAGTCCTCCTCGCGCGTCTTCATCCCGAGACGGCCCGTGCCGCCGCGGCGCTGCTGCCGGTAGGTTGAGATGGGTGTCCGCTTCAGGTATCCGGAGTGCGAGACCGTAACCGCCACTTGCTCGTCGGCAATCAGGTCCTCGAGCTGCAGCTCCGCTGTCTCATCCAGGATCTGCGTGCGGCGCTCGTCGCCATACTCCTTGCGGATGGCCTCCAGCTCCTTCACGATCACCTGGCGCAGCTTCTTCTCCGACGCCAGAATCGATTCGTACTCGGCGATGTTGTCGCGCACCTCGCGCAGCTCGTTCAGCAGCTCGTCGATCGAGAGCTGCGTCAGCCGATACAGCTGCAGTTCGAGGATCGCGTCAATCTGCCGGTAGCTCAGCGTCAGCGTGGCTGTGACCAGCGTTGCCGCATCGATACCGTACTTCGCCGGATCGAGCTTCACGCCGCGGATGGCCTCGTCGCGCACTGTAATCGTCTTGCCGGAGAAGAACTGATAGAGATTCTCGCGGGCATCCGCGCGTGACGACGACCGCCGAATAATTTTGATCACGTTATCGAGGTGATCGAGCGCGATCTGGTAGCCGAGCAGGATGTGCTCGCGCTCCCGTGCTTTGCGCAGCAGGTACGCCGTCCGTCGCCGCACCACATCCTGCCGGTGCTCGATGAAAATACGAATCGCATCGGGTAAAGGCAGTTCGCGCGGCTGGCCGTTCACAACGGCCAGGAAGATCATCGAGAAGCTCTCCTGCATCTGCGTGTGCTTGTAGAGCTGGTTCAGGATGATTTGCGCCTCGGCCCCGCGCTTCAGCTCGATGACGATGCGCATGCCGTCGCGGTCGCTCTCGTCGCGCACATCGCCGATGTCGTCGATCACCTTGTCGTTCACCAGCTCGGCAATGCGCTTGATGAGGACGTTCTTGTTCACCTGATAGGGAATTTCGCTGACGATGATCGCCTGGCGTCCCTGGCTCAGGCTTTCAGTGGCGCATTTGGCGCGCATCAGGAAGCGTCCGCGGCCCGTTTTGTAGGCCTGCGCGATGCCGCCGCGCCCATAGATGAACCCGCCAGTGGGGAAGTCCGGACCCTGGACGTGCTTCAACACTTCCGCAAGCCCGGCGTGCGGATTGTTCACCATGTCGATCGCCGCGTTGATCACTTCCGTCAGGTTGTGCGGCGGGATATTGGTCGCCATGCCGACCGCAATGCCGTTCGCGCCGTTCACGATCAGATTGGGAATGCGTGTCGGCAGTACCGCGGGCTCCTGCGTCGACTCGTCGTAGTTGGGGACGAAGTCAACGGTCTCCATTTCAATGTCGGCGAGCAGTTCGCTGCTGATGCGCTCCAGCCGGCACTCGGTGTATCGCATGGCCGCCGGGGGATCGCCGTCCACGGACCCGAAGTTGCCCTGTCCATCCACCAGCGGATACCGCATGCTGAATGGCTGCGCCATGCGCACCAGCGCGTCGTAAATGGCGGAGTCGCCGTGCGGGTGATACACGCCCATCGCCTGGCCGACGACCTTGGCGCACTTCGTGTATTTCTTGTTCGACTGCAGGCCCATCTCGTGCATGGTGTAGAGAATCCGCCGATGCACGGGCTTGAGTCCGTCGCGCGCGTCGGGCAAAGCGCGCCCGATGATGACGGACATCGAGTAGTCGAGATACGACCTGCGCATCTCTTCTTCAATGTTGATGGGCACCAGATTGGCGGCTCCGGGCCCGGGAGGATTGCCGTCTCCGGGCGGGGGGCCAAGGGGAAGCTGAGGGTTCTGATCGTCTGCCATAAGATTGCAGGCCCCGGGCCGACTGCCATGCTGTTATGTCCAGGCTCGGTCGGGGCTTATCTCTATGATACGGGAAGATTTAGGTCGTCACAACGGCAGTTAGGCCATTAGATTCAGGCAGTTGAGAGTGAACCATCTTAGGCACCCCCTCAGCCGCCCGTTTTCCGCTCTTTCAGACGGGAAATTCAGCTTCCAAATCGGCCACAAAAGCGCCTTCAGGCTGATTCCAAAATCGCGGGGATATAGTGATCCCAGGACGTCCAATGCCCACTGTTCCCGTCGCACCGCCTCAGCCCGTCGTTCCGAGCGGCCCTCCGGCGACGTTGCTGTACAACGACTGGTATCCCGCCCTGCGCAGCGAGGGTCTGCGGGGCAAGCGGATGACGACGACGCTGCTGCTGGGTATTCCCATCGTCCTGGGCCGCCGCGACGATGGACGTCTCTTCGCTATGCGCGACAACTGTCCGCACCGGGGCATTCCGCTCTCCTGCGGATGGTTCGACGGCAAGGCGCTCACCTGCAAATATCACGGCTGGGTTTTCGAGCCGGTCTCCGGCCAGTGCATGGAGATCCCGTCGCTCACCACCGAAGACCCCTTCCCGCGCAACCTGCACGGCGTGGCCTTTCCCTGCGAAGAACGCGACGGCTATGCCTGGGTTTACGTTCCGGAGCCCGGCAGCGGCCGCGCACGCGCCGAAGATGCCGCGCTCGTCGCCGTGCCCGAAGTGCCGAAATTCAGCGACAAGTATCGCAGCGCGCACCTCACCGCCGACCTGCCCTGCAACGTCGACCACGGCATTATTGGCCTCATGGACCCCGCGCACGGGCCGTTCGTGCATCAGTCCTGGTGGTGGCGCAAGCAGGCCAGCATCCACGAAAAGGAGAAGCGCTTCGAGGCGATCCCGCAGGGCTTCCGCATGGCCACGCACGCGCCGTCGAAGAACTCCGCGCCCTACAAGCTGCTCGGCGTCTACGGCGAGGCGGTCACCACTACGATCGATTTTGTGCTGCCGAACCGCCGTTATGAGACGATTCGCGCCGGCCAGAAGTGGTTCTCCAGTCTGACCACCGTCACGCCGACCACTCCCACCGCCTGCCGCATCGATGTCTGCGGCGCCTGGAACGTGCTCTACGGCGTGCCCTTCATGACCTCAATCCTGAAGTTCTTCGGCAACATGTTTGTGCGCCAGGACCAGGTCACGATGATCCAGCAGGCGCAGGGCCTGCGGTACGATCCGCCGCTCATGCTCATCGACGATGCAGACAAACCGGCCAAGTGGTATTTCGCACTCAAACAGGCGCGGCTGGAAGCGGCGCGCACCGGCGAGCCCATGAAGCACCCCATCAGCGGCCCGGTGACCCTGCGCTGGAAAAGCTGAAAGGCAGCGGAGAAGCTGTTAGCGAAGAACTGTTGGAAAAAGCTGTTAGAAAAAACGTCTAGAACGGCGTTTAGCGGATGCTAACAGCCGTTTGCTGCGACGCTTTAGCAGCCTCTCGCTGACAGTCTTTCTCTAACAGTTTCTCTCCAGCAGCCTTTCTCTAACAGTTTCTCGCTAACAGCTTCTCTCTGCCGGCTTACGCGCCGTCTCGGCAACCTTCTCCGCCTCTTTCGTCCCGTTTCCGTTCACATCTTCCTCGACAATCTTCTCCACGGAGATGTGCATCTGCCGGCCCAGCTCTTTCCACTTCTCCCTCGATTGCTCGCCCAGCGGCAGGTCGCGAATCCGGCGGAAGGCGTCGTACCACAGGTTTTGTGCCTGCCACAGGTTCAAAATGAAGGGAAGTTCGCTCAGCGTGCGTGCCAGCTGCAGCGCCGTATCGAGCCGCTGTTCGTCCATCGGCTCGTCGTTCAGCGCCACCATCGCGGCCTTCATTTTTTGGTCCACCAAATAGCTCAGTACCCGGGTGTCGAGTGCAACCCGATCCGCCTCCGCCAGTCCGAGCCAGATGCGCAGCTGCACAGGATCGATGGGATCGCTCTCGATCGCCTTGCGCAGCCCGGCATTGATGGCAAACGTCGCGGCCAGGTTCAGCGGCTCAGGACGCGGCAGCCCTGCCTGGCTGAGGAAGTGCAGCAGCGACGACTGGCTCTCGTAAATCGTCGAGAGGCTGGTCTCCACCTCGGCGATCGTGCTCTGCAGCAGGATGTCGAGGATGCGTTTCTGCTCGTCGTGGAACAGCGAGCGGATGGAATACGCCTCGCCGCCAAAATGGCGATCCATCGCGCGCACCACCGCCGGAAAATCGGCACGCGTCACCGCAGCTTTCACTTCGGCAACGAACTTCCTGTGCGCTTCAGCGGCCGCCGATTCCCACTTTTTCACGCTCGCCGTGATGTTCTGGTCGCCAAAGTGGAGAACCGCGAACTCCACCGTCTCAGCAGCCTCCGTAATGCGCGAAGTCACCATCGCCCGGCCGACGATCATGCGCACCCGCCCGGAGAGCGCCGTCTCGTACGCGATGCGGCGCACGGTGTAACAGAAGACGTCCGCCTCGTCCGGATAGACGGTGAACATTGAGCTGATCGCATAGTGCGCGGCCACCTGCTCCAGCCCCACCCGCATCGCCCCAACCAGACGGCTGTATACCGCCGCGCCGTCGTGCTGGTCCGGCACATTGCTTTTTGCCGCGGAGAGCTTCTGCACGAACTCGTCTTCCAGACCGGAGGCGCGCTGGCCAAACAACTCCTGCGCCAGCTGCACCACGCGACCGGCGTACGCAATCACCTGCACTGTCTCGATGCCGGAAACATCGTCGAAGAACCATCCGCAGCTCGTGTACATCAGCTGCGCGTGCCGCTCCAGTTCCATCAGCATGAAGGCGCGCGTGCGTTCTTCCTGGTTCAGCTCGCGTCGTGCCTGCAGGTGCAGGAACGCATCGCGCGATTCCTGCGAGCGGTCGAGGATGATCCCGATATAACCGTTCCGCGCCGCGTCCACATTGTTGAAAATCTTGCCGCCCTCTTCCTGCACCAGCGGCGCAACCGAATCTCGCAGCCAGTCCAGCGCTTCCCGCAGCGGCTCGCGCCACTTCTGGTTCCAGCCTGGCTTGCCGCCGCTGCACCCGCAGTCCGACCGCCAGCGCTCGACACCGTGCGCGCAGCTCCAGGAGGTATCCTCGAAAATTTCCGCCTCGAACTGCGGTGGATGCTGCTCGAGAAACTCGCCGTAGTTGGTCAGCCGCAGATTTTCCCCGGCGCGCGCCTGCTCCTGCACCCAGTGCAACATCCACGCCAGCGCCATTTCTCCGAAACGGTGGTGGTGGCCGTAGCTCTCCCCATCAGTCGCCACATGCACGATCTGCGGCTCTCTTGCATCGCTGAAGCCGCCCATCAGGCGCTCAGCAAACGCCTCCCCGCTGTTCAGCAGGCCTTCGAAGGCAATAGCCCGGGAGCGCGGCCCGTCATAGAAGAACACGGCTATCGTGCGCCTCTCGCGCAGCCGGACCAGACACGGCTGCCTCGTGTCCACGTCCGCATGCGGCGTCTCGATCCAGGCAGGCGCTTCAGCGGACTTCGCCCCATCGCCCGGTTTCGCCGTGGCAATGGCCTTTGGCATAGGCCGGATGCGGGCGCACTGATGCGGCGCCAGCACCACGAACCGGATGCCGTTCTGCGCCAGCAGGTCCAGGCTCTCCAGATCGACTGCCGTCTCCGGTAGCCACATGCCCTCCGGCAGCCGGCCGAAACGGTGCCGGAAATCGGCGATGCCCCAGCGGATCTGCGTGATTTTGTCGCGGGTGTTCGACAGCGGCAGGATGACGTGGTTGTAGACCTGAGCCATCGCCGAGCCGTGCCCGGAAAACCGGTTCTGGCTCAGGTGATCCGCCTGCACAATCCCGTCGTGAACGCGCCGGGCGTTCTCATTCAGCCAGGAAAGCAGCGTCGGCCCGAAGTTGAAGCTCATCCGGGAATAGTTGTTCAGGATGCGAATGATCTGGTTCTGCTGGTCGACGATGCGGGCGGCGGCATTCGGCGCGTAGCATTCCGCCGTAATCCGGTCATTCCAGTCGTGATAGGGAGCGGCGGAATCCTGCGCTTCCACGGTTTCCAGCCATGGATTCTCACGCGGAGGCTGGTAAAAATGGCCGTGAACGCAAATGGCTCGATCCGGTTTGCTCATGAACACCTTTCCCTTAGGGTACGTCACCAGCTCCAGTGCAATTTCGAGCGGTGAGATGCGTCACATGATTGCCGTTTTGGTTCTGTGCGACAATAGCTTATGCGGAGGCCTGTGCGCCTCCCGGAGACACCTTTATGCTGGACCGGCTACTGCAACCCGAACATCTCATCGTCATCCTGCTCATCGCCCTTCTGATCTTCGGCCCCACCAAGCTGCCTGGCCTCGGCAAGGGTCTCGGCGAAGCCTTCCGCGGATTCAAGGATGGAATCAAGGGCACCTCCGACTCCGATCACGTCGCCAAGCAGGAGAACACTGCCGCCAAGACGGAAACGCCGGCGGCTCCGCAGGCGAAGTAAGGCCGCGCCAGATAACTCTGGATCAATGTCGTTCGGGA
>DASYYN010000162.1:0-7423 GCA_035933815.1 Acidobacteriaceae bacterium
TCGGCGGGATTCCCGAGCCTGAAGATGAGCGACGCCTCCGAGGGCGTGCGAACGTGGGGTCCGGATACGGCCTATGCGGGCGGCATCGCGCTGGCGGCTGCGTGGGACCCGGCGCTAGCCGAGAAGCAGGGCGACTCCATCGGCAAAGATGCGCGGGCGCGGGGCGTGCACTTCCTGCTGGGCCCGGGCGTGAACATCTATCGCGCACCGATGTGCGGGCGCAACTTCGAATATCTGGGAGAGGACCCGTTCCTCGCGGGCAGGACAGCCGCGGCCTTCATTCGCGGCGTGCAGGACCAGGGTGTCATCGCTACCGTGAAGCATTTTGCGGCCAATAACCAGGAGTACAACCGGCACAACGTGAGCTCCGACATGGACGAGCGCACGCTGCGGGAGATTTACCTGCCGGCGTTTGAGGCTGCGATAAAAGAGGGCCACGCCGGAGCGGTGATGAACAGCTACAACCTGCTCAACGGTGTGCACGCCACCCAGAACAAGCATCTGAACCTCGACATCCTGAAGGGCGACTGGAAATTCGACGGCATCCTGATGTCCGACTGGGACGCGACCTACTCCGCGGTCGACGCGGCGAACGGCGGACTTGATCTGGAAATGCCCTCGGGGAAATTCATGAACCCGAAGAACCTGACCGACGCGGTGAAGAACGGGCAGGTGTCGCAGGCGACCATCGATGACAAGGTGCGGCGCATCTTCCGCGACGCGCTGCGCTGGGGCTTCCTCGATCGCAATCAGTTTGTGGCCACCAATCCTGCATATAGCCAGGAAGGCCGGCAGGTGGCGATGCAGGAGGCGCTGGAGAGCATTACGCTGCTGAAAAACGAGGGCAACCTGCTGCCGCTGGATGTGAACGCGATCCATACGATTGCGGTCATCGGTCCCGACGCTTGGCCGGCCCAGCCCGGCGGCGGCGGCAGCTCGCATGTGGATGCCTTTGCTCCGGTGAGCTTCATGACAGGGCTGTCGAATGCGCTGGCCGGCAAGGTGAACGTGCTCTACGCGCCGGGGCTGCCGACGCCCGAAGACATGATGAAGGAGACGGAGTTTTACAGCGCCTCCGGGCAACAGCCGCAGAATCCGTGGACCGGATCGCAGGTGAAGGTGGAGACCTTCGACAATCCAAACTTCAGCGGCACGCCGGGGGTAAGTTCGCAGCGGCGGATCGCCAGCTATCGGTCGGAGGAATTTACTCTGCCGGCGCGGACGCGGCGCAGCATTCGCTACACGACGCAGTTCATGCCGGAGAAAACCGAGGATTACCTCTTCCTGATCGGCGCAGGCGGACAGGACGCCTGGAAGCTGATCGTCGACGGCAAGAGGGTGCTGGAAGAGACGCCGCACGAAGGGCAGGCGCCGCGCTATGTCGAGCTACCGCTGACGGCGGGCAAAGCGGCTTCCATTCAGGTCGACTATCAGCCGGACTCCAGCAGCCTGCGGCTGGGCTTAGGCATTCGCGGCGTCGAGGAACTGGTCTCGCCGGAGGCAAGGAAAATTGCTGCGGCGGCGGATGTGGTTTTTGTGGCGGTGGGATTCAATCCATCCAACGAGAGCGAGGGCTTCGACCGCACCTTCGAGTTGCCGTTCGGGCAGGATCAGCTGATCGAGGCGGTGGCGCAGGCGAATCCTAAGAACATTGTCTCGATCACAGCGGGCGGCAACGTGGATATGCACCGCTGGCTCGATCGCGTGCCGGCTCTGCTGCATAACTGGTATCCCGGCCAGGAGGGCGGGCGCGCGATGGCGCAGATCCTGATCGGCCGGCACGACCCGGAGGGACACCTGCCGGTGAGCTTCGAGCGCAGCTGGGCGGAGAACCCGGTGCACGACAGCTACTACCCCGCGCCGACGCCGGCAGGACAGGCGCCGCACGTCGAGTACAAGGAAGGCGTGTTCGTCGGATACCGGTACTACACAACGTATGACAAGAAGCCGCTCTTTCCGTTCGGATTCGGGTTGTCGTATACGAGCTTCTCGTTCTCGAACCTGAAGGTTGCGCCGCCTGCGGGCGAGGGCCAATACGCCTATACGGTGTCTTTCGACGTGACGAACAGCGGCCAGCGTGAGGGCGCAACGGTCGCGCAGGTGTACGTCGGCGATCCATCGGCCAAGGTGAAGCGTCCGGCAAAGGAGCTCAAGGGCTTCGAGAAGGTGCGACTGGCGCCCAACGACACGAAGCACGTGACGGTGGCGCTCGACCAGCGGTCATTCGCTTACTGGAGCGACGCAAAGAAGGGCTGGCAGGTGGATCCCGGACAGTTCACGATTTTCGTCGGCGATGCTTCGGATCACACGCCGCTGACGCAGAACGTGGACGTGCGTTAATCGCGAGTTTGCTTCAATGCTGAGCAGGGCGGGCCACGCTCCCCGCCCTTTCTTTTGCGCAGCATCAGGCAGATCGTCGCCCGGAGCAGCGCTACCTGCGCCGCATCTCTTCCAGGATCTTCGCGGCAACGTCAGAGGCCGGAACCTTGTACTTGCCGCGCTCGATTGCTTCCTTGATCTTCTCCACCTTATCCATTCGGACCTCGGGATCGGGAGAGGTGTGAGCCGGCTGATGCTTCTCGGACAGGGCTTTCCTGCGCTTTGCGGAGAGTCGGGCTCCTGCCGGGGTTTTCCTGCCGGCCGCCATAGGGTGATTCCTTTGTGTGAACTGAGTCAGGGGAACGATGCAAGTCTACTGCAGATACATTCGGCGGGTGAAGCTGCGGGCGACAGCACCAGGAGGCGGAGTGTACGAAATCAGGACACTCCACATGCCGCCGTTCTTCACCCGCCGAATCCTTCAGGCTAAGTGCCCCGCGTGGGCCGGTTTTTCTGCGAACATCGCAAGCCGCGCACGCAGATGGACCACCGCGGAGGAGTGGATCTGGGAGACGCGCGATTCGACCACTCCCAGCACCATGCCTATTTCCTTCATCGTCATTTCTTCGTAGTAGTAGAGCGTAATCACCAGCCGCTCGCGCTCCGGCAGCTGCTCGATGGCCTGCGCGAGACGCTCTTTCATCTCGGTATTCAGGCAGCGGAAGAGCGGATCGTCCTCGGCAGGATTCGGGATATAGGCGAGTTCTTCCTCGCCGGAATCGTCAGAACGCTCAGCGTGCAGCGTGCCGATCTCGAGGCCTTTCAACTCGCCGAGCATCTGCTGGTAGTCCTCGAGCGCGATGCCCAGGGCGTGTGCGACTTCCGGCTCGGACGGGGCGCGGCCGAACTGCGCCGTGAGGCGGCGGACCGTCTCTTCGATGAGGCGGCCTTTGCGCCGCAGGTCGCGCGGGCTCCAGTCGAGCAGGCGCAGGCTGTCGAGGATGGCTCCACGTATCCGGAACTGAGCGTAGCTGCGAAACTGCACGTTCTTCGCCGGATCGAACTTCGCGCACGCGTCCAGCAGGCCAATGGTTCCCGCGCTGATCAGGTCCTCGAGTTCGACGTGCTGCGGCAGCCGCTCGTAGATGCGGCGGGCGATCCAGCGGACGGTGTTCATCTGCTCGAGCATCAGGTGCTCGCGGGCGGAGTCCTGCAGAGCCGGTGCAGCCAGGCCTTCGTTGTGCGTGCTTGTTGTGGCTTTCATGGTTTCGTGCCTCCCAGGTGCGTTCTGCGGGAGACAGGGAGCACGGACGCGGCCCAAAAGTGGGGCGGTTTGATTAGAAATTTCAAAGAATCCGGAACGGGCCGTCGTTCCGGATCGAGCCCTGGGGTGCCCATTATCCGACCCCCAGGACGCGGTGCAGATTCGCAACGAACAGCCCGGTGTACAGGACGATCCAGTGGACGTAGTAACTGACCATGACAATCAGGAGCCCTCCCGCAAGAAAAGCCCGGGGCTGCGTCCAGATCTTCCGGCCCTCGGCAAAGGCCCACGTCCGGATCATGACCGTTAAAAAGCTCACGCCATACGATGCCAGCAGCAGCGGCACTCCGATCAGAAGAGCTTCGTATCCGAGCGCATGCATCAGGTCTCCCATGTTCCCTCAGCAGGTGGTGCGGGCCGCGCCCGAGACAAACCGCGGCGCGGAGTTCGAAGTGCGTGGAGGATGGGGGGAAATACACGCGCAGCGCAGGAGATTCGGCTACAAATGCACGAAGCCGTCACGGAGACTGCGGCGGGGTGAGCCGCAGTCCGCGACGGCTTCGTGACGGGTACGATCGAGGGAACCGTATTGCGCCTCCTGCACGGAGCCCGACCGGTATGTCTGCGATCTGTCGCACGCCGACTGGCGGCGCATTCCGGAGTCTTCCGGCGGACTCAATCGCTTTATCGACAGGAACTTTTGTCGCTTTAGTACTCCGCCGCAGATTCCCGCTGTCACACTCGTGATTGCTTTGGTACCCGCAGACGGGAAAGGGCAGCTGTTACCTGTGCGCGTGGCAGGAGCCGCGCAAATCAAGGTGCGCACGCGAAAGTGCCCGATCAGCGCGCACTTCAGCGAAAGCACGACCGGGGATCGAGGTGCGCAGCGCAGTGTCTGAAAACAGGACACAGGAGTGATGGAGCGAGCGCTGTGCTCGATGAGCCGGCGCCCCCTTCAGGATGGTGCCCTGCGGTTACGCCGGTTTCGACCTTAGCTCACTTTAGCGGTAGTTCTGAGCGTAGGAATCCCGGGGCAGGCCGAGACGCACCGCCTGCTTCCGCAAGGCAAATGCCTGGTCCTTGCTCATGACGCCGCCCAGCACGACGAGATACGGGCCGCGTCCTTTTGGCCTGAAGACGGCGGGCTGCAGCTGAGGATATTTCTTCGCGAGAGCATCGGCCTTATGCTGCGCGTCGGACTGGCGATCGTAGGTCCACGCGACCACGCGCCAGCCTGGTTGCGCGGCTGCGACTTGCGCAGGCGCGGCGGCCGCGGGTGATGTTTTTGCCGGAGACGGATGCATGGGCTGCGTCACGACGACCGGAGCGGTTGCAATCTTTGCCGCCTTCGGGGCGGGAGAACGATGCAGCAGCGCAAAGAGAGTGACGATGGTGATGAGAAGGACGGCAGCCGCTCCTCCGATGACCCATGGAGCACTGGGGCGACGCCACAAAGGCCGGTCCTCGTCCTCGTCGACAAGCAGATGTGAGAGATCGGGCGCCGGTGCAAGGCTCGGAAAAAGTTTCGGCTGACGCGGTTCGGCGGGCGCAGGCAAGGGTGCTGGGACGGTGCGAGGCGCCGCCGAATCCTGGACGCTGGCCGGCGCAGAGCCCTGTGCCGCTTCGCCGAGTGGCTGAGCGGGAACAGGGGCAGCTTCGGCGGCGGTGACCGGCTTCGCAGGTTCACTCGCAGTGGCTTTGTCGATGGCCGACGGCGGATCGGACTTTGGGCTTGCTTCCGTAACACTCTTTGTCGGTGCGGGGGCAGGTTCTGAAGCGTGTACGGGCGCGGTAGAAACGAGCATCGGGCGAGCGGGCTGCCGGACCTCTGGCTCCGGATCCCTTGCCGGGATGATGCGGATGCCGGCGAGCAGAGCGATCTCATCGACGCGCGCATGACCACTAAGGGCGCGGCGCACGGCGCGAGCCAGCGGCTCAGGAAGCAACTGCAGCACTGGATCGTTCTCGCCGAATGGATCGCGGCGCGTCATCGCGTGCGTGACGATGCGCCCGATACCCTGCACGTTGGCAGCGGCCGCTGCGGCGAACCCGGTCTGCGGCACCTGCAGGCAGTCGCTGCGCAGCTTGATCGTCTCGCCGAGGGCAAGAACGCTGGAAGCCTCCATGCGGCCATGAACGAGGCCGCGCGCGTGGATGGCGGCGATTCCCTGCACCAGAGCGTCCAGCACGACCTGCGCCTCGGATGAGTTCAGCGGCCGGTCGCGCAGGACATCCTCAAGGTTCTCCTCAGTGCGTTCCATGGCTGCGATCACGACCGGAGAATCGTCGATCGCATCGGCCACGGAGTCGACGATACGGATCACATTAGGATGGCGAATCTCAGCGGCGGCGCGCAGCCGGGAGAGGAGTTCGTCGTCGTCATTCAGGGTCTCCGTAATACTGAGCATGAGCGGCTTGCCGTCGAGGCTCGTCGCTTCGAACCACGCCATGCGGCCTTCGGGCCGGACGAGGCGCACGATGCGCCAGCGGCCAGCCACTACGGTGTCTTCCAGGTCGGTCCACAACATCATGCGATTGAACTCTGCCGTAGCCAAATTCGTCTCCTTCCCGGGGCGGGGGATCCAGTGGAATCAGCGCGCAGACTCCCCTCACTTTTTAGTAAACATCCGGTTGCGGCGGAAATTGGAGACCAAATTTTGCGGGCGAACAACATTCGACACCTGGGTCCGACGGCTCCCACCAGGCCCGAGTGCAGGACATGCTTTGCTAGTCTCGAAGCAGATGTCCGCTGTTCCGCCACCTCCGCAATCCGAATCTGTCCTGACGCAGCCGTTGTGGTGCCCGGTGTGCGCCCGGCCTGTCAGCGATCCTCTGGTGTGCGGCGACTGCTCGGCCGTGATTTGCCGGGTTTGCGGGACGCCGCTCGAAAACCCTGATGAACTGGCCTTCGGCTGATGAGCAAAGGCAGGACTCCCCCGCCCCGGCCCGCAGCGCAGCGCGCGGGAGCTGAGGCGCCCCCTGTGGTCAGCGGGCGCTGGCTGCTCATCGCATTTCTCATTACGATTGCGACGGCGCTGGCCTGCGTATACGGCTCGATGTGCCTGCTCTTTTACCAGGGGCAATGGCAAATGCTGTTTCATCCTTCGCGGACGGTGACGGCGACGCCGGCCAACGCGGGGCTGTCCTATCAGGAAATCCACTTCGACGTGACGGACACGGGGGCACCGCTCCTGGATGGCTGGTGGATTCCGGCTGATCCCGGAGCGCATTATGTAACCGACACGGTTCTCTATCTGCACGGCGCTCGCGGCTCGCTGGCGGATACGGTTCCGGCGATCGTGATGCTGCATCGGCAGGGCATCAATGTATTTGCCTTTGACTACCAGGGATTTGGGAAGAGCGCCGGGCGGCATCCGACGGAGCGGCTGGCGCAGGCCGATGTCGTGGCGGCCTGGACCTATCTGACGGACCTGCGGCACATCTCCGCGAGCCACATCATCGTGTACGGCGACGGAGCCGGGGCTACCTTTGCGGCAGCGCTGGCGGCGGAGTTCGCTCCGGCCGGCGTAGTGTTGCAGGACCCGAACCCGCCGGCGCGGCAGATTTTCGCAAAAGATGCGCGCGCGCGCATTTTGCCACTCTGGCTGTTGCAGAACGAGATCCTGGACCCGACGGGCGATCTGGAAAGGGCGCACGCTCCCAGGCTGTTTCTGGACCGCGAGGGCAATTCGGAACGGACGAGGCAGCTGTTTGAGCACTCGTCGACGCCGAAGGCGTATTTCGATTTGCGGCGAGCTACCGGCCAGCAGGTGGAGGAGACGCTGCGGCGGTTTCTGGATCAGGTGCTTTCGGGCTGACGAAACCGGCATACAATTGCGC
>DASYYN010000194.1:0-8382 GCA_035933815.1 Acidobacteriaceae bacterium
CTCAATTGACAGCCCTTATTATGATCGCGTCTTGTCGCAGCGGCAGCAGATCAGGATTGAGGAACGCGCACGCCTGCGCATCCCGGAGAACGCGGTCGCAATTCTTAACGTTGGAAAATTCATACCCCGCAAGTGCCAGGCGGATTTGCTGCAGGCCTTTTCACTGCTCCAAGAGACAGCGCGGTTCCCAACAGTGCTCTTGCTCGCGGGAGACGGTCCGGATCGATCACTCCTCGAGGAAGCAGCGAGACCCATTGCGCACGCTGTGCGCTTCCTCGGATTCACAAGCGTGCAAGATTTGCCTCGGATCTACGTCGCATCTGACTTATATGCCCATCCCTCCTCCCATGATCCACATCCCTTAGCCATAAGTGAGGGGCTCTATTGCGGTTTGCCAGCTGTTGTTTCGGACCGCGTTGGCAGCGCTGGGCCGACCGATGACGTGCAGATGGGGAAAAACGGTTGGCGCTACCCATGCGGGGATGTCCTCGCGCTGGCAAACATTCTGCGGGATTTGGTGAATAACGCTGAAACCCGTGAACAAGCCGGACTACACTCCAGAGAGATCGGGAAGAGCCACTCCCTGGATAACTGCGCAAACCGTTTTGTCGAAGGCGTGATGCGCGCGATCTCCAATCGCAGATCGTAGCCCGTTCCTTCAATCCCAAGCAGGATCGCGTATCGCTTGGTTAAGGAAATAATGGAGCGAACGATATCTCCAGAAATTGAAACCCTTCTTTTTCAGGTACGATGTGCACTCTTCCCTGATCTGCGTCCCGTGAAGTTCGACGATGATCATCGAGGTGCGCGGTAACCACGAATCGCTGTTGTGCAGAATCACGTTCCGTTCCGCACCCTCAATATCCATCTTCAGAATGTCGATGTGATCGGAGCCATACTGCTGAAGGATGGTCGCCACATCGGTGGTCTCAATAGTTGCCGCTGCCGCGTTCCCGCTGCATACCGACGATCCAGTCGCATCATCGGAAATTTCCAGTGTAGCCGCGCAGTCCCATAGACCTTTTCTGAGGAGAGTGGCGTTCCCGTAAGGACCGAGATTTCGTGCTGCGATCTGGAAAAAAACCGGATGAGGTTCGAGCGCGATAATCCGGCAGTTCCTGAAGCGGTGGAGAAAATACAGCGATGTGTCTCCGACGTTTGCTCCGGCATCAATGATGAAGCTGGCTTTCATATTTCGAGGGAGACGTCCATATTCCTTGCGAATCAGGTTTTGGATCACAACGTCCGCATCGGTGGTGCCGGGCCGAATGTAGACAGGCTGCGAGTACCCCTTCAGAGAGATTGCCGTCAGCTCACCTGAAGTTCCATTGCGAGAGGTCAGTTTTCGGTACGTGCCAACGCCTTCTGCGGAAGATACTCGAAACGCTTCATAACACTTTGCCCCCAAGCTGTAAACGGGTCGCGGAGTGAGCTTCCATAAGAGACGCCGCACGGCGTCGTGGGCCCTTGCCAACATAGCTGTTTCGCCTCTAACATGCCTAAAATGTAAGATTTGGATGGATTGCGCGATTACTGCCGGACAGCAGCTCGCCGCGCCATTACCAGCTTGAGGAGAATAGCATACCTGCTTCGCGGGCCGGCAACACCGATGGTCATTCGCGCACATCGACAAGGCCCGACGATGTGGAGTTCAGCCAGCGATTGTTTTCGCGCGGCTTGTAGCCACCGGAGAGAGACAACACCAACTGCTAGTCAGTTTTTGTGCGGCTTGTGCAAGTCTTCGGCGCGGCAAAGTACCTCCCCCAGCGCAGCAAAGTCATGCAATCGCTTGACATCTTTCGTTCCAGCAAGCAAACTTCGCCTACAGGCAAACTGCCAGTGAAAAAGCTGCATGACGGGAGCGAGGGGCAGGATTTGACAGATCAGCGCCGCATTACGTACACGCTGGATTCCTCGCTGGACAGCGTGAACAAAGTAGAAGAGACCGCCGAGCAGATGGCCCGCAAAGCCGGAGTGGATGAAGACGAGATTTTCCGGATTTCCATGGCGGTGCGCGAGGCGGCGGTCAACGCGGTGCTCCACGGCAATGCCTACGACCCGGATAAGCACATGACCGCGTCGTTCGAGTTCACTGGCTCATCGCTGGTCATTCGCATTTGCGACGAAGGCAAGGGACTGGATCCGGCGACGCTGCCCGATCCCCTCGCCCCGGAGAACTTGCTGCGCGGCTCGGGCCGCGGTATCTTCCTCATTCGCTCTTTTATGGATGAGGTACACTTCAGGCAACTGCATCCCGGAACCGAGCTGACGCTGATCAAACACCTCGGAACCGCTCCAACCGGCGCCTGATACTACTGCCGCAGTTTCAGTTTCCAAGGAGGAATTCTCGTGAGCATGAAAATCAGTTCCCGTCAGGTAGACGGCGTAACCATTCTTGATCTTGGCGGTCGGATTACCCTCGGCGAGGGCAGCGTGCAGTTGCGCGATTCGGTGCGGGACCTGCTGGCCAAGGGGCAAAAGAAGATCCTGCTGAACCTGGGCGAAGTTAACTATATCGACAGCTCCGGCATCGGCGAACTGGTCAGCGCCTACACCACCGTGCGCAACCAGGGCGGCGAACTCAAGCTGCTGAACCTGACCCGCAAGGTCCATGACCTGCTCCAGATCACTAAGCTCTACACCGTCTTCGACGTGAAGGACGATGAAGCGAGCGCCATCGCCGCGTATTCCCGCGCCTAACAAGATTCTGTTCTGAACAAAGGGGGCTGCCCGCCGGGGCAGCCCTTTGCGTTTGGGCTACTGCGCCAGCCCGCGATCCCTCAGCAGCGCGCCGATTTCCGGAGCGCGGCCGCGCCAGTCCGCGTACATCTTGTTCAGGTCCTCCGTATAGCCTCGCGAGAGGACCATCCGGCGGAAACGGTCGCCATTGGCGCGGGTCAGGCCGCCGTGCTCCTCGAACCACTGGTAAGCATCGTCGTCCAGCATCTCGGTCCACTGGTAGGCGTAATAGCCCGCCGCGTAGCCGTTCGCCCAGATGTGCAGAAAATAGGTGGACCGATAGCGCGGCGGCACCGCCGCCAGGTCCACGTGCGACTTCACCAGCGCTGCCTTCTCGAATTCATCCACGTTCTCCTGCGGAGCGCCGGCCGGCAGCGTGTGCCACTGCATGTCCAGCATTGACGCGGCCAGCGCCTCAGTCAGCGCGTAGCCCTGGTTGAACTTCTCCGCCTTGCGGATCTTCGCTTCGAGCTCGGCCGGCATAGGCGCACCGGTCTTGTAGTGCCGCGCGTAGTGCTGGAACACCTCCGGGTAGGTCGCCCAGTGCTCGTTGAACTGCGAAGGAAACTCGACGAAATCGCGCGGCACGCTGGTCCCGGAGAGCGTCGGGTACTCGACCTGACTCAGCATCCCGTGGAGCGCGTGGCCGAATTCATGGAACATCGTTTTTACATCGTCAGAAGTGATCAGCGCCGGCTGTCCCGGAGCGGGCTTCTGAAAGTTCGCCACGTTGTAGACGACCGGCAGATTGCCAAGCAGCCGGCTCTGGTCCACGAAGCTGTCCATCCAGGCGCCGCCCTGCTTGTTGTCGCGCTTGAAGTAGTCGCAGTAGAAGAGCGCCAGCGGCTTGCCGTCGCTGTCGAGCACCTCAAAAACGCGCACATCCGGCTGCCAGACCGGGATGTCCTTCCGCTCGGTGAAGCTGAGGCCATAAAGCAGGTGCGCGGCATAGAAGACGCCGTTTTCCAGCACATTGTTGATCTCGAAGTAGGGCTTCACCTGCGACTCATCAATGTCGTACTTCGCCTTGCGCACCTGCTCGGCGTAGAAGTCCCAGTCCCAGGGCTGCAACTGAAAGCCCGCGTTCTGCGCATCGATCACCGCCTGGATATCCTTCGCCTCATCCTGCGCTTTGGCCGTCGCCGGCGGGATTAGCTCGTGCAGAAAGCGAAAGACCGCATCCGGAGTCTTCGCCATCTGGTTCTCGAGCGCCCAGGCCGCGTAGTTGGGGAACCCGAGCAACTGCGCCTTTTCCGCACGAAGCTGCGCCAGCCGGGCGACTACCGGCCGCAGATCGTGATCCGGCCGCTCGCTGCGCGTCCAGCTGTTCTCGAAAATTTGCCGGCGCGTCTCGCGATTGCTCAGGTCCGTGAACACCGGCTGCTGGGTCGTGTTCTGCAGCGGAATTACGTAGCCCGGAACGTTGCGGCCTTCGGCCGCCTTCGCTGCGGCATCCACCTCGGCAGCGGAGAGACCGGCCAGCGCGGCGCGATCGGTCGTGGTGTAGGCTGCGGCTTTCGTGGCGGCGAGCAGCCCACGGGTGAAGGCGTCCTCCAGCTTCGAGGATTCCTCGTTCACCTTCTTCAGCTTCTCTTTGTCCGGCTCGCTCAGCCCTGCTCCCGCGTGGACGAAGCGGTCGTAGACCACCTCGACGAGGCGCTGGCTTTCCGGATCGAGATGCAGGTTCGCGCGCTGCTCGTAAATCGCCTTCACCCGGGCGAAGAGCTTCGCGTTCAGGTGAATATAGTCGGCGTGCGCCGCCAGCTTTGGCGCTTCCTCCGTCTGCACATCCTGGAGGTACGGATTGGTGTTGGCGCTGGTCACCGCGTTGAAGGTCGCCATGGCGCGCTGCAGCAGCCGGCCCGACTTCTCCATCGCCACAAAGGTGTTCTGAAACGTTGGCGCAGCCGGATTATCGGCAACCGCCGCGATCTCCTTCTTCTGCTCGGCCATTCCGGCTTCGATCGCCCGCTGATAATCGCTGTCCCTGATCTTGTCGAAGGGCGGTGCGTGAAACGGCAGCGCGCTCTCTGCGTAAAAAGGATTCTGCGGCCCGAACGCCTCCGCATGCTTCGGCTGATTGGCGTGGTTCTGAGCAACTACAGAGGAGGTGGTCATAAGAAATGCGGTCGCGGCTGCCAGGCACGCGGCCAGGATGTTTCGGATCACGAGAGCCCCCTTGCGTGAAGGTGCATTCTAACGAATGTCCCCCCGCTCGGGCACATGACTAGCGCTGCAGCAAATCAATGGGCGCGTCGGCATCCGTCGCGCGGAAGTATTTTGCCAGGCTCGGATGCGTGCGCTGCACGGCCAGATACATCTCCCAGGCGACGCGGCGGTAGGAGAAGTGCCCCTGAGGCGCCGAGCGCAGTTCGGAGATGTACAGCGCCTCGGCGAAATCCATTTTGAAGAGCGCGCGATTCTTCGTCGCCAAAGGTAAAACATAGCAGGCGGACTCCGCCGCTTCTGGTGCCGATCCAGACGCCAGTTCGCGGAAAGCCGCATGCGCACCGCGCACTGTCTGCTCGTAGAGGGGCTGCACACCAGCCTCAGGCACGCCTTCCGGGATAGCGTAACTGTGCTGCGGCGTGAATGCCTGCAGAATCTGCACGCAGCGGCGGTGGCGATGCATATCGCGAAAACCGCCGATGTCCATCAGAATGTCGAAGCGCAGCGCGTGGCCCGACGCAAACTCGCGCAGCAGCTCATCGTGGCGGCCGCGATGACGGATGCCGAGGTCGATGATCTCGCTTACCCGCGTCTCGCTCAGCTCGGCCACTCGGCTCCGAATCTGCCGGTACGGATAGTGGCTGGCGCGATACAGCAGGGTGCTGGCAATCTCCACTTCGATCGATTCGGCATCATCGACCAGATCGACGAGCGGCGCGGGATTGATGGGCGTGTCACCGAAAAGCTCGGCCGCTGCCTGGCGCAGCTCGTGTCTCGTGCGGATCTGGTAGTCATTGGCCGCGGCATACTTCACCAGGGTGGGCGCCGTCTTCACCTCGCGCGTCAGTAGCGCCGCGGCGCGTTCGCCAAGCGCCGGATCGAGCGCAGCAATGTCCCGCTGGAGCGCGGCGAGGTCGGCGCCGTAGACATTCCACGCAGCTCCCGCAGCCGCGGCCTGCAGCTTTTCCCCAAGCTGGCGAATTTCCGCCACGGGATTCGAGAGCAGTCGCGAAACCTGGGTCTCCAGCGTGCGCGCGTTCACAATCTGCCCGAGGGACGTATTCGTCGCCAGCGGGAGCAGGTAGCGTGCGACGTCGAAGGCGCGGGCCTTGAGTGTCCGGTCGTATGTCTCCTGCTTCATCTCCTCCGGCTTGCGCACCTGTTCTTTGAGCGACTGCAACACCGCCTCGAAGATGGTGTGGTATTCGGCGAAGAGCTTTTCGATCGTCTCGGTATAGAGGCGTGCCGACGCGGCATCCTGCGCAAAATCCGGCATATACCAGCCGCTCTTGCGGAAGTTCTGGTAGCGCGTCGACCGCTCCTGCCCGTCCCAGCGCTGCTCGTCGACCAATGTGATCGCCGCCAGCAGCGAGAGCCGCTCAATGGCAAAGGCAATGTGCGCCAGGTCGGCGATGGAGCGGTGACCATACTGAAAATAAAAGGTGTTCAGGAACTGTTCGGCGCGCTGGCTGCTGATCTCCCGCAGCGATTCCTTCATCGACAGAGCCGAGCGCGAGTACTTCGCCATGGCATAGGCCAGCACTTCGGGGTCGGCGCCGTGCACCGCGAAGACTTCGGTCTGATTATTGCTGGTTTCCTGAATGGCTTCGTGCCGGACGGGCGTCTCAGTTGCGGGGGGCATGGAGGAATGCTAACCCGAAAGGCGGGGGAAATCTCGAACCATATCAGCGGAGTCCGGACGGGAGTACTGTTCGCCATCAAACAGAGAGCGAGTACCATGAGAAGTGCTTTGTTCACCACATCTTCGCGTTTGGCCTCGGGCAGATGAATAAGATTCTCTCCACGACCGAGCACCGCCCCTGGCCCATGCCAAAGTCGCCCTGGGTCATGACCCAGCGCTGGAACGACCTGCTCTTTGCGCACTGGCCGGTTCCCGCAACGGACCTGACGCATTTGCTGCCTGACGATCTGGCGGTGGATACCTTCGATGGCTCAGCCTGGATCGGCGTGGTGCCCTTCTGGATGGACCAGATCCGCATGCGGATTCTCCCCCAGATCCCTGGTGCGAGAAAATTCGCGGAGCTCAACCTGCGCACCTATGTGCGTGAACGCCACACGAACCAGCCGGGTGTCTACTTTTTTTCGCTGGACGCTGCCAATCCGTTTGCGGTTTCGGCCGCCCGCATGTTCTTCCACCTGCCCTACTACTGGGCTCACATGGTGGTCGATCGCGAGCACGAGCGCGAGATCTACTACTCGAGCGAGCGCCTGCTGAACCGCCCGCGGGCGAACTTCCGGGCGCGCTACCGCAGCCTCGGCCAGCCATGCACCAAGGGCGGCATCGAAAGCTTCCTCACCGATCGCTATGCCCTGTTCACCCGCGGCAAGCACGGCGTCGAGCGGGTAAACATTCATCACCTTCCGTGGCCGCTGGAACTGGCGGAGGCGGAGTTCGAGCTCAACGACCTGCCCCAGGCGCACGGCATTCGGCTGCCCGACACTAAACCGCTGCTGCAGTACAGTCGCGAGCTGACCGTCTATATCTGGGGACTGGAACGGCTCCCGATACGGGCAGCCCGACCTGCGACGGCCCCCGTGCCGGCGCCGGGAGGGTAAAGACAGGCAATAGGCAATGCTGTTCTCTTCCCTATTGCCTGTTGCCGATTCCCTGCTCTTGGTACGCTGGTTGCATGGCACAACTCCAGGGAAAAACTGCGCTGGTGACCGGCGCGTCCCAGGGTATTGGACGCGCTTGTGCACTGGCACTGGCCGCGGCTGGAGCGCGCGTGGCTCTCGCCGCTCGCAGTGAGGACAAACTCAACCAGGTTGCGGCAGAGATCGCCACCAACGGTGGCAGCGCCGCCGTATTTGCGCTGGATATTTCCAGCGATGAATCCATCAAGGCCTGCGCCAAGGCCGCCATCTCGCACTTCGGCGCGATCGACATACTGGTCAACAACGCGGGTATCACGCGCGACACGCTCGCGCTGCGCATGAAGCGCGCCGACTGGGAGGACGTCCTGCAGACGAACCTCACCGGCTCTTTTCTGATGACACAGGCGGTGCTCAGCGCCATGCTGAAAGCGCGCTGGGGGCGCATCATCAGCATCACCAGCGTGGTCGGCGAAACCGGCCAGGCGGGCCAGGCAAATTACGCGGCCAGCAAGGCAGGGCTCATTGGCCTGACCAAATCGCTGGCTCGCGAACTGGCCTCCCGCAACATCACCGTCAACGCTGTCGCTCCCGGGTTCATCGAGACAGCCATGACCGCGGTTCTCGACGAGAAGCAACGCGAGTCCATGCTGAGCCAGATCCCGCTGGGCCGCCCTGGCACCGACGCGGACATCGCAAACGCGGTGTGTTTCCTGGCATCGGAAGACGCCGCCTACATCACGGGTCACGTGCTGGACGTCAACGGCGGCATGTACATGGGGTGACGGCCGGCTGAGAAGCGGTCAGTGATAAAAGCGGCCAGGTAAACAGCGGTCAGGTCAAAACCCGTCAGTAAAATGC
>DASYYN010000202.1:0-41490 GCA_035933815.1 Acidobacteriaceae bacterium
TATCTCTGCTCGATCTCCGATTACAGCTTCGCGGAGAATTTCTGGAATGTCTTCGATCAGCTGGTTGCGCCGACGGCGTACTACCACTCGCGCACCGAAGTGGAGGACTGGTACCGGACGGCGGGGGCGCAGCGGGTGGAAATCGGGCGGCACAATGCCAACAGCTGGCGAGGGACGGGGCTCATTGACAGTCCAGAGCTCAGGGCACAGGGCACAGAGCTCAGACATCCCTGATCTCCGCCAGCGGCTGAAATTCATGCCATCGGGGCATTCGCCTGAGCTCCCTGCGCTAATCTCTGTGCGCTGAACGCCGTCACGGCCCCGAGTACAACTCCACGGGCGAGAAGCCAATGGTGCCGCTGTCGTCGACGCGCAGGAAAAGGGGCTTGCTCTGGCCGTTGATGCGGACGCCGACGACAACACCGTTGCCGGCGTGGTGCGAAATGATGATCTGGTGGGATTTGATTGGGCCGTAGTCCTGGTTATTGGGACCCCAGTCCTTCATGAACTCGTTGAAATTGTAGGGCTCGTACTTCTGCGGGTGCGTCTGCCAGCTGGGATCGTTGTTCCACAATCCATAGGCTTTATTGAAGTCGCCGCTCTCGACCGCCGACATGAATTTGTTGATCTTGTGATCCGCAGGCCAGTGCCAGAACTGCCACGGGATCTGCAGGAACCAGAGCCAGGCGGCAATGGCGGCGATGACGACCACAACAACAGAAGTGACCGCAATGATGTGATTGCGGCGCGCGCGGCGCGCGTTATACGCAGGAGCATCGAGCAGGGTCATTCCCGGCGACTCCTTTCAGTCGGTCCCCTCTTATTGTGACACCACGAAGGGGCGCGATGTTTCCGCGGCCTGACGGGGTCATCTCCTGCTGTGCTCTGTGGGCCTGCTGAGGGTCCGCCGAATGAGTGGCGGAGAGGCGAACGCGATTAGTTCGGCCGGACGAGACGGCTGCGGCTGCCCCAGAGCGCCGTCAGCACAATCAGCCAGGAAATCGTGAAGAACGCGATATCTGCCGAGTAGTAGACGTAGCCCCAGTTCTGCATAGCCGCCCCACTGTGCGGTCCGGTGGGGAAAACCAGCTTCGCCACATAATTGGCCGGCCTCAGGAAAAAGCCGCTCATCTCGATGAGCATGTCATAGCGCGGTGTCCGGGCGACAGCCTCGACAACTCCGGCGGTAATAATGCCGAGAAAGACGCTTAGCCAAAAGCGCCATACAAACCCAGTCCGTCGCTTCAACTTCATTCTGAACACCTCACAGTTGCCGGCCAGCGGCAGGCTGTGTCCGTTCATTTCATCAGAAAAGAGGCGGGAAATTGATAACCCAAAAGTGGTACTCAGCGGCAGCGCAGGCGCGCAGAACGGAAGCAGGATTGCGGAGGACAGGCGGCTAGCGCGGGATGATGCTGATGCTGCCGTTGCGCTCTACGACGGCATACTCAACATCGCGGACCGATTTGAGCCCTTTTTCCCGGGCGGCGGCGATGACGTCCTCGCGGTCGACGCGCAGCCCTTCCATCTGCTCCAACTGCCATTGACCTTCGCGGAGCACGACCAGAGGGATGCCGTCGATCCACGCCGCGAGCCGCGGCAAGCGGCTGCGCACGATGGAAACCAGCCGATGCGTCAGGCCGATGGTGATGATGGCGCAGGTGCAGTTCGTCTCGCTGTGATCGTTGCCGACCGTCGCCAGGATGATGACGCCGCCGATCAGGAAGATGATGACGAATTCAAACGGCGTGAGCTGCGCGCCGGGCCGCCGCACCAGCACCCGCACGGTGAGCAGCAGAAGGAAATAGCCGGCGATGGCGTGAATAACGGTATACATAGCGCCTCAGGGCCAGACGATCACCGTCTCGGTGAATTCATCGGCGAGCGCGGGCAGCCGGAAGCTGAAGCGGTAAACCCCTGGGCTTGAGGGCTCGACAGCAAAATCCGCGGAATCTGGGTTCTGTCCAGCAGCCCAGGTGTAGAGCAGGGCCTGGTCCTTGAGTTCGGAGGAGGCCGGCTGCGGGATGATCCGCTGATTGCCGGCTTTGGTGATCAGGCTCTGGCTGACCCATAACTGCAGCTTGCCGTCGCGGACGGCATTCGGGCCGAAATGGATGGAGATGATCGATGGCGTCTGGAAGCGCTGGAAGCGCTCGTAGGTCAGGTTCATCGCGCCGTCGGGAGTCGACTTGTGCACCTTCGCCACCGGACCCCGTCCGAAGACGCCGGCGATATCCAGCGCCACGATCAGCGTGTAGACGACCCAGACCACATGCTCGAACCGCCACCAGCGGCGCTGAAAATCGAGGTTCTCGCCAACCGATAGCTCATTTCGATCCCTGGGCAGGGAATCTTCAATGGACCGGGTGCGCGCAGGCGTGGACATGACCTTAGTCCCTTTCGTCTTCTTCGCCGCCGGGAATGACGTTAATCATCCCGCTGCGCTCCAGGACGGCGTATTTCACCTGGCTGAGGTTCCGCTGGCCGTTGTTCCGCATCGCCGCGATCACGTCGTCATGGGAAAAGTTCATCTTTCGAATGGTTTCTTCCACCCACTCGCCCTTGCGCAGCAGGACCAGCGCCGTGCCGTCCATCCAGAGGGCGAACCGGTTCGAACGGCGCCGCAGCCACGTGAGGACGAAATGGCAGAGCGCCACGGTGATGATCTGCACGGACGCATTGGTGAGCGAACGGTCGTTGGCCACCATTGCGGTGAGCGTGAGGCCGCCAATGAAGAAGATCAAAACGTAATCGAAGGGCGCCATCTGCTTTCCCGGCCGGCGCCCGACGACGCGGACCATGAAGACCAGAAACAGGTATCCGAATATTGCGCGGTATACGGCCGCCATCGTCGACAAAGATTCCCTGTCCGGTAGGAGCGGAGCGGGTCGGTTTTGGTTGGATTTTGGCAGGACCTGGCGCGGGGCAGAGGGCGGGGGTGGATCGGGCTGGACCTGGATGCCCGCCTAAGTGTCAACTACACGGGATGGCCGGGAAAGGACTCAATCCGCTGAGCGCGTCGCAACTGCGGCGGGAGATCAGCAGCCGCAACCTGGTTCGCGGCGACGAGCAGGAGCGCGAGGTCTCGTACGGCGGATCGGCCAGCGTGATCTGGCAGGAATGGGAGGACGGTCACGGTAATTTTCTGCGGGCCTCGTGGACCCGCATCGTCGCCAGGCCCGAATGGAAGCAGCGGCTCAAAAAGGCGTACACGGCCAGCCGATTCGTTCCGCGCGCCGGCGACCGGCGGCGGTTCGAGCTGGAGTGCGCGAACAGCTCCGACGCGCTGCTGATGAATATTTTTTGCTATCCACGGGTGCTCACGAATCCGCGGGTTTGCGCGCTGCTGGGGGTCGAACCCGGACTTGTACCGGAGTTCGGATTTGGTCCCGGCATCCCGCTACACAAGGGCACGGACCGCACGGAAATCGACATGAAGATTGGCGATCTGCTGGTGGAAGCAAAGCTTACCGAAGGAGATTTCCAGCGGGCGGCCCTGCGCCTGCTTGCGCGTTACCGCGATCTCGAGGATGTCTTTGACGTGGAGCGTCTGCCGCAAGCCAATGGCAGCGTGCTTTCGTATCAGCTCGTCCGCGGCGTACTGGCGGCGCACGCGTGTTCCGCGTCATTTCTGGTGCTTTGCGATCAGCGCCGCCCGGATCTGGGGGAGCGATGGTTCAGGGTGCTCGCCGCCGTGCGGGACGCGGGCCTGCGTACGCGGCTCGGGTTCCTGACTTGGCAGGAACTCAGCGCCACGCTGCCGCGTCCGGTGCGGAAATTCCTCGAGGAGAAGTACGGCATCCTCGGGTGAGGGCAGCTATTTTGTTGCGCCGATGCTGGTCAGGTCCGCGTTCTCCGGAATCTGCGCGAGGCGGTACATGAGCAGAGCATCGCGCTTTGTGTTGATCGGCTGGGCCGAGAGATCGATGGTTTCCCCCGGCGCGTGAGCGCCTTCGCCCGTAGCGCCAATGCCGGCAAGTCCGGGAACGATGCCCGCCACGAACGCGATGTCGCCCGCTCCCCGTTTCATCGGGTCGAGTTCCGGCATGCGGGCGAAACCGAGACTGGCGTTCGCCTGATTGAGGATGCCGAGCAGGGCGCGGCTCTCCGCCGTCGGCGCCATTGCGGGGTAGCCTTCGCCGAAGCGGATCGTGGCGTTTGTCCTGGGCAGATGCTGCGCGACAATCGCCTCCATCTTCTTCTCCACGCGCTCCGTCTGTTCGTTGGAGAGGGTGCGAATATCGCCGCTTGCGTACGCGGCCGGAGGGATGACATTGTCCTTGCCGGTTGCGGTGCCGTTGTTCCCCGCTGTGTCGACGGTGTAGCTGGAGCCGCCCAGCACCATGCCAACGTTAAAGGTCAGATACGGTTCGGGCAGTTGCGTGCGGAAGGCATCGAGAATGCGCGCAAGCTCGTAGACCGCGCCGTAACCCTTCTGCGCGGAGAAGATTCCGGAGGAGTGCCCGGTCTCGCCGGTGGCGCGGATCGTCCAGTCGATCGAACTGCGGCGGCTGACGCTGCCATAGAAGACGCCATTGATGCGTGGCGTGCCTTCAAATTCCAGAGCAACATCGCTGTGATGTGCCGCCGCGATCATGTCCCGGCGCGAAATGGAGGCCGGCTCGCCGTGCGCCTCTTCATCTCCGCTCAGGACCACGGCGATCTCGGCATGATCGAGGACGCCGGCGGCCTTCATCGCGTTGAGCGCCGTGAGCATGATGATGAGACCGCCTTTCATGTCGTTCACGCCCGGGCCGGTGCCGATGTTGCCGTTGGCGGTGTATTTCTGAAACGGGCTGTTCTGTTCAAAAACAGTATCCATGTGGCCGATGAGCAGCATGCGCTTGCCACACTGGCCGGGTTGCGGACAAGGATGAGTAGCCACCAGCACGCCCGCGCGCTGGACTGCTTCCATGGGAATCCAGTGAACCTCGAATCCGAGGTCGCTGAGCTGCGCGCCCATGATTTTGGCTATCGCGCGCACGCCCTCGATATTGTGCGTGCCGCTGTTGATGTCCACCAGCTTTTCGAGCAGCGCATTCGCCTCCTGCTGGTGCGCGTCGATGTACGCGACCATCGCCTTCTCCGGCGGGGAGAGCGGAGGCGCGGTCTGGGCGACGAGCGTAAACGGGAACATTGCAGCGGCAAGGAGCGAAAAATTTCTGCGCGCGTTCATTGCTCGTGAGCTTAGCAGGAGAGCTGCGCAGCAGCGAACCGTTCCGATTTGGTGGGGTCCGCGTTCCATGCCCTCGTGGTTTCCCGGGCAGCAGCGGCAGCATCCAAACGAGTATACGAACGCAAATTCGCTGACTGTGCGCCAGGGCGCGATGCGCCTCTCTGCGCTCCTCTGAACGGAGTTCGTCACCAATGAAACCTGAGGTTCCCAACGCACACAGTTTGTGCGTGCGCTGGACGATCGGCAATGTGCGCCCGCGGGGATTCGAGATGCTGCGGCTCTCGATTGCCTGCGCCGCAGCTGTTTGGTCCGGAAGCGCGCTACGTGGTGTGCGTCAATTCGCTGCCCGCCGAGGACGCGCAGCGCCGCACCGGCGAGTTGCCGCTCACCGTGGAGTGGCGAAACGTATCGCGGGAGGAGATGGCGCCCGCGCTTCGGGGCTACTTCGATGATGCCATGCTCGAGGGCACAGGGTGGAAGCTGGTGCCGACGCGCATCGATGCGGAGCGCTATGAGCTGGCCCTGGACAACGACTGCATTCTCTGGGAACTGCCGGCAGCCATCCGGCGGTGGCTCGAGTCCGGTAGCGGAGGCGTGCTGGCCGAAGACGTGAGCCGTTGCCTCGGCAGCTTCGGCGCGGTATGTCCGCCAGGCGCTTACAACTCCGGCATTCGCGGCATCGCTCCGGACTGGGACTGGGAGCATGCGCTGCAAAGCGTGCTCGAGGCGGTGCGCCGAAGTTCGGACCAGCCGCTGCAACTGCTGACGGAACTGGACGAACAGGGACTGCAGACGGCGGCGATTTTCCGGAATGACACCGTTCACCTCGTCCGCAGAAATGAAGTGAGCATCTGCTCGCCATTTTGGCCGCGCTCGCCTGAACTGGGCAGCTGCGGCGCCCATTTTGTCGGCATGAATGCGCGGCACACGGCGTGGAGTTACTACGACCGGCCCGCGGATTTCTGGCTCGACCGGCACTGGACGCGCCACAGGCCAGCGCTCTACGAGCGTACCGGGCTGCCGATCCCGAAGCAGGCCGACGTTGGCGAGGATGCGCCCAGGTCAGTCGAGTGGGCGGCGTGAACTAATCGAGCGTGATCTGAATTTTGGAGAACTGCCCTGGGTTGTCGCTCCACGCGCGCAGCAGCTCCGGCGCTTCAGCGAGCGGAGCAACGGTGCCGACTGTGGCTTCGACGGGAAACTGCTTCGCTTCGAGCATCGCGATGACCTCGCGAAAATTTTCCGGCTGGGCGTTGCGTGAGCCCAGAATGTCGACTTCCTTCTGCACAAAGAAGCGCGTTTCGTAGCAAACCGGCTCCTTCGCATAGCCGATGTAAACCACCCGCCCCGTGGAAGCCACGACCTCCACTGCGGAGCGAAACGTCTCGGGCGATCCGATTGCCTCGATCACCACCTGCGGACCGTGCCCGCCGGTCAGGTCGCGCAGGGCCTCGGCTGCGTTCTGTCGGCCGGAATGAATGACGTGTTGCGCGCCTGCGTTCCGTGCAATGTTCAGCTTTTCGTCTGCAATGTCAATGCCAATGACGCGTGCTCCACGATGGGCCGCACCTGCCACCGCGCCGAGGCCAACGCCGCCACATCCGAAGATCGCGACCGTGTCTTGCTCCGTCACACGCCCGCGGGCTACGGCGTGAAATCCCACGGTCAGCGGCTCCACCAGGCAGAGCTCTGTCAGGTTCAGCTTCGCCGGATAAAGCTTTTCCACGGGACAGGCCAGGAGTTCCGTCATGCCGCCTTCGCGCTGCACGCCGAGGGTCTGATTATTGAGGCACGCATTGGGGCGGCCATTGGCGCACGCCGCACAGGCGCCGCAGCTCTTGTATGGCGAGAGGGTCACATCCATGCCGACACTGAGCCCCGGCGTGCCGTGCGGCAGCTCCACAATGGTTGCGGCAATCTCGTGCCCAGGAATCCGCGGATAGCTCACCAGCGGATTTTTTCCGCGCCACGAACTGAGATCGGTTCCGCACAGGCCCACGCGGCGCACGCGCAGCAACGCTTCACCCTCGGCGGCCTTCGCCTCGGGGACCGTTTCGATGCGCGCCTCTCCCGGCTTCTGTAGTACGAACGCCTTCACGGCTCCTCCTCCTGTCGCCTTATTCGCTGTGCGTCGAAGCCCACTTCTTCCACATCGCCGGATCGGCGAGCATTTTGATGTAGACGCCGCCGACCACGGAGCGCGCCTGGAACCCGACCTGCGCTCCGCTTACCGTATCGAACCAGTCGCTCAGCGGAACGCGCGTCGGGCTGTCGGTCATGAATTTGTACACAGGATCGATGAGCGCGTCGAAGCCCTGCCGGTTCTGCGCCAGAGTCGCCGTCCACACGCTCCAGTCGAGCTTGGTGTACGTGTGCCGATTGTCGAGCGGCAGGCCGAACGCATTCTGATGCGCCAGATAGAAGCGCATTTCCTCCAGCGTCAGCGATTCGGGAAAGAGATGCAGGCCCAGGATGCGATCCCACACCAGGTTGTACTTCTGGCTCCAGGTCCCCGGCTTGTCGAAAGCCAGACGCGTGTGATCGCCGTCAGCCGCCATCCTCATCCATTCGGCTGCCATGCGCTGCGCCTGTTCGCGGTAGCGCCCTGCGACTTCCGCCTTTCCAAGCCTCTCGGCAAGCTGTGCATAGGCACCCAGAGAAATGATCGCCTTGATCGACAGGTTGGAGTTGTGCGCCAGGTGCCCAGTGAAATCGTCGGTGCTGAGCTGGTTCGCCGGGTCCATGCCGAAGCGCAGCAGATAGTCGGCCCAGCGCGAGAGCAGCGGCCAGTACTCTTCGGCGAACTTCGCGTTGCCCTCCGCCCTTGCCAGCGCGTCGAAAAGGATGAGGATGTTGCCGCTCTCTTCCACCGGCATCTGATCCTCTTCGGTCCGCTCCCCGCCGCCGTAGACCTGTCCATTGGCCAGCGGGTAGGTGCCGATGTCGTGCGGTGCGAACGGCCATTTCCAGCGCGGCAGGCTGGCGTAGTCCATCACCGGCCGCAACTCGGCTTCGAGCAGCTTCGGATTGAACAGCAGCAAAAACGGAGACGCGGGATACGTCACGTCGACCGTATCCGTGCAGCCGTTGCTGGAGTTCTCCTTCGAGAACAGCAGGGGACGCCCGTCGATATCCGCGACCAGCTTGTGCGCGGCAAGGGTCTGCCGGTAGGCGAGCACGGCGAGCGCCGCATAATGCTCGCCGCCAACCGCCGTCAGGTCTGCGACGAGTGCGCGGTCGAAAGCTTCGGCGCGCGCGGCGAGCGCATACTGTTCGTGCTCGGCGGACTGGAGCATCTCCGCGAAGGATTGCCCATCGCGGCGCCAGTAGTCCGGCAGTTCGCGGTGCATGTACTCAACGGCTTCGCGATCGTCATAGGCGAGCATCGCTTTGCGGATCACCGGAGAGCCCGTCACCTGTCCCAGATCGAAATGAACGGCCATCGTCGGCAGGTCGATACGCGCCTGTCGCGGCATGTCGATGTCATCGCTCTCGCTCGGGGGAGCGGTCGTGATGGCCTGCTCGAGTTGCGTGCGCCCCACGATCTGCGTCGTCATTCCGGGCTGCGCGGGAACGGCCAGATCCGCCCATCCCCAGTCGATGCGCAGATTGTCGCCGGCTTTCTCGAGCATCGGCTGTTGGTTGTCGCCGACGTACATCACCGTCATGTCGGCGACGTGGCTCGTGCCCCACACCACCGATTCCTGCGTGTCATTGACAGCGAGCTGTGCGCTCGCACTCACCCAGAGGTCGACCAAGTGCGTCGCACCGTCAGTCGATCGAACCGACCACGTCAGGTAGGTCAGCGGACGCGAGAGCGAGACCAGGTCCTGCGGTAGCGCCGGCGTGAGGAATGTCGCGGTGAGATGAATGCCGGCGCCTTCGAAGTCGTAGATGGTGCGCGTGGGCCAGATCGCCCGCGACACTTGCGGTAGAGGCGGAATGTTGCGCGTGTCCCGCTCCTCGCCCATGAAGCGGTACGGCTTGCCGTCCACCCGCACGACTCCATCGAGTTGCTGCGGGACGCCGGTCCAGTGGCGCGTCGGACCCGCATTGAGCGCATCGTCAAACGACCAGATGCTGAAGTAGGGATCGTGCAGAACCAGCGGCGTCGCCGGAGTGCGCACGGTTACCGGCTGCTGCGCCGCGACCACTGCAGAGGTCGCCAGCAGGATTCCGGCCGCGCCACGGCAAAAGGCCAGGACAGATCTTCGTGGGAGTATCAGCAGCACACATCTTGGGCTTTGCATGCCGCTCCAGGATAAATGCTGCGGGCTTCCGCGGGGTGCAAGTCCAGAAGAATAGCGAAAATGGGATTTGGTGGAGCTAGTCGGAGCAGATGTTGGGGAATTGGTGGAGCTAGTCGGGATCGAACCGACGACCTCATCGTTGCGAACGATGCGCTCTCCCAGCTGAGCTATAGCCCCACGGCGGCGGGAACAATCTATCTGATTTTACGGTATGCAGACGCATTGCGCCAGCGCACGCGGCGTGTCTCCGGCCTGCTAATTAAGCCTCGGTTTCGCGTGCCGGAGCAGGAACAGTAGCCCGAATGGCCGCAGCGATCTCCCCGCGCACCGCGGCGCAGTCGTGCAGCGGTACGTCGCCCTGCGCCAGGTCCGCCGAGCCTCCGCCGCGGAGGCCATGCTGGGCCAGCGCCTCTTTGAGAATGCGCCCGCAGTCGAAGTCCAGACCTATGCTGCGCGCCACGAAAATGCGCGCCGGCTCCGTCTCTTCCGCGCAGAACACAACTGCAGTCGAGGGCGCGGCGGACGCGACGCGTGAGGCCAGCAACTTCACGTAATCGCGGTCGCGGTCTTTGAAGCTCCGCTCCACCAGCCGCAGTCCATCCTTGATGGTGTCTTCCACCGCGAGGCGCGTGGCATGGTACGCAGCCAGTTCCTCGCGAAGGCGCTGGCGTTCTTTCGCGCCGGCTTTCGATTCAGCCTTCAGCCGCTCCAGGGCCGACGGAATTTCCACTGCGCCGACCGAAAGAGCATTTGTGGCTCGCGCCAGGATCGCGCGATCCGTGCGCGCTGCCTGAACAGCGCGCAGTCCGCAGACGAACTCCAAGCGAAGGCCGCGGGTCACCTTCTCCGTGCCGCGGAGGAACAGGCCGCCGATCTGTCCGGTCGACTTCACATGCGTGCCGCCGCAGGCATTGGTGTCGATTTCGGGAATCTCGATCAGCCGGATGCGGCCTTCCCGATCGGGCAATTTGCGCAGGTTGCCGGCCTGCATCATTTGTTCCGCTTCGGCGCGATCGACAAAGCGCACCGTCACCGGGTGGTCCTCGGCAATGATGCGGTTCACGAGGCGCTCTACGCGGTCGAGACTGTGTGCGGGCACCGGACCCGTGGCGATGTCGATTGTCGAGCTGGTATCGCCCAGGTGGAACGAAACGGTGGGCGCCTGCAGTTCACGCAGAAACACCGCGGAGAGCACATGCTGGCCGGTGTGCTGCTGCATGTGATCGAGACGCCGATCCCAGTCGACTTCGCCCTCCACCTGTGTGCCGGCAGAAACGGGCTTGCGGACGAAATGCCATACCTCGCCGGCTTCGTCCTCCTCGACTCCTTCCACCAGAACGTCGAGTCCGGTACCGCCGCGCGACATCGCCCGCAGCACGCCCACATCGAAAGGCTGGCCGCCGCTGGTTGGATAGAACGCGGTCCGGTCAAGCGCCACCTGCCATACCGATTCACCTTCTCCGCGGGATACCTCGCGAATGTCGGTAACCGTCGCGCTGAAGCTCTTCAGGAACGAATCCTCGTAGTAGAGCCGCTCGGATGCCATGGCCACCCCTGGTCGAAACAACTACCTGGTTAAGGAGATCGAACTCGCTATAGTGTAGTCGAGCCCTTTTCTCTTCTCCTGGTGGCGATCCGAGTACCTGCCCAGTCCGCATGGCATCTGTCCTGATCTGGATCATTTCCCTTTTTGGCATCGTTCTGATGCTGGTGCGCCCGCGCGGCATTGCCGAATGGATCTGGATCAGCGGGACCGCAGTCTTGCTCGTTGCCACGGGCCTGCTGCCGCTCTCCGGAGCCGTCGCCGCCGTTCGCGAGGGGATAGAGGTTTACCTTTTTCTCGCTGGCATGATGCTGTTTTCGGAGATGGCCCGCGAAGAAGGCGTCTTCGACTGGGTGGCGGACATCGCTGTCCAGCGTGCGGGGGAATCCGCTGGTCGGCTTTTTGTCTGGATTTACCTCGTGGGGATGGTGGTTACAGCACTGCTCTCGAACGATGCCACGGCCGTGGTGATGACTCCGGCGGTTCTGGCTGTGGTCCGGCGCGCTCGTGTCCATCCCAAACCGTACCTGCTGGCGTGCGCGCTGATCGCCAACGCCGCCAGCTTCGTGCTGCCCATCTCCAATCCCGCGAACCTCGTCGTCTTCGATGGGCAGATGCCGCGGCTGGGTGTGTGGCTGCGGATATTTCTGTTGCCGTCCATCGTGTCCATTCTGGCGACCTTCGCTGTGCTCTGGCGCGTCTCGCAGAAGGCCCTTTCCGGCCCGGCGGCTCCGGTCACGGAAAGGCGCAGCCTGAGCGCGACGGGACGCCTCGCGCTCGTCGGCATCTTCATCGGAGTCGCGACGCTGCTGACTTGCTCGGCTGTGGACATCCCGCTGGGTGTGCCTACCGTCTGCGCGGGCGTGTTTGCGCTGATTCTCGTGGCGCTGAGAGATCGCGCGGCGCCGAAAGTAGCCCTGCAGAACGTCGCATGGGGAGTCATTCCGCTGGTCGCAGGATTGTTTGTGATCGTCGAGGCACTCAACCGCGCCGGCATGGCTGCTATGGCCGACCGTGGGCTGGCGTGGCTGGCGGAGGTACCCAACGGCCTGGGCAAGCTGGCCGGCGGATTTGCCGTCGCGCTGCTCTCGAACATCATGAACAACCTGCCCGTGGGACTTGCGGCCGGATCCGCGCTGCGCCACTCCGCGATTCACGGGCGGCTTGCCCATGCGCTGCTGGTCGGCGTCGATCTCGGGCCGAACCTTTCCGTCACCGGATCGCTGGCCACGATTCTCTGGCTCATTGCGCTGCGCCGTGAGGGCGAAAACATCACACCCTGGGAGTTTTTGAAGGTCGGCCTGGTTGCTATGCCCATCGCGCTCGCGCTCGCTCTGCTGGTTCTGCGGTAGGCATTTGTGCCGTTTATACTTGCTGCTGGCTAGCTATGGAACCGAACCCGATCCTCGACGGTCGCCAGGTGCTGGAAATCGGCGACATCATGAACATCCTGCCGCACCGCTATCCCTTTCTGCTCATCGACCGCATCGTCGAGGTCGAACGGAAGAAGCGGATTGTCGCCATCAAGAGCGTCACCATCAACGAGCCGTTCTTCCAGGGACATTTTCCCGAATTCCCCATCATGCCCGGCGCGCTGGTGGTTGAGTCCATCGCGCAGGCCGGCGGAACGCTCCTGCTTCCTGAAGTTCCCGACCGCCACAACAAACTGATGGTCTTCACCGGCATCGAGCGCGCGAAGTTTCGCCGGCCTGTGGTTCCCGGCGATCAGCTGCGCATCGAGATTAACGTGCTCAACTGGCGTCCGCGCGCGGTGCGCATGGAAGGCAAAGTCACCGTTGACGGCAAGCTCGCCTGCGAGGCTATTGTCATGTGTCAGCTGGTTCCGCGCGGCGGGAAGAGCGAAGCCGAGAGCACCGGCGGCGCGTCCCAGCCCACCCCGGAACTGGTGAGCCACGAGTGAGCGTTCATCCCACAGCGATCGTCGCTGCCTCCGCTGTCGTCCCTGAATCCTGCACGATCGGGCCTTACTGCACGGTAGGGCCCGATGTTGTTTTGGGGGAGAATTGCGAGCTTGTCTCACATGTGGTGCTCGACGGCCACCTCACGGCGGGTGCGCGCAACCGCTTCTACTCCTTTGCGTGCGTTGGCGTCGCGCCGCAGGACCTGAAGTACCACGGCGAGCCGACGGCCGTCACCATGGGCGACGGCAACACGATTCGCGAGTGCGTGACCATCTCGCGCGGAACCACCGGCGGCGGCGGTACCACGCGGATCGGCAGCGGCTGCCTCATCATGGCCTACACGCATATTGGGCACGACTCGGTCATCGGCGAGGAGTGCATTCTCGCGAATGGCGCGACGCTCGCCGGCCACGTCACGGTCGAGGATTTCGCGGTCGTCGGAGCGCTCTGTCCCGTCCACCAGTACTGCCGGATTGGCCGCTATGCCTATATCGGAGGTGGCACAACAATCACGCAGGATGTTCTGCCGTTTTCACTGACCTCAGCCAAACGCGAGGTGCACGCATTCAGCATCAATAAGGTGGGACTGGAGCGCCGCGGCTTCGACCGCCAGCGGCTGCGCGCCATCCACCACGCCTACCGCCTGCTGCTGGCTTCGAAGATGAACATTGCCCAGGCCGTCGAGAAGCTCCGGGCTGAAAACCTGGATTCGCCCGACGTGGCCTACCTCGTCGATTTCATCGAAAAAGCCGAGCGCGGCATCATCCGCTAAGATGGCCTTTGTCGCCGGCTATTCACTGCGTTTTCAACCGAATTTGTGGAAATTTCAAAGGGTTGCCTGAGAGTCGGCCTTTTGGCCCGGATCGCGAGACTGGGTACGACTGATCGCGCTAAAGCGATGGATCCAAGGGCTTTGAACGTTCAAAGCAATGTTGCAGTTCGGTTAAGTGGGGATAACTGGAGCGTTAACCGCGAAACCTGCCCCCGGCTTCCACAGAAATTTCCACAGGAGCTGGAATGCTGTGATCTGTGTCACAGGACAGCAAAGCCCTCCCGAGTGGGAAGGCTTCGCGACCGTCTGGTTTTCGATCAGTGTGAGGAAGGCTTGCTGGGGGTACCGGAGTGCGGCGCGGTCGTGCCGGAGTGCGGCGCGGCTCCGGTTCGCGGAGACGGGGCCGAAGGCACAGAAGTCCCAGGCGCCGGAGCCGGGATACCGGCTTTGGCATTGTAGGCTTCGAGGACCTCTTTGCTGATATTCACGTTATCGGCAGCCCATGCGACGCCGCCGCCCTGCTCGCCCTGGTCGAGTACCAGATTGTAGCCGTGCGACTTGGCATAGTCGGTCATCACGTCGAAGACTTTCTGACCGACCTGCTGGAATGTCTGCTGACCGGCTTCCTGTTCATCGGTCTGCAGGTCCTGGCCTTTCCGCTGCAAATCCTTGGTCTTGTCGTCGATGTCGTGCAGCTTCGCCTGACGATCGGCGTCCGCCAGCTTGGCGCCGCCGTCCTGCAATTCCTTCTTCTCCGACTCGATGGTGGTGTTCAGCTTCTGCAGCTCCTCGACACGCGGCTGGTACTTCTTCTGCAGGTCCGCGATGTCGCGCTGGAACTCGTTGGTCTGCTGCACAACGCCGTTGAAATTGATGACGGCGATTTTGGTGGCGCCGGATGCAGCCGCAGTTGAGGTGGTATCAGTGGCAGCCGGGGAGGCCTGCGCTGCGGCGGCTCCGCCAAGCCCGGTGGCCAGCACGCAAACAATGGACAACATACGCTTCATGGAATTCACAAACTCCTTCAGTTTCCTGGTGGCTGTCCGCATTTTGAATCCTGCTCGCTGAAGATCGCCGGAGCAGGCTCCGAGGCTTCATTATTTAGAGCCCGTAACACAAAAACGCAGACGATGAGAGAATCTCAGGAACTTGGGCAAATTATAGGGTTCCCGGATGGGCCAGGTCAAACGAAACAAGCCTGTAGCCGGTAGCCCGTAGCGAAACCCGGAGTAACTCGGCCGCTCGCAGGCTTGCCGAGCGGCTACGCGTAATCGGCTACAGACGACCGGCTGTTTCCTACCAGCTCGTGCCCACCGTCAGACGGAAGGTCGTGCTCGGCTCACGCAGCGTATAAAGTCCGTTGTACAGCTGGTTGGCCTCGGCGTAGGAGAAATCGCCCGCTCCCCCGGCCGGGAACATGCTGCGCGTGATCAGGTTCTGGCGCGAGAAGGTCTTGTACAGCTTCAGCGGGTTCACGGCATAGTACAGCCGGAACGGCGCGTTGATGATCGGCATCATCACGTCTATCTCGCCGCCCACCGAGTCGCGCGGCACGTAATTGGTTCCGCGGACCGGCTCGATCACCGTATTGAACCGGATCTGCTGCCCGCCCTGGCAGGTGCCGTTGACATAATTCGGGCAGCCGTACAGCGGCGAGTTCAGCAGGTCGATGCCTTCGGGACTCTGGCGCAACTGGTTGTCCTGCAGCGCCATGTCCATTCCGGTATCGTTAAACAGCTTGAAAGCCACGGTCCGGGCGTAAATCGGGATGGTGTACTGCAGGTTGAGGGTGAAGTTCGTATCGCCGCCAATGGTCGCAATGCCGTATACCGGCAGCGGCACCTGTACGGGGCCGAGCGACGGGTTGGTTGGGTCGCGAGGAACGTCGCTGCCGTCCGGATTCGTCAGATTGAAGAGCACGCGCGTGGGCACAAATCCGTAGGGAGAGATGGTGCGCACGTCGAAGCCGCGAATATCGGTTTCGCCGCCGGCCAGCGGGCGATCGAAGGGGGGCGCCACATCGCCGCCGAAGCCGCGGATGTAAATGCCCTGGAAGCGCACGCCGAAGGTATCCTTGCCGCCCCGGTCGAAGTGCCAGTTCCGCATGGGGACGAACTTCTTGTACTCGACGATCGGCTGGATGTAGCGCACACTGCCCCACAACCCGGCCACCTTCACGGTTCCCGCGAGCGACTGCCCGGTGTGCGGCAGGAAATTGCTGTCCACGTTGCTGGACTCATAGCTCAGCTGCACGGCGCTGGTCAGGATGCCCGCGAGCGCGTTCTGGCCCTGAATGCCGCTGCGGAAAGCGAGTGTCTGAAACAAATTGCTGGACGCCTGGCTGAACGCGCGCACCGACGAGCGGTCCCAGGCATACGTGAAGCCAACGCGCGAGAATCCGAACAGATTGAAGTGGCGCACCGGATAGCCGGCCGAGAAATTGAAGCCGACGCGCGACTCGTTGTAGTTCTGCAGCAGAGAGTTCGTTGCGGCGTTCTCGTTGCTGCTTCCGCTCAGAGAGTAGCTCTTCGAAGTGTTGTAATCGGATTTGCTGTCGAAGACCTGGAAGCCCAGATTGAGCGGCCGGTTGCGCACGTAGGGCTCGGTGAATGCGAAGAGCAGGTTGCGCGATAAGCTGCCGGCGTTCGCCTGCACGCTCAGCGTTTCGCCCAGGCCGAGGAAGTTGTTCGTCTCGTAATTCAGGCCAAGGAAGGCGCCGGACAGGCCGCTGACGCCACCATTCAGGCCGATGGCGTTTTTGCCTTTTTCCTGGACTTTCAGCAGCAGGTCCACAGTGCCCGCTTCAGTGTTCTGCTGGGTCGTGGAGTCCTGATCCATGCGCAGTTCGTTAAAGTACTGCAGCTGATTCAGGCGCAGCAGGCTCAACTCCCAGAGATGGCTGTTGTAGACCTGGCCTTCCTGCAGCAGCAGTTCGCGGCGGATCACAAAATCGCGGGTCACGGTGTTGCCCTGGAACTCGATGCGCGCCACGGTGAACTGCTTGCCCTTGTCGATGTTCAGATCCCACGTGACGGTGTGCTTCGTATCGTCGAAGCTCGGCGTCGGGATCGCAACGAAATTGATGTAGCCATCCTGGCTGTATGCCTTGCGCAGGTTATCGAGCGCTTTGCGAAAGACGCTGGCATCGAAGATTGCGCCGTCTTTGATGGGGAAGACCGCCCGGAGGGCCTTCAGGTTCGTGCCGGCGGTGTCGCCGGAGAAGGTGATGCTGGCCAGACGGTAACGCTCGCCCTCATCGATATTCATGTGAATGTCGATGCGCTTGCCCTTGCGCGGCCGGAAAGTGAACAGCGACAACCCGCCCTGGTTCCGCAGATGCGTCTGAGGATCGCCAACCGGGCCGCCACGCAGATAGCCGCGGTCCTGATAGGCCAGGCGTACTCGCTCCGAGTCCTCTTCCAGCTTGCTGGCGTCGAAGGTCCGCGCAAACAGGTTTTCGAGGATGATGGAGTGCGGGATACCGATGGGCCGCAGGTTCTTCATCGACTCGCGCAGCACCCGCGAGCTGACGTGCCGGTTGCCGCTAAAGGTGATCTTGCCTACCTTCACCGTCGGTCCTTCTTTGACGTTGAAGATCAGCTGCACCGAGGCCGGAGGGATGTCCTTCACTTCGGTGCGGACGGTGGCGAACTGGTGGCCGTGCTCCGCCTCCATCTCCTTGAGGACCGTCACGGCGTGCGCGATGCGCGCCGGGTCGTACTGGCTCTCTTCGGTCAGGCCGACCTTCTCCTTCTTGAAGCGGTCCATCGCGTCGGACACGGTGAAGGCGTTCAGGCCGTTGTACTTGATCTCGCGGATCGTGGGCTTCTCGCGCACGTAGACATCGAGGATGACGCCCTGCGCCGTATCTTCCTTCTCAATGCGAACGTCTTCGAAGTAGCCGGTGTTCCACAGCGAATTGAAGTCGCGCTCGACAGTCAGCGGATCGTAAGGCTCGCCGATCTTCGAAAACATGCGGGCGCGGACCGTGTCCTGAGGGATGCGGCGGCTGCCGATGACGCGAATGGCGACGACGTTCTGCTGCCCGGCCGGCGCGGCTGCAGTGGCCCCGGTTTGTTGCGCAAACAGCGAAGGGGCCGGCAGCGCGGGAGCAGCCAGAAGAAGAAACACCATGGAGCGCCCGAAAAGATGGCGCAAAGTCCTGCATGGTACGTGCGGGGAGCCAGCGCTCCAGGAGTTCAAGGAAGAAATACGCACACCCTCACTGCTCAAAATCAGGCCAATCTTTACCACCCCGCCACGCCCGCGCGACGAGGACCCGGGGAATTTTGGGAAAAGCCGATTATATCAGCGCGATCACAGCGTGCCATGGCACGCGCGTCGCTCCTGTCTGAGTCATGCCGTGGTTATTCAGACGGAGCGAGCACCGCTTTCGTGAGAGGCCGCCGTGGATTTACGGACTTCAACGAGCACCGAATAGAACACCGGTCCGCCGGCCAGATCGTTCTCGCGCTGCGAGGTCAGCAGGTTCACATTGTGCCCACGGTCGGAGAGCTTGTTCCAACCCAGCCGAGCCGAGACGACGCCCGGCTGCACCGCGCCATTCACATGCGCGCGCAGCGGAATCACTCCGCGGTCGTTGAAGACTTCCACCGCATCGCCGTCGGCGATGCCGCGCGCATTGGCGTCGTCAGCATGGATCTCCAGCACACCGCGGCCCGCTTCTTCCAGTTCCTGATGCGCGGGGATATTCGCGAAGGTGGAGTTCAGGTGGTTGTCTGCTTTTCTCGGCAGGAACTCCAGCGGATATTCCTTCGCAGTGTGGCGCGACTCGACCGAGGGACGATATACGGGCAGCGGATCGGCAAGCGATTCGGAGATCAGATCGATCTTGCCGCTCGCTGTCGGGAATGGCCCTTCGGCAAACGGCAGGAACTGCGCTCCGCGCTGCTCCTCTGCAAACTGCAGCCGCTGCATGCAGGCCGAGGCGCGCAGCGACTCCTGCGTTATCCCCTGTAGCAGCGCGTCCTGGTGTTCCGGATCGTCCACGCGCAGCGCCTGCGCGATCATGTCGTCCACGGTGTCGCGGAAGCAGAGCTCCTCAAAGCCGATCCGCTGCGCCAGTTGCGAGAAGAGCCAGACATTCTGCCGCGCCTCGCCGAGAGGGGCAATCGCCTGTTCCGAAAGCTGGACGTGGTAGTGTCCGTAGGCGCCCTGGATGTCCTTGTGCTCGAGAAATGTGGTCGCCGGCAGGACGTAATCGGCGTAGTCGACCGTGTCGGTAAAGAACTGCTCGTGGACAACGGTGAACAGATCGTCGCGCTGCAGTCCGGCGAGGACCGCGGTCTGCTCGGGAGCGACGGCGGCGGGATTCGAGTTGTAGACGAACAACGCCTGCACAGGCGGATCGTTCAGCTCGGTGAGCGCATGCCCGAGCCGGATCATGTTCACGACGCGCGCCGCGCGTTTGAGCGGGCTCGCCAGCATCAGGTCGGGACGCTCGAGCGCAGCGTCATCAAATTTGAAAGCGCCGCTGGTCGAAAGCTGCAGCCCGCCGCCGTAGTACTTCCACGCGCCGGTCAGGGCCGGCAGCATGGCAATTGCCCGCACCGCCGAGCCGCCGTTGTCCGACCGCTGCACGCCATAATTCAGCCGGATCACCGCCGGCTTCGTCGTCCCGTACTCATGCGCGAGCTTTTCAATGTCACCAACCGAAATGCCGGTCACCGACGAGACAAACTCCGGCGTGTACGTCGCGACATGGTGCCGCAACGGCTCATATCCCCGGGTCCAGCGGTCGACGTAATCGCGGTCGATCAAATTGTCACGGATGAGCAGGTGCATCAGGCCCAGCGCCAGCGCTGAATCCGCGCCGGGATTAATGGGAATGTGCCAGTCCGCAGCCTTTGCAGTGCGTGTGGCGAAGGGATCGATTACGACCAGCTTCGCCCCGTTCTGCCGAGCCTCTTCGACGAACGGCCACAGATGAATATTGTTGCCGTGGATATTCGCCGCCCACGCGATGATCAGCTTTGCGTGACGAAAAGCCTCGGTGTCAGTGCCCAGCTTGCGCCCGTAAACCGCCTTCAGCGCCTCGCCGCCGGTCTGCGAGCAGATGGTGCGGTCGAGTTGCGATGCGCCGAGACGATGGAAGAAGCGCCGGTCCATCGAACCATAGCCAAGCTTGCCAATGGTGCCCGCGTACGAATACGGCAGGATCGACTCCGGCCCATGCTGTTCGGCAATCGCCTTGAGCCGCGCCGCGATTGCGTCCAGCGCCTCATCCCAGGTGATACGCTCGAATGCCTCTGCCTCGCGGCCAAACGCGAGCGGCCCCTTCGGCACGCCGGCACGCCGCCGCATCGGATAGAGCAGCCGGTCGGGCGAGTACACCCGGTCCAGATACTTCGTCACTTTGGCGCAGAGAAAGCCGCGCGTTACCGGGTGTGCCGGGTCGCCGCGCAGCCGCGTCGCCCGTCCCAGTTCGTCAACGGTAACAAGAATCCCGCAGGAGTCCGGGCAATCGTGCGAGCAGACGGCGTGGACGGTCTTCTGGGGCATGGTTCATTGTACGAAGAAGAGCGCTGCCGGGACATAGCCAATTCGAACAGCAACTCTATCAGAACTCAGCGGCCCGAGCACAGGTCTGCTATGACCCCGCCACAGCCGTCTTCGCTTCCCCCACGACCATGGCCTCCGGCGCCATGGGCAGCGTAAACAGGAACGTTGCTCCCGCTCCCAGCTCGCTCTCCGCTCGAATGGTGCCGCCGTGCGCAAGGATGATGTGCTTGACGATCGCCAGGCCCAGCCCGGTGCCACCGGACTCCCGCGAGCGTGCTTTATCGACGCGATAGAAGCGCTCGAAGATCCGGCCCAGGTGCTCCATCGCGATGCCCTGACCGAAGTCCTGCACGTAAAATTCGACCATGTTCTCCGCCGGACGCGCCCCTAGGACGATGAGCTTGCCGCCGGCGCCGTACTTCATCGCGTTCTCGACCAGGTTGCCGAAGACCTGCTCCATCGCGTCCACGTCTGCCAGCACATGCATCTCCGTCAGATCGCCCGCTTCGAGCGCCACTCCGGATTCCAGCACCATGCCCGCGAGCGATTCGATTGCGTCCCGCACCAGCGCTGACGCCCGCACCGGCTGCATCTTCAGCTTGTGCTGGCCGGACTCGACCTGCGCCAGCGCCAGCAGGTCCTCTGTGAGGCGGCTCACCCGGCGCGCGTTCTTCAGGATGATTCCCATGAACTCGCGCGCGTGCTCCGGCGATTCCATGCCGTCTTCCATGAGCGTTTCCACGTAGCCGGATATGGATGTCAGTGGAGTGCGCAGCTCGTGCGAGACGTTGGCGACAAAATCGCGCCGGGTCTTTTCCGCGCGCTCTACTTCGGTCACATCGTGCAGAACGGCCACTGCGCCGCCGTCAGGAGTGGGCGCGGCGCTCACTTCGTACACGCGTCCGGGCACCGTCGAGATGGCCTTGCCGCTGCAGATGCGGCGCTCGCTTAGGGCAATCTCGACACAGCTCAGCACGTCGGGATCTCGCAGGCTCATCACCAGCGCCCGCCCTGCGCGGTTCGCGCCCGGAGCAATCCTCTGCATGACGGCATTCGACCAGCTCACCTGGCCGGAGCCATTGACCGCGACGACCGCCTCCTGCATGGAATCAAGCAGTGCCGCCAATTCCCGCTGCTTCGCTTCCAGGGCCTCAAAGCTTTGTTCCAGCCGTGCCGCCGTCGCATCCAGCGCGCGCGCCACTTCGCCGATCTCGTCGTTGTCTTCTTCCTCAATGCGCGCTGCAAAATCGCCGGAGGCGATGCGCTTCGAGAAGTCGACGATGCGCCGCAGCCGCCGCGCAATCCGATGCGCCAGCCAGGCCGAGACCAGCGTCGCCAGCACCAGGGAGAGCAGAGAAGCCGTCGCCAGATCGCGCCGCAGGATATGGAGCGCCGCAGCCTGCTGCTCCGGCCCGAGCTGCGTGACCCGCGCCTCTTCGTGCAGGGAGTGCTCGACGATGTTGCGGAAAGAAAGATCGAGCGCGGCCGTGCCGATGCACAGCACCACCACAAACGCAAACAGCAGTTTGGAGAAGACGCGGCCGGTCACAGGGGAACCTGCAAACATTATCGCCTGTGGCGATCAGCCCGGAATCCGGGTGCCCTATCCTTTTCCGCCCGGTTTTGGCGGAAAGGGTGGGCTCAGACCGCTGCCCGTTCGGGGACCCGCGGCACTTCGAAGCGGTATCCCGCACCGCGCACGGTCTTCAGATACCGAGGATTCTCCGGGTCGGTCTCGATCTTCTCGCGAATGCGGCGCACGTAGACGTCCACCGACCGCGGAGTCACGAAGCGAGCATCGCCCCAGACAGCGTCCAGCAGATGATCGCGACTGAACACCCGCCCCGGGTGGCGCGCGAGGTAATCCAGCAGGCGGAACTCCGTCGCGGTAGTCGTGGTCAGCGATCCGCGCACCTTCAGCTGCATGGCGCTGGCGTCGATCTCGACGTCTTCAAAGGCGATGACCGAGGGCGTCGCCGGCCGCTCGAAGCGCCGCAGCACCGCTTTGACGCGCGCCAGCAGCTCCCGCGGCGCAAAGGGCTTCGTCACGTAGTCGTCTGCGCCCAGTTCCAGGCCGAGGACCCGGTCGTTCTCCGCCGCCCGCGCCGTCACAAAGATGATGGGCACCGTGCTCAGCGCCGGATGCGCCCGCAGCCGCCGGCAGACATCCAGGCCATCGCCGCCCGGCACCATGATGTCCAGCAGAAACAACGCCGGAGCCTGGCGCTCCGCGTCGGGAATCAGGCTGGCCGGAGTCGAGTAGAGCCGTGCCGGATATCCGGCGGCCTCCAAATGGTGCTGGATCAGGCGCGCGATATCCGCGTCGTCTTCGAGCACAAACACAGTCTGGCTCACGCAGCAGGTCCTTTCTCGGGTTGTCGACCTCAGGCTACCCCACTGCGGCAAAGAGAATGCAAACGTACTGTAAATTTCCGCGGCTGCTGTCATGGAGCTACAACGGTCGCCCTGGCTGTCGCCTAATAGCCCCTTCGTATCGAAATCGGCATAGCAAGCTCACACGGATGGCCCTCGATCTCCGCTGGATGGTAGTGGTTCTTTTCGACCGTGTGCAGAAACAGCTGCGCCTCTCCCTCCGTGCTCGCCAACTGGTCGCGGCTCAGCGGCATTCCGGAGTCCTGGAGTCCGCTGACCTCCGCCTCACGCACCGTTCCGTCGCGATCAACCACAGCCATGAGGACGATCCGAACGCCAGGCGGCAGCTCCAGATAGGTCGTCCCGGCAATGGGAGACTCGTAGTGCGTAATCTTCAGATCCTTCGTTTCTGATCGCTCGATCGGCCTCAGCGTGGCAGAGCCATTGGCTGCCGGACCAGGCAACTGGAACTGCGCGTCGTCCACTTTGTCCAGCGGTTCGATCTGCACGTCGGCGCTCAGCATCTCCCGCCCCAGCCCTTCGCCGCCGATCGCGATATGTTGCGGCACCTGCCTGCCCGCGAACTCCGTCTGATTGCGCCAGGTGGTGACCAGCCCGGATCCTCCGTCTTCGAGCCGCACCAGCGTGCCGTCGGGAAGAAACTGATATGCCGGCCCCCAGCCGTCCTTGTCGGCGGAGTTGCTGATAACGACGCGGTGCAGGACATTGTCGTCCATGTGCTTCGCCTTCCATTTCACATGCTTTTCCTCAGGGTCCGGGTGCAGGATGTGCCCTGCAATTGGCTCCTGCAAGGCGCGCAGCAGCATCAGGACCCGGCTGGGCTCGTAATCGGCGCTTGCCTGGAATTTTCGGACTCCCCCATCCGTCACCTCGACGGCGTGGTACGAGGCGAGTGTGACTTCCCGCCGCCACTTCTCCGGCGAAACCCACCACTCCTCATAACTTCCGTTGCCGGTGATCATCGTGGACTGGCCCGGCGGCGAAAAATCGATCCCCTGATAGGCGTGAAACGTCGCGTGCAGATGGAAGGCCGCAGATCCGGCACTGCGAATGTCCAGGCGGCCCGCCGCGCGGGTGAACCACTCCATCGGGTCCTTCGGCTCCGCGCCCGGGGAAGGCTCCGTAGACCGAAGCGTCTGGCCCGAAGCAACAAGGACAAGCAGGGAAAGGGCAGCAGAGAGAACAATCCGTTTCACCGGCGATTCCTCGCCGATCACTTTACCCTGGTCCGTTTTTGCCCACCGTGACCGCGCTCACGGCTGGCCGGGCCTGGGGCTTCAGCTGCGTGAATCGGCCGATGGCCCATAGATCGAGGGCACCTTGCCGCCCATCGGCCGCAGATAGGCGGTTAGCTGCCCCCGATGATGGATGGCATCGAACAGGATCATCCACAGAAACTGCGATACCGGCTGCTCGGAAACCATCTTGCCGTTGAAGAAGAACTGAGCCTTTCGCTCCCAGGCGGCGTCATCCATCGATTCCACGACATCCATCAGCTCCTGGTGCCATTTCTCGTAGGTCTCGATCATCTGGTCAAGCGGCGGAGCCGGCGCGATCCGCCACTCCGTCCGGCCGTCTCTTGCTGCCTCTACACAGGAATGCAGCTCATTCGCCAGCGTCCACACGACCTGTTCCGCGGAAGGGGATCGCTCGTGGGGGCGATAATCCAGGCGATCCGCGGGCAATGCCCGCAGCACATTCAGAAATACCGGCAGTTCGACCCTGCGCCGCTCGAGGAAAAACGCTCGCGTGCTCATCCGTAAGCCTCCTTGCCACTCCCGCTGACTCTACCGCACATTGGCCCGCAGGAACATGACCACCGCAGAGCACCAGATCGTTACCCTGCGCTCATCCAACCCGGGGGTCGCCGCTGTATGTCGTGGATCGCCAATTTCGTTCAATACGCGCTGGTTCACTGGGGCTATCTGGCCCTGATCGTCGGCATCTTCGGCGAAGACGCCGGCCTGCCGCTCCCAGGCGAGACGGTGCTCATGTTCTCGAGTTTCATCGCCCACAAGACCCACCAGCTCTCTCTGCCATTGCTCATCGTCATCGGCATCGCCTCGGCCATCATGGGCGACAACCTCGGTTTCTGGATCGGCCGCCGCCTCGGCCCGCGCGTCCTCCGGTGGCTGCTTTCGAAGGTCAATATGGAAGATGACCTGACGGCGGCGCGCGATCAGCTCCGCCGCCACGGCGCTGCCACCATCTTCTGGGCGCGCTTCGTCATTGGGCTGCGCACCGTTGCCGGACCAGTGGCCGGCGCGTTGGGGATGGAATGGCGAGAATTTCTCCTCTTCAACGCCCTGGGAGCGGCCTGCTGGGTCACCGCTGTCGCCTTAACCGGGTATGTTTTCGCGAACGAGTTCCGCTCGCTTCTCGACCTTTTCGAGAAGGCCTCCTGGGCTATTGCCGCGGCCGTCGCGGGTGTCGGATATCTCCTGTGGCGGCGCGCGAAGAAGCAGGCACTGGCACGCCAGAAGAGCTGCGAAAACCCCTCTCAGGCGGCCTGACCGCCGAACGAGCCCGCCTCACCATTTCCAGAACGGCGACGGCCCGATCCACTGCATTTCTGCTTCAGTACCGCGATTCCCGTTGACAGCCCTGGCGGCGGTCGCGTATCAGGAACGTTCCCCCTCAAAAGGAGATCAACGTATGCGCATGCTCATGCGGGTGTCTATTCCTGTGGAAGCCGGCAATGCCGCCGCCAAAGCCGGTACGCTCGGCTCGACGGTCGAGAAAATTCTTGCCGAAATCAAACCCGAGGCGGCTTACTTCTACACTGACGACAGCGGCAACCGCTGCGGTTCGGTCGTTTTCGAAATGAAAGACAGCTCGCAGATCCCCGGGCTCGCCGAGCCGTGGTTCCTCGCTTTCAATGCGAAGATTTCATTCCGGCCGGTAATGACTCCCGCAGACTTGGCCAAGGGAGGGCCGGGCATCGCGAAGGCCGTGAAGCAGTACAGTCAGTAGCCTCCGGCGCGAACGCTCCCTGTTCTGTGTCACCATAGTCAGCCATGGCCCAGCGCCCCAGCGCCGAGCACGCTCTTCGCCGCCAGCTTGGACTGCGCGACCTCATCCTCGCGCAGATCCTCTGCGTCGTGGGCAGCTCGTGGGTTGGGGTCGCCGCGGGGATCGGGCGCTCGCAGTCGCTCGTCTGGGTCGGAGCCATGCTGGTTTTCTACCTGCCCATGGCAGCGTCCGTGGTCTGCCTCAACCGCAGGATGCCGCTCGAAGGCGGGCTCTACGTCTGGGCGAGGGAAGCCTTCGGCGACCTGATCGGCTTTCTCACGGCGTGGAATCTCTGGGTCTACGGAGTAGCCGTCACGGCGACCATTCTCTACGCGATCCCAACAGAAATCTCCTACCTTGTCGGCCCGGCCGCCGCATGGCTGCCGGAGAATCGGCTCGCCTCGCTGGCTATCGTGACGCTCATGCTGGCTGGCATCACGATTGCCGCGCTGCGCGGGCTCGAACTCGGCAAGTGGATCCATAACACCGGCGGGGTCGCCATTCTGATCGTCTTCGCCGCGCTGATCCTGCTGCCGCTTTGGGCCGCTGCACATCATCAGCCGATCCGCTACACTCCCTTCTCCGTGGCTGCGCCGCCGCTCAACCTGCGGACACTCGCGCTCTTTGGCCAGATGCTCTTCGGCGCTCTCTGCGGACTCGAATACATTGCCATCCTGGCCGGAGAGAGCCGCGATCCCGAGCGCAGCATCGGGCAATCGGTGATCTGGTCCTCGCCGGTGATCTGCGCCATGTTCATCCTCGGCACAGCGACCATCGTTGCGGTGGTGCCGCAGGGCCGGATTGACTTCATCGCTCCCATCCCGCAGGCTATGCGGATCACGCTTGGCGCAAGCGGCATCGGTAACATCGCGGCGATCCTGGTGATCGTGCTGCTGCAGTTCCGGCTGCTGGGCGCGACCAGCTATATCTTTACCGGAGTCACGCGGCTGCCGATGGCCTGCGGCTGGAATCACCTCGTGCCCGGGTGGTTCACCCGCCTGCATCCGCGCCGCCGCACGCCCACCAACTCCATCCTGTGCACCGCCGCGCTGGTCATGGCGCTCATCCTCGCTGCCACGGCCGGCGTTCACGCGCAGGAGGCTTATCAGTTGCTCACCAATGCCAGCCTCACGCATTACGAGGTGGCGTATCTCGTCATGTTCGCCGTGCCGCTGGCCGGGACCGCCACGCTGCGGCGATCCCTGCCGCGGTGGCTGCGCTGGACCTCTGCCGCCGGCCTCCTCTCCACGCTCTTCAGCCTTCTGATCTCCGCGTATCCGTTCGTGCGCGTAGTGAGCGCACGCAGTTACGCCACTAAAATTCTCGTCACCATCGTCCTGAGCAATTGCCTCGCGCTGGGTTTTTATACGCTCCGCAGCCGCGCCGCCGCACTCAGGGGCAAGGCCGCTCTCTCCGACGCCGCCTGAGTCTTCCCACCCACATCGGCCGCCGTGTTTACACGCGCCTGCCAAACCTCTGCACTGTTCTGCACAAATCAGGGCGGCCGCGGGCAAAGCTGTGCCGATCGCTTGCGCATCCGTTTTCGATCCCGATCAACAGCCGTTATCGCACGGGCATCCTACCGGCAGGTACGTACTCTGGAGGCTTCCTCTCATGCGTGCAGTTCTGCGCCCAGCCCTGTTCAGTACGATCGCCTTCACCATCAGCCTTTATCTCGCAAGTTGCGGCTCCATTTCCCATCCAATGGTCAGCAACACCACCGCAAATTCCGGAACCGGCCCGGTTCCCACCGTCTCCGGCCTTGCCGTTGAAGTGAACGGCGTCGCTCCGAACCGCAAGCAGGAGGTGCAGTTCAGCGAGGCGATGAATCCCGATACGATCAACGCGAAAACCTTTCTCATTACCGATGCGGGCGGCAATCAGGTAACCGGAACGGTTACGTATGATTCCAACTACAACGTCGCCTCCTTCCAGCCCACGCCCGCGCTCGAAGACAGCACCAACTACAGGGCCACCATCACCACCGGCGCGCAGTCGGTCGGCGGCATGCCGCTGGCGGCGAATTACTCTTACTCCTTCAGCACGCGCGCGGATACTGACACCTCGCCCCTGACGGTTAAGAATGTCGTGCCCGCCGCGAATGCGCAATGCGTCAGCCCGACGACAGCAATCACCATCACCTTCAACGAGGCGCCTGACACGAGCACCGTCACGACGACGAACATTGTCGTCAAAGACAGCAACGGCAATAACATTCCCGTTACGCTCTCGACGAACATTTCCACCCCGGATGTCACCGTCACGCCGAAATCCACGCTGCCCTCCGGCAACATCACCGTGACGGTGAGCGGCATTGGCGATCTCGCGGACCAGATGATGCAGCAGCCGTTCATCTGGACCTTCTCGACGGCGTGCAACAGTGGCGGTGGGAGCGGCGGCGGCACCGGCCCGGACACGGCGTATGTTTACGTTTCCACGAACACGCCCAGCACACCGGTGCCGTACCTCGCCTCCACGAGCCTTTATGGCTGGGCCGTGCTGGCCGATGGCACACTGGTGCCCGTTTCCGGCTCGCCGTATAACGCGAACGCCGCAACTCATATCGAAGCTGCGCAGACTTTCCTGTTCGGCACCGATTATCAGACCAGCAGCGGGGGCACATTTGCGGGCGTCCAGAGCTGGAATATCCAGTCCAACGGCTCATTGACCACCGGACCTGTGAGCAGCACGCCGCCGCAAGGGACCGCGAGTGAGGGACCATTGACCTTCTCGGTCGACCTGAGTCAGAAGGACCTCTACGCGAACTATTCGAACAATGGCACCTATCAGGCCTACTCCATCGGCTCGATGGGAAGCCTCAGCTTCATCAACTACGTTCCCGTCGACGAATCGTCTTCGTGGCTCTCATTCACCACGAACGATGCCTATGCTGTTGAGTCCGACTGCTATCACGGCGGTCCCGCTATTTACGTCTTCCGCCGTAACACCGACGGGTCGCTGAGCAATCCAACCAACCAGCCGCTCCAGCCACCGCAGCCGGTCGGCACGCCTGCGGGAGAAACTTACTGCCCCTGGGGTGCGGCCGCTCTCGGCACCAGCAACGTGATCATTGCCGAACAGCCAACGCAGACAATTTCCCCCGTCGGACCTTACCAGTTGGTGAACTTTACCATCGATGCCAACGGAAACATTTCCACCAGCGACAGCGCCAGCAGCGCGCCAACAGTCACAGTGGGCAATGTGCAGGATTACCGATTCGACCCGACCCAGATCTGGCTGGCGGTCAGCGGCGCCAGCGGCCTGCAGATCTTCCACTGGGCGAATGGGAAACTCACCTCCAGCGGCACATTCGCAATGACGAACGGGACCAGCTTCGTACGATGGGACAATGCCGGACACCTGTTTGTCCTCAGCTCCACTGCGCAGGCTTCGAACCTCTATATCTTCAACATCGTCAATGGAGTGCCGACGCCGGCTCCCGGCTCTCCGGTTCCTTTCCCGAACCTCGAGGGCAGTGGATTGGCGGTGAAGCCGCTGTCCTGATTCTCTGCAGTCCGCCCTTCTCGTTGTGGACTCCGGGCGCACTCGCGTTGCCGACGCGGGTGCGCCTGGCTATTTACGTCAGCGCCGCGGAGTAGCGCGCTGCGGCTCCGGTTCGCTGTAGAAGTCCTCGAATAGTCTGTTCACCGTCCCGTAGCATTCGCACGCCACTTGTTTCAGCCGTTCGTGGTCGAGGATCTGGATCTGCCCGCGCCGGTAGGAAATCAGCTTGCGACGCCGCAGAGTACCGGCGGCGAGCGTCACCGTGGTGCGCCGCGCGCCCAGAATGTCTGCCAGGAACACCTGGCTGAGCAGGATGTTGCTGGTCCCGCTCAGATCGTGCGCCGTAACCAACCAGCGGGCCAGACGTTGCTCCGCATCGTGCAGGCGGTTGCAGGCGGCGTTTTGCGACAGGATCATGCTGCACCGCTGCGCGCAGCGCAGCACCAGTTGCCGCAGGGCATCGGAACGCTGCATCTCCTTCTGCAGTTCCGGAAACGGCATGCGCAGCGCCCGGGTTTCCATCTGGACGATGCACCGTGAAGGGCCCTGCGTAGCTCCTCCCAGCAGGTGAAAGCACGGCACCACCCCTTCGCTGCCCCACAGCGCGATCTCGGCGCTGCGGCCGTCGGACATGGAAACCATCTTCGAAGCCAGTCCCGAGGTGATGAACCACGCAAAGCGAGGAACTCCCTCAGCCTCCAGCAGCACTGTGCCTGCCGGCAGCACCACTTCCTCGAGGCGGGAAGTAAATGAATCCCGGTAAGGCTGGGGAAGAGATTCGAGTAGCAGATTGCTGTTTCGATGTTGGCCCATATCCTCCCTTGCTCCTTCAGGCAAGACCAGACCCTGCTGTACCCCAGCAAAATCGAGCCTGCTGAAGAAAACCGGGATGCTTCGATTTGCGGATTATATGAACTAAAGCCGGATTTTTATGTTCGCTATTAGACAGATAATCTCGGAATTAGCGGAATTTATCTGCCACATCCGGACACAGGTCCGCGCGTCCCGGTGCCAAAAAATTCAAATGCATTTTTTGGACCGCAGAAGTGGACTGCCGTCGTTTTGCGCATGCCTTTCACGAAAATCGGCAGCGCTTGCGATCCGGTGAAAGGCAGCGGGCTAAGTGACTGATCTTCGCCGACGCGAATTCAGGTCCCCCGAGCAACCGAGCAAACAGGACGCGACGAAGATTCGTCGCAGCCGCGGCAACGAATTCCGAGCCTGACTTTATTGCAGGGAGAGCAGGCGGGTTTTTCCGGGCGATTGCAACTCCCACTGCAGGCAACCCAGGCTAGTGGGAGTGCCCCGAGTGGTCGTGATGGGCGTGCACATCTTCCACGGATGGCAGGCAACCATGCGCCGTTTCGCACACTACATGCTCGAACTGCAGCGTCGTGTGATAAATGCGGAAGCGCTCGCGCAGCACACCGTTGATGCGGTCGAGAATCAGGTTACTCTCGGATGGGGGAATGTCGGCGATGGTCACATGGCTGGCCAGAGCGTGAGAATTCGAGCCGAGGCTCCAGACATGCAGGTCGTGCACGTCTTCCACTCCGTCGATCTGCTCCAGCGTCGCGCGAATTTCGCCCAGTGACAGGCCCCGCGGCATCCCTTCCAGCAGAATGTTGAGCGTCTCGTGAATGATCGACAGGGATGACCACAGGATCAGCGCCGCAATGGCCAGCGAGAGCGCAGGATCGATCCAGCTTTGCCCGGTGAACGCGATAACAACGCCCCCCACGATCACCGCCGCCGTCGAGAGCGTGTCGCCCAGCATGTGGATGAAGACGCTGCGGATGTTCACGTCGTGGCTGGCCTGCCAGAGCGCTGCGGCAATGGCTCCATTCATCACCACGCCCGCGGCCGCCACCGCCATCATGATGTGCGGTTCGACTTCCGCAGGGTGCGCGAAGCGCCGAACCGCCTCCCACGCGATCCAGCCCGCAATCAGGATGAGCATGAGCGCGTTCAGGAACGCAGCCAGCACACCGGCGCGCTGGTAGCCGAAGGTTTTCCTGTCGGTGGCGGGGCGCGTCTGGAACCAGACGGCTACGAAGGAGAGCCCCACAGCCAGCGCATCGGACACGTTGTGCCCGGCTTCCGATATCAGAGCCAGCGAGTGCGCGCGCAGCCCGGCAATCAGCGTGAGCAGCACGTAGCCGATCGTGGCAATCAGCGAGAGCCGCAGCACCCGCTTCATCGCAGCCGTAGTTGCGCCGTGCACATGCATGTCGAATCAGTCCAGGATCAGTCGCGCCGCGGAAGGTGCGTCACGCTCGCCGGTCCCCGGGGCCTTCTGCCGTGCGGCATCTTGTCAAAAGGCACCGAGCGCGCCGTCGCGCGCAGTCCGCTCCAGTTCTCTGCCAGTACGATGCTGTTCTCCGGGCGGCGGAAGTCATAGCGCACCGAGCAGGGAAAGCCCGGGCGGAGGTCGTCGGACTTGATCGTGTCGCGCAGGCTCGTGATGTCCTGCGAGCATTCGTACTCAACGCCGCCGATCTCGTAGGTGTAGGAGATGAACTGGGTGCCATCATGCAGCTCCGACTCCCGAACGTCCAGAATCGTCCCGTCCATGATGCGCCCTATCCGCACCAGCTGGGCCCGCCGTTCGCGCTCGATCTCTTCCGGGGTGGGCTTGTGGCGCAGCTTCAGCCACGCGACCGTGCCGCCGACCGCGGCGACGCACACCGCAAGCGTTCCAAGGACATGAGAATCGCGCAGGCTGAAGGCCACCATACGGTGCTCCGGGCAGACTTCCTTTTACTGGAAATGATGAGCGCTGGTAACTGCAGGATAGCTCAGAAGCATGTGAATCTTCAGTTTGTCCCGGGCCAATTTGTGGCCGCAATGCCTCTTTCGTTCGCTGCGATATACTCGCTTTAGACATGTCGATTCGAAGCCTTTCAGCAACGGCCGCCTCCGGCGGTCGTTTTTCCTTCAGCGCGAAAAGTTCTCCGCGAGCCGCCAGCGGCCCACGCATCCGGTCCACGACGGTCGTCTGCGTCCGGCGGGACAGCAGTGTCGTGATGGCGGCCGACGGCCAGGTCACCATGGGTGAGGCTGTCTTCAAGCACACCGCACGCAAGATTCGTCGCCTCTATCAGGACAAGATCCTCGCCGGGTTTGCCGGATCGACCGCCGACGCTTTTTCACTCTTCAGCCGCTTCGAGAGCAAGCTCGAGCAGTACGCGGGCAACATCGGCCGCGCTGCCGTTGAACTGGCCAAGGACTGGCGCACCGACAAGATGCTGCGCAGCCTCGAGGCGCTTCTGGTGGTTGCCGACGTGAGCCAGACGTTCCTGATCAGCGGCTCCGGCGACGTTATAGAGCCGGACGGAGGCATCGCAGCCATCGGCAGTGGAGGCTCGTATGCCCAGGCGGCAGCGCGCGCACTCATCGAGAATACCCAGCTCTCCGCCCGCGAGATCGCGGAAAAATCCCTCCGCATCGCCGGCCAGATCTGCATCTACACGAACGACCAAATCACGATAGAAGAGTTAACGGCATAACGTTTTGTATCAGGGCACGACTTCAATCGTGCCGCAATGTCAGCCTGAAAAGGACGGGGCTTTAGCCCCTGCGGTAAACAGAATGGCCATTTATCTGCCCGGAACTGCCGAAGACCAGGAGCTTTCGCTCGAAGAGCTCACCCCGCGCGAAATCGTCGCCGAGCTCGACAAGTATGTTGTCGGACAAAAAGCCGCCAAGCGCGCCGTCGCCATCGCTCTGCGCAATCGCATGCGGCGCCAGAAGCTCTCGCCCGAGCTGGCCGACGAAATCATGCCTAAGAACATCATCATGATTGGGCCTACCGGCGTCGGCAAAACGGAGATCGCCCGCCGCCTGGCGAAGCTGACCAACTCACCCTTCCTCAAGATTGAGGCCTCGAAATTCACCGAGGTCGGCTACGTCGGCCGCGACGTCGATTCGATCGTCCGCGACCTGGTCGAGATCGCTATCGATATGGTCCGCGAGGAGAAGCTCGAGGAAGTCGAAGATCGCGCCGAGCTGAACGCCGAAGAGCGCCTGCTCGATGTCCTGCTGCCTCCTCCGGCGCAGCCCGCCGCCGGCACCACGCCTGCGGTCGATGGCAACACCATCACCCTGCCACCACCGGGGGGCGACTCGCACCAGCGCACCCGCGAAAAGCTGCGCCAGCAGTTCCGCGAGGGCAAGCTCGATGAGAAGATGGTGGAGATCGATGTCCGCGAGAAGAGCACGCCATCCTTCGAGATCATCTCCAACCAGGGCGTCGAGGAGATGGACGTCAACCTCAGGGATATGCTGCCAAACATCTTCGGCCAGCGCACCCGCAAGCGGAAGATGAAGGTCTCCGACGCCTTCGACTACCTCGTGCAGGAAGAGGAAGGCCGGCTGATCGACATGGATCAGGTCACGCGCCTCGCCGTCGAGCGCGTCGAAAGCTCCGGCATCGTCTTCCTCGACGAGATCGACAAGATCGCCGGCCGCGAAGGCGGCCATGGCCCGGACGTCTCCCGTGAAGGCGTGCAGCGCGACATCCTGCCCATCGTCGAGGGCACCACGGTCAACACGCGCTACGGGATGGTTCGGACGGACTACATTCTCTTCATCGCCGCCGGCGCCTTCCACGTCTCGAAGCCCAGCGACCTGATCCCGGAACTACAGGGCCGTTTCCCGATCCGTGTCGAACTGCAGTCGCTCACCGTCGACGACTTCGTCCGCATCCTGACGGAGCCAAAGTCGTCGCTGGTCCGGCAATACACGGCGCTGCTTGAAACCGAGGGGCTGAAGCTCGAGTTCACTCCCGAGTCCATCCAGGAGATGGCGCAGTTCGCCTTCAAGGTCAACGAGGGCACGGAGAACATCGGCGCGCGCCGCCTGCATACCATCATGGAGCGCGTGCTCGACGAGATCAGCTTCCTCGCCCCCGACCTGACGCGCTCCCAGCCCAAAGGCGAGCAGAAGGAGGGAGGCACGGTCGTCGAACTGGCCGCGGTCGGGGAGGGAACAACCGCGCCACTGCCTGTCATCGAGCGAACCACGGCCAGCGGGGCGGAGAAGGTCGTGGTCATTGACCCCGAGTATGTCCGCCAGATGGTGTCGACCATCGTGAAGAACCAGGACCTGTCGCGGTACATTTTGTAGAGGCAGCCGCTAGCTCGGCGGGTAGCGGTCGCAATCCAGGGGTCTTCGCTAAACTGTGTTTGCCACGAGCTTTTCGCTAAGCTTCTCGCGAAGCCGCTTTTCTCGAACACCTTCCTGCTGACACCGATGCCCACGACCCTCCGCTCGTTTTGCAAGATCAACCTGGGCCTCGCCATCGGACCTCCGCGGGCCGATGGTTTTCACTCTCTGGCGACCTGTTACCTGACCCTTGCGGCCCATGACCTGGTCACCGTCACAGCCAGCCCATCCGCGCTGACTGCGATCCGCCTCGCCACCACCGACGAGCGCGTCCCCACCGACAGCCGCAACACGGCCTGGAAGATGGCGGAGCGTGCCCTCGCCGCGATGAGCGTCTCCGCCGAAGTTCACATCCACATCGAGAAACGGCTTCCTGTGCAGGGAGGAATCGGGGCCGGATCGGCGAATGCCGTCGCCGCGCTGCTCGGCCTCGAAGCGGAACTCGGCCGGCGACTCTCGGACTCTGAGCGCTTCCGGATCGCTGCCGCGGTGGGCTCAGATGTGCCGCTGTTTCTGGTCGGCGGAGCCGTGCTGGGCACCGGACGGGGCGAGCAAGTCACACCCTTCCAGGACTTTGGCACAGTCCCCTGCGTTTTGGCGCTTCCCGACGTCGGCATCTCGACACCGCAGGCGTACCGCGACTGGGATGAGTTGCAGGGCTTTGGGCAAAGGGCTCAGGGCAGCGATCAGCCGTCAGCGGTCAGCTCCGAGGAAAACCCGGCGCATCAGCAGCCTGGCGGCTCTTCTGGATTGACCGCCCCCCACCCCTCCGATAGACTAACTATGTTGAGTCGAGCTCTCTCCGCGGCCCTGGGCCCGGGCAGCACGAACTCCTCCGGTGTTTCCGCCATGGGTGGAAACCTGGCGTCGCTTGAGGCGCTTGTCCGTACCGGGATCGAAAACGACTTCGAAGAGGTCGTCTTCCGCCAGCATCCCTTCCTCGGTACCATCAAGCGTATTCTTGCGGCTCCTGATCGCGCGGAGGAGGCAGCGCTCTGTGCGGCGCTCTCCGGTTCCGGATCGGCCCTTTTTGGCCTTTACCGGACCCCGGCAGCAGCCCAGGCCGCGGAAGAACGGCTCGCAAAGGAAGGCATTCGCTCGCTGCGGACAGAAACGTTGCCGCGAGCGAAGTACTGGGAGTTGCTGTCAGAGAAAAGCTGTTAGAGAAAAGCTGTTAGCTACAAACTGTTAGCGCGAGATCAACCAACCGACTGCTTTTCGCTAAGCGTACTTCGCTAATCGCTTTTCGCTAACAGCAGTTCTCTAAACGCTTCTCTCTTGATTCACTGGGCGATCGACTAATGGTAGGTCAAGTGCCTTTGGAGCACTTTGTCCAGGTTCGAATCCTGGTCGCCCAGCCAGAGTTCGTTGTCAGATGTCAGTTATCAGTTCGTAGTTGGGCCAGCGCAAGTTGAGGCAGGATTCCATTCCACGCCAACCAGCATGGAGATTCTTGTGAAGACGGACACGATCGATGCAGTCGCTGCGGGCACGCCGAACCCGGCGTCCCAGGGAGACAACAAGCCTTTATCCGGTCCGGGCGCAAACCCGGCCGATAACAAGACGAAGCCGCAGGCGCGGCGTTCACGCGTATCGAATGAGGACCGGCGTTTCAAAATTTTCTCAGGCAGCGCGAATCGCGAATTGGCCGAATCCATCTGCCGCCACATCGGCGTCACGCTCGGCGAGACGCGGATGCAGCGCTTTGCCGATGGCGAGGTCTATTTCCAGCTGCTCGAGAATGTGCGCGGCGCCGATGTTTTCGTGGTCCAGCCGACCTGCTACCCAGTCGATCAGCACCTGGTGGAGTTGCTGATTATGATCGACGCCCTCAAGCGCGCCTCCGCCGGACGCATCACCGTGGTCGTACCGTATTACGGCTATGCCCGCCAGGACCGCAAGGATCGGCCGCGTGTGGCGATCTCTTCGAAGCTCGTCGCCGATCTGATTACCACCGCTGGCGCAAACCGCGCGCTGTTTATGGACCTGCACGCGGCTCAGATTCAGGGCTTCTTCAACATCCCCGTCGATCACATGTTTGCCAGCCCCGTGCTGGTCAGCTATTTCCAGTCGCTGAACGCGCCCAACCTCACCGTTGTCTCGCCGGATGCAGGTGGGGTGGAGCGTGCCCGTCACTTTGCCACGCGGCTCGGCGTTCCCATGGCGTTTGTTGATAAGCGCCGCACCGACATTAACGTCACCGAAGTGATGCACGTCATCGGCGCGGTTAAGGGCCAGACTTGCCTCATCGTTGACGACATCGTGGACACGGCCAGCACGCTGGTGAAAACCGCCGATGCCCTTCTCGAGCAGGGAGCGCTTGGTGTCTATGCCTGCGCCTCGCACCCGGTTTTGTCAGGCCCGGCCATCCAGCGCATCTCCGGCTCACGTATTACGCAAGTCGTCGTCACTGATTCCATCCCGTTGCGCGAAGAGGCGCATTCGCTCGTGGAATCGGGAAAACTGAAAGTTCTGTCGGTTGCGGGCCTGCTGGGCGCCGCTATCGAGAGCATCCACATGGAGACCAGCGTGAGTACGCTGTTCAACTGAAGGCAGCTGTTAGCTACTAGCTTTTAGCTATTAGCTTGAAAGTTTGCACAACAATAATTGGCGGCGCCAATCGCCGTACAGAAGGGAGCGGGGAAACAGCGAGCTAGCGAGAAGCTGTTAGAGAAATGCGGTTAGAAAAGAGCTGTTAGAGAAAAGCTTTTAGCTAAGCGTTTCTCGCTAAGCGTCTTTTTCTAAACGTACTTCGCTAAACGTACCTGGCTAGAAGCTGCGGTCCCGTGCCCGAGAAAGAAGGAAGAAATGATTACGCAGGAAATCGTCAATGCCGTGCCCCGCGAGGGCAAGTTCAACAAGAATGCCGCCCGGCGCGTGCGCGCGAAGGGCAAGGTCCCGGCTGTCGTGTACGGAGCGGCTGAACCCGCGGTGGCCGTAGAAGTCGATCCGAAGCAGATCCAGAAGATCCTGCACTCGGAAACCGGCTACAACTCCATCTTCGATCTCGAGGTCTCCGGCGGCGCCAAAGCCAAGGTTATGATCGTGGACTGGCAATACGAGCCGATCAAGGGCAAGCTGATCCACATCGATTTCAAGCGCATCGCGCTCGATAAGCCGGTGAAGGTCGAAGTGCCGATTCAGCTGATTGGCGTGCCGGTCGGCGTCAAGACGCAGGGCGGCATCCTCGACCAGATGCTCCGCGAAGTGGAGCTGGAGTGCCTGCCTGGCGATATTCCGGGACACATCGATCTCGATGTTTCAGAGCTGGCATTCGGCGTCGTGCTGCGCGTCAGCGATCTGCCGCATGCAGGCAAGCTGCGCTTCATTACTCCGGAGGACACTCCGGTGGCGCACATCACGGCCGTGAAGGAAGAAGTCGTGGCGACTCCGGAAGCGGAGGCAGCTGCTGCAACGGCCACTCCGGCCGAGCCGGAAGTGGTCAAGAAGGGCAAGCAGGAAACGGCCGAAGGCGCCGCTGCTGCCGCTCCTGCTGCTGCCGAAAAGGGCGGGAAGAAATAACTCGTGTCGGGCGTTTATCTGGTGGTTGGGCTCGGGAATCCCGGCCCTGAGTATCAGTTAACGGCCCACAACGCCGGTTTCTGGGCTATTGATCGCATCGCCGGCGAGCACGGCGTGGAGGTGAGAAACAAACGGGCGCTTGCGCTGACAGGAAAGTTTGAGATGGGCCTGAGCACGGTGTACCTGGCCAAACCGCAAACGTTCATGAACGCAAGCGGTCTGGCAGTGCGCAGGCTGATCGATGAGTTCGGCGTGACGCCCGAGAATCTGCTGGTGATCTACGACGATCTGGACTTGCCTCTGGGCACCATCCGGATTCGCCGGGACGGCAGACCAGGCAGCCACAACGGGGCAAGTTCGGTTTATCTGCAGCTGCGCAGCACGGATTGGCCCCGGATCAGGATCGGCGTGGGACCAAGGCCGGGCGTGCAGGAGGATGGATTTCGGCAGGGGCAGAATTACCTGCTGAGTCCGATGAGTGAGACGGATTTGGACACCATGCAACCTGTCCTCGATCGTGTGGTGCAGGCGGTCGATTTGGCGGCGCAGCGAGGGATCAGCGCCGCGATGAATAAGTTCAACCGCCGGGACGAACCGGGTCCGGCGGACGTACAGAGCAGTTAGGAAGCTGGAAGCGAAATTTCGATGGCCGGCCCGATGGTCGGCCGGGAAGAGAAGCAACGATGCAACGTTTGTATGAAGTCATGTTTATCGTCCGCCCGGATGTGGTCGACGAGGATCTGGATAAGCTGATCGCCGGTCTGGAGCAGACCGTCACCAATGGGGGCGGGACCGTGAAGTCGGCCGAAAAGATGGGCCGTCGCAAGCTGGCCTATCTGGTGCGCAAGTTTGCCGAGGGCAATTACGTGCTCTTTACGCTGACCGCCGACGGCAGCCTGATCGCCGAACTGGAGCGCCGTCTGCGTGTCTCCGAGCCAGTGATTAAGTTCATCACCGTGCGTATGGACGAGGAGGAGAAGCGCCTCGCCAAAGTCCGGGCGATCCGTGCCTCGCGCAAGAAGCTGAGCGCGATGCCGGTCGCCGAGAGCGCTGAAGCTGCTCCTGTTCCACCCGCACCCGCGGAGACCCCGACCCAAGCGAGCGCCTGATCGGAATCTCCGTCCGTTATGCCGGCCGGAGAAACCAGCGCTGCTGAAATTTTGATTTGAGATTGGCTCCGCCGCCATGTGCGGCGAGCCGGAGGAAATTATGGCTGACGAAACAACGACACCAACACCTCGCGCCGAAGCTCCCGCAGGACGCGCTTCTGGTCCCGGCGGAAGAGGTCCCGGCGGCCCGGGTGGTCCCGGCGGACGCAAATTCTTCCGCCGCAAGAAAGTCTGCAAGTTCTGCACCGAGAAGATCGACGCGATCTCCTATCGCGACGTCCGGCTGCTGCAGGGCTTCGTAGCCGAGCGCGGCAAGATTGTGCCTCGCCGCCTGACCGGCGTGTGCACTACGCACCAGCGCCGCCTCAGCCGGGCAATCAAACAGGCACGCAACATCGCCCTGTTGCCCTTTGCGGCAAGGTACTAGCTGTCGCTGACCGGTGTTCGGCTGACCGTCTTGCTGACGGCTGACCGCTTTTTAGCTGATTTTTGGAGATTGCAATGGAAGTCATTCTCAGAGAAGACGTCTCGAACCTCGGCCATCGCGGCGATGTCGTGAAGGTCGCCGACGGCTATGGCCGCAATTACCTGCTGCCGAAGAAGCTTGCTATGGAAGCGACGGCGGCCAACAAGGCCGTCATTGAGCAGATGAAGGCCTCGGCCGTTCGCCGCTCCGCGAAGGAGAAGGCCGAAGCGGAGCAGCTCGTGACGCAGCTGAATGCCGTCTCGCTGGTCTTCACGCGCAGAGTGGGCGAGAACGAGCACCTCTTCGGCTCGGTCACCTCGTCCGATATTGCGCAGGAGCTGGCGGCGAAGGGATTCAACATCGATCGCCGCAAGGTGCAGCTCGACGAGCCGCTCAAGTCTACCGGCGAGTTTCACATCCCCGTGAAGCTCCACCGTGAAGTGACGGCGCACATCGGGGTGACCGTTAAAGGCGAAGAGTCGGCGGCGGAGTAACCCGCTGGTTCGATGAACCCAACCCTTGCCGACGAGCTCCGCTTGCTCGAAGAGCGCCTGCTCGATCCGGAAGTCCGGCGCGACCGCACTGCGGTCGCGTCTTTGCTTACGCCGGAATTTCTCGAATACGGCAGCTCGGGCCGTGTTTTTACCCGCGATGAGGTTCTGGAGCTGCTGGCTTGCGAAGAGCCGATCTGTATTCAGCTGTCAGACTACGTCGCTCGCCTGCTCGCGCCGCACGTCGCGATTGTGACCTGGCGGGCAATCCGGCCCGACGGCACACAGTCGCTGCGCAGCTCTCTTTGGATCCGCCGCGATGGCCGGTGGCAGATGCTCTTTCACCAGGGCACGCCAGTCCCGCACCAGTAGGCGTCAGATTTTCATTGCCGCCAGGCGATACTGTTCGCTATCATCCTGGCCACTCTCCCCGGCCTGTCTTCGCAAACCTTTCCACGGAGGTTTTCTCCATGAGAACAGTGCTTCGCGCGCTGGCGCTCGCCGCCTGCGTTGTCCTCTCGTTCCACACCGTCCACGCTCAGCCGCCCGCCGGCGACGATGCAGGCGTCCGCCGCTGGCTGGAGGCCTTCACCAAAGCCTTTGAAGCGCGCGATGTGAATGCCACCATGGCGCTCTACTCGCCGGATGTGGTCGCTTACGACGTGGTCCCTCCGCTGCAGTACATCGGCGGCGATGCCTACCGCAAGGACTGGGAGACGTTCTACTCCGGATTCAAGGGGCCGCTGCAAGTCGAATATCACGACATGCACATTCTCACCTCGGGAGATCTCGCCGTGCTGGAAGTCGTGGAGAAGGTCAGTGGAACACAGGCGTCGAATGGGCAGCCCATGAGCATGTGGGTCCGCGCGACCACCGCATTGCGCAAGGTGAACGGCCGCTGGCTCGACGTCCACGACCACGTCTCGGTCCCCGTGGACATGGATTCGGGCAAAGCTCTGATGGACCTCAAGCCCTGAGGCGACGATGAGGCTCAGCCGATGCCACATTCTGCCGATCATGGTTCCGGTGCGGCGGGATGGGGTGCGACACGCCAAGATGAGAAGATAGAACCACAGCCGTATCGGACTCGCCATTCAGGTTCGTCTTCATGCTGAAAGCCATCTCGTCCCACGTGTTTCTGAAGCAGCGCCTGCATCCAGGCCTGCTCGATGCGTTTGCCCGAGCCGGAGCCCAGGGCGTCGAGCTTTTTGCTGCGCGCCAGCACTTCGACTACACCAGTCGCACGCATGTCCGCGAACTGGCCGACTGGTTTCGCTCCAATACGGTCGAGCCGTTCTCGATGCACGCTCCCTTGTTTGCCGACAATGAGATGGGCCGCGGCGGCACGCCGGCCATCAATGTGATCCACCCGGAAAAGGCGCGCCGCATCGACGGCATGGACGAGATCAAGCGCGCGCTGGAGGTGGCGGAGCAAATCCCGCTGCGGTTCTTGATCATTCATCTCGGTGAGCGTGAAGACACCTGGGGACCGCGCGCGCTCGAGCACGCCATCACGGCGCTCGAGCACCTGCGCGCCTTCGCCAGCCCGCTCGGCGTGAAGCTGCTGGTGGAGAACCTGCAGGGCGATGTGGCCACGCCCGCGCACCTGCTCGAGATCCTGAATGTTGGGCACCTGGACAG
>DASYYN010000234.1:0-22199 GCA_035933815.1 Acidobacteriaceae bacterium
CGCCGCGATCGCCCGCAGCATGAGCGGGTGCGCCACCTTCACCGCTGCGGCATGGGGCAGCAGATGATCGTAAATCCAGCCGGTGAAGATGGTCGCTTCCATGGCGATCATCCGCGGCTGGGCCAGGGTTTTGATCCAGGCGTCCAGCTCGCGCCGCGTGGAGCCGATTTTGCCTTCCTGATGCACACGCCCAGCCGCGTCCTTCACGCAATAGCTGATCGTCTCCTAAGGAACTGGCTCAACAGCGATTGGCACCAGTTGGAATCCCAGTTGATGAGCGTACCTGCGCAAACGCAGCTGCGCTCGTTCCCGACTCTGCTCTTCACACTTATAAAAGACACCTTCGCTGTAGGGTTCCTTCGTGCTCAAAACGTGGTAGATGACGCGCGCGATCTTGTGTGCGGTGGCGGTGATGGCGGAGGCTGCGCCCAGTTTCGATCGCATGCGACGGAAGAAATCACCGAAATAGTCTTTAGCACGGCTGAGAGAGTGCGCGCCTAATCGCAAGGCAGTAGCAGCCCGATGCGCAACCCTGCGGGATCTGCAGGACAGGGTCTTTCCGCCACTGACGCGCTTCTCCGGGCAGAGTCCAAGCCATGCGGCGAAGGCCGATGCGTTGCGGAAGCGACTGACGTCAGGTCCGACTTCGGTCAGAATCACTTGCGCAGTGACAGTGCTGACGCCCGGAATATCGGTGAGATCGACGCCTGCAATCCGGTATAGCTCCGCGCGGAGGTCGAACGCAGGCTCGTTGCCCTGACGCCGGTAAGCAGTGCGTTTGGTTCGGGTGGCTGGCGGCGCTGAACTCTCCGCCGCACTGGGCAGAGTCTGCATGAGTCGGGCAATTTCGCAATCCAGGTCGGCGATTAACTTCTGGTGGAATCGATATCCGTCTAACGACTGTCCCAGCGTGAACAGGTGTTCGGGACGGTAGTCTCCTTCCAGAGCCTTGGCCACGGTCTCGCGTGGGCTCCTCACGCGGGCGTGGCAGAGCTTCGCAAGCGCAACCGGATCGCGCTCGCCCGCGAGGATCGCATCTAAAATAGCCAGTCCGCTCATGCCTGTGATGTCGCTGAGCACATGATGAATCTGCAGGTTCATTTGGCTCAGCGCCTTTTGCATATGCATGGTGTGTTCTGCGGCCATTTGCAACAGGCTGGCGCGATGTCTCCATAGCGCTCGTACAGAGCAGATATGGTCCGGCGGTCGAAAGCTCGTACGAAGCAGGCCGACTGAATGCAGATACTGGATCCACTGGCAATCGGAGACGTCGCTCTTTCGTCCCGGAACGCTCTTCAGATAATGAGCGTTGACCAGATACACCGTGAACCCGTGCTCCTCAAGGATCTGAAACAGTGGAATCCAGTAAACGCCCGTTGATTCCATCGCTACGGTTCGGATACGACAGCGCCCAAGCCACTCTGCCAGCGCGTTTAGGTCCCTGGTAAACGTACTGAATTTGCGCGTTGCTTCCACATCCCGATCCGGCGGCACCGCAACATAAATTTCTTCAGCTCCGATATCAACGCCGGCTGCGTCCGGCTCCAGCACGACCACTCTGCGCTTTTGCTTCCTCATGGTCCTCTCCTGTGCTGCAGAGTGCGGCCCGAGGTGCGAATCCAAAACAGTCTCCTAATCGAGATCGCTGCGATCTTCTGCAAACGTCATCACTGATTCGTACGCTACCCCTCAGACCCAGGCTTCTTGACGGGTTTAAGAACACCACTGACGATCGCGGGCCGTGACTGCCGCCATCTGCAGCACAGACATCATCGCCCAACCCCGTTCCTTACCTTTTCGTCTGGACCCCGTTCAGTCGCCCGGCTTCTTGTGTACGTCCAGTCCGATGTAGTACATGTCGTCTCTGAGGAGCCTCCGAGGTTGTTCTCTGAATCAGCAGCCCGCTGAGTTCAGCTTCTTGTAACACCTCGTGCTCCTCTTCGACTTAGCATTCAAACAACTCGACATTTCGCGCGAGCGAACGCGCCTACTTCTTCAATCCTCGGCCCGGCACAACGCCTTTGCCTTCGCGAATCGTGTGCAGCTGGTTCGCTGCGAGCGCGGTGTACTTCTCCTTTGCGCCGCTGGGCCAGAAAATCTCAAAGTCGGCGGTTTTCGCCGCTCCCAGTCCGAAATGCAGCCGCGGATCGTTGACGGAAATGTAGCTCGACTGACTGGTGAGCATCTGCGCCTGGACCTTGCCGTTGTAGTGCGCCAGCACGCGCGCGCCGATGGCGCTGCGATTGCTCTTCGTGCCTTCGAGACGCACCTTGATCCAGTTGTTCTCCTTTGGAGCGTCGTTGCGCAGCAGTGATGGCGGCTCGTTGCGGTTCACGATCAGGACGTCCATGTCACCATCGTTGTCGAAGTCGGCGAAGGCGGCGCCGCGCGAGTTGTGCGGAGTGGAAACGCCCGGACCGGTTTCATTCCCCAGTTCGGTGAAGGTCCCGTTGCCGTTGTTGCGGAAGACCAGGCGCGGCGTCTTCGCCGGGAAGCGTGTGGGGAAAACCTTTCCCAGTTCGGGATACACCGTGCCGCTGGCGATGAAAATGTCCGGGAAGCCATCGTTGTCGAAGTCCAGCATGGCCGTGCCCCAGTTGATAAAACGGTGATCCTGGCCTACGCCTGCCTGCTGGGCGACATCTTCAAAATTGCCCTTGCCGTCGTTGTGAAAGAGTCCCATGGGCTGGTTGTAGAAGTGCGTCTTGAAAACGTCCAGGTGCCCATCGAGGTCGTAGTCGCCAAGGCCGACTCCCATGCCGGCCATACGTTCGCCGCTGGGATTGACGGCAATGCCGCGTAGCAGCGCTTCTTCGCGGAAGCTGCCGTCGTGGTTGTTCATCAGCAGGAAGCTGAAGGTCGAATCGCAGGCGACAAAGATGTCCGGCCAGCCGTCCTCATCGGCGTCGAGCACGACGGCCGTCAGGCCGAACGATCCCTGCAGATCGGCGATGCCGGTTTCTTTGCTGATGTCGGTAAACGTGCCGTTCCCGTTGTTGCGGTAGAAGTAGTGACGCGGCGCCGCCAGTCCCATCGGACCGCAGTTGACCGGCAATCCCTGATAGTTGCAGTTAGGAATGGCCAGCGACGGATGCGGCCCGTGAACCATGTCGAGCTCGATGTAGTTGGCGACGAAGAGATCGAGCAGGCCATTCCGGTTGCGCTCGATAAACGTGCAGCCGGAGCCGTAGTGAATGCCGGTCTGCAGCAGTCCGGCTTTCTCGGTCACGTCGGTAAACGTTCCGTTGCCGTTGTTGTGGTAGAGCTTGTTCTGGCCGTAGTAGGTAACGAACAGGTCGTCCCAGCCGTCATTGTCGTAATCGCCGACGCAGACGCCCATGGCCCAGCCGAGATCTTTCAGTCCAGCCTTCTCGGTTACATCGGTGAAGGTGCCGTCGCGGTTGTTGTGGTACAGGCGATTGCCCGCGCCTGCGGGAGTGTCCTTGAGCCACTGGCCGCTGGGCAGAAAGATGTCCATCCAGCCGTCGTTGTCATAGTCGATGAAGGCGCAGCCGCAGCCGGTGATTTCCAGAATGAAGGTCGCGGATTCGATGCCGCCGTAATAGACGGGATGGGTGAGACCGGCGGAAGCTGCGACGTCCACAAAGGTTGAGAATGGCGGTGGCGTGGCGGCACTCGCGGCCCGAAGGGCGCGCGGCAGCAGCGCCGGCGTGCATGCGGCAGGCAGAGTACGCAGAAGGCGTCGTCGCGTCCAGTGATTCGAATGCATCAGGAGATCAGTCAACCATCGGGGAAAGCTGTTTCTGTTGCTACTGCTTCTGCGCTGCCTGGCTCAGTTCATGACCGAGTTCCTGGGCCTGCGCGTTTTTCGGATCGATCTGCAGCGCGATGCTCGCGGCCTTCTGCGCTTCCGGGAATTTTGACTCCATGCCCAGCGTCGCTGCCAGGCTGATCCACGCATCCACATAGCCGGGCGCCGACTGCACCGCATAACGGAAATACTTTTCGGCGCTGGCGTTGTTCCCGGCGCGCGAATCCAGATAGCCAAGCTGATACTGCGCGGCGGCAAACCCGGGATCGATGCCGATGACCCGCTCGAGCGCGGCGCGCTCCTCGTCGGTCTGGTTCGCCTTGTCCAGCGCCAGCGCCAGCTTGTAGTGCAGCATCGGATCTTTCGGGAAAGCCTCCACGGCCTCATGGTAGAGCGCGATGGCGTGCTGCAGGTTCCCTCGTTCCATCTCGGCATCGGCTTCGCTGGCCTTGCTCACGCCGAGCGCGCGGTTTTGCTGGTCTTTCACCGCCTGCTGGTAGGTCGCCATCTCCTGGCGCGCTTCGTCGGTCTGGCCCGCAGTCCTCAGCGCGTTCGCCAGTTCGAAGTGCGCTTCCGGATCTTTGTCTCCCAGCGCGATCGCGGCCCGCAACTGCTCAATAGCCCCCGCCGTGTCGTGCAGCCGGGCCAGCGCGACGCCGAGGTTGTAGTTGAGATTCGCCATCTGCCGCTTGAACGTGGCCGCTTCGCGCAGATGATCGCGCGCCGCCTCGTACTGTCCCTCCTGCCGCTCAAGAACGCCGTTGGTGTAGAGAACGTCGAAGTCGTGCGGCTTCTCTGCAAGCAGCTTTTTCCCCAGTGGCTGCGCCGGTCCCCAGTCGCCGTTCAGCACCAGCGTCTTCATGTACGTGATCTGCGCGGTGAAGTCATCCGGATGAGCCGCGTATGCCTTCTGCGCAGCCTTTTCCGCGTCGTCATCGCGTTCCGCTTTCACGTACAGGGCTACGAGATTGCTGGAGAGGGGCACGCTGTCAGAGGTCTCCATGGCTTTGACGATCACGGCAATCGCATCTTTCAGGTCGTCGGCGCCGGCATAGGCCATGCTCAGATCGACGGCGAGCGGGTCATCCAGTTTGGCATCGCGCAGGTACGCGATTTCCTCTGCGTATTTTTGCTCGCCGATCAGGGTCCGGCTCAGCGCATGCCGGGCAACTTCAGACGACGGATCGATGCGCAGGGCGGCGCGCCACTGCTCTTCCGCCTCGGGCAGCTGATTCAAATGCGTGAATGCATAGGCCAGCACGAGGTGAGCTTTCAGCGCGGAGGGGTCGAGAGCCAGCGACTTCCGCAGCGGCTCGACAGCCTGCTGGTCGTGATTTCCCTGGAAAAATGCCAGGCCGAGCAAATAATTCGCCTGCGCGGATTTTGGGCTGAGGCGCACAGCGGAGCCGAACGCAGTGGCCGCGCAGTCATATTGGTTGTGCTCACCGTAATAATTGCCGAGAGCGATCCAGGCTGCGGAACTCGGATGAGCTTTGACTTTGGCCTCGAGCGCGGCCGGCCCATGGCAGGTTGCCGCGTGCGCCGGCCGACTGGCCACGAGCGCCAGAGCAAATGCGAGGCAGCTTAGCCCCGCGACCCATCGAGAGGCCCGGGGTAGACGAATGAAGTGGAGGAACAACGGCATCTGCGGTGGAATCTACTCAAACGATACGTGCCGGAATGTGCGGGCGGCAAGCCCTTTCCGGCGCTGGAGAACTCAGTCCGGGTACTTTTCGTTCGGCCGCACAATGCGGATCTCGTGATCGGTGAAGCGCAGATGTCCGCCGGGCAGAGCGGTTTTCGGCATGTGGCAGCTCACGCATTTTGAATTGGATACGGGGCAGGATTTTGCCTTTCCTGTGCTGGTCGGTCGCGCGGCAGGCGCATGGCAGGCGAGGCATTTGCTGTCGTACCAGAGGTCGTCGCGTACCAGGTTCTTATGCGGATCGTGGCACGCGACGCAGCTGATGCGCGGATCGGTGCCGTTGAAGCAGCGGCTGTTCGCCAGACGATAGGGCTGGAAGCGCACGTCGGAGATGCCGCGCCACCGGTTGCGAACCACTGTCTCCCAGGAGCGATGACACTGGCCGCAGAAGTTTGAGATGGACTCCGCAGACATCTCCTTCAGGCTGGGTGGCGGCGTGGAGAAGTCGGCGACGGCGGCATCGGCGGCGTGGTCGAGCGAGCCCTGGTGGCAATGCGCGCAGGTGACGCCGGGATGCAGCGTGTTCAGGGTGAGCCGATGCGCGGTCACCGCATCCGTGGCGTGGCAGCCGAAGCAGAGCTTCGTGTCCATCGAGGTCAGTTCGCGGCCCATCGCCTCTTCGAGAGTGTGCGGCGTGAGTCGCTCGTCGCCGGTGGTAATGCCGAGTCCGTTTTCTGAGGGATAAAAGCTGACGAGGCTCTCGTAGAACTTGCCGTTCTGTTCGAAGACCCAGGTCTGCGCGCCGGCTCCGAAAGCCCACACGATGGGCAGCGCAAGCGTGTGGACGCCATCGGTGACGGTATACGTACTTCTTCCGTTGCGGGTGTCGACGGTCCAGGTGTACGCGCCCATTTTCCAGGTGAGCCGGGGACGCGCGTCGAGGACCGGGTTGGCATCTGCCGGTTCCAGCGCCTCACCCATCGGCGTTTCCGGCTGCATCGACTGGCCGCGATGGCAGCCGCCGCATTCGCTGTTCTCCCTGAGCAGTTCGGATTGGACGCTCGTGGCCTGCGACTGCGCGGTCGCGTGCAGGGACCCAAAGAGCAGCGTGAGCAGCAACAGGGCAGGGAAGAGACGCAACAACATGGGGCGGGTCGGCATGGGATGGCTACGGTCCCTCATTCTGCTGTCCCATGGCGGGTGTTTCTTTGGCCGACGGTTCGGTGATCTTCAGGCATGCGAGACGCTCGCGGCGGGCATCCTCTTCGCGGCCCGACTCGGAATAGGCGCGCGCCAGCGCAAGATGCACTTCGAGATTGCCGGGATCGAGCGCGAGAGCCGATTCAAGCACCGGCAGCGAACCCTTCACGTCTCCCGTTTCGAGCAGCGCCCGGCCGAGCGAAAGCTGCGCGAGCGGCAGCGCCGGAGCTACGGTGGCGGCCTCGCGCGCTTCGGGCAGAGCGGCCGCTGCATCGTCCTCCATCAGCAGCGCCCAGGCGAGCATGCTGTGCGCGACAGCATTCTGCGGATCGGCAGCGACTTCGCGGCGGAACTCTGCGATCGCCGCATCCTGATCGGTGGGATAGAGCAGGTATCCCCACGTGTAATGCAGATTGGCGGTTCTGGGATAGCGTGCAAAGAACTGCTGCAGCGAGTCATCGGCGGCCTGCGTATCGCCGGACTGCAGCAGGAAAACTGCCTGCCCTGCCGCCGCGCACTCTTCCCGCTGCTGGTCGCTGATGTTCGCGGGGAGCTGCGGAATGCGCAGCGCCGCGAGCCCGAGCGCAACGTAGAGGTCCGGGCTGGAGAGATGCTGCTTAGCGAAGTAATTCGCGGCAGCCAGGGCTTCTTCAAAACGTCCGAGGCGCGTCAGCAGCAGCATCTCGTGATAACGCAGGATCTGCGCGTTGCGCGAATCGTCGGCCGCGCCCAGCGTGAGCGCGCGCTGAATATCGCGCAGCGAGGCGTCGTACTGGCCGGTCTCGAACTCGCACAGTCCTCGGAGCGCGGTCGCCGGTGCCGCATTCGGCACCAGATCGAGATAATGCGTAAACGCATTCACCGCCTGCGCGTAATCGTTGGCGGCATAGTGCATCTGGCCGAGGTACCACCAGCCGTCCGGCCATGATGGGTTTTTGCGGAGCGCCTGCGTGTACAGATCGATGGCGCGGGGGATATCGCCGTTCTGACGCGCGGCTTCAGCCTGGGCGGCGAGCGGATCGGGTGTGCTTTGTGGGGTCTGGGCGAAGGCTGTCAGGGCGAGGAAAAGCGCCGCCGGGAGAATCGCGCAGGGAAACATCCGGCCGGTCCGGAGCAGAATGCGCGACGCCAGCACTACGAAAAGCCCCCTCAGAGACGCTTGCGAAGACGTGGGAATGCTGGGTGATCGTAACACGGCGGAGAGCGGCAGAAGTCGAGGCGCAAAAGGAGAGGAAACCAACACCGAAGGTCCAGCACGCCATCCGCCAAAGGTTGTAGGTGCAAGCCATCCTGGTGCTCGCAACACCGGCGTAACCGTTCTTGTTACTACATTTTGCGGCACCTTCAATTTTCTTATTGACAAGGGTTAAAAACGAAGCGTAAAAATTGGCGACAGCATTGAAGTAAAGCGTTTAATCGCAGTCGGCGCGGAGCAGTGTGCCATCAGCAGATGGAACGCGGGCTGGAAGTAAGTGCAGTAAAGAGAACCGAAAAGGTTCCGACGACGGCTTCAGCCGGAAGGCTGAACGATAACGACAACAGCAAGTTGCACGTTGTTAGGTACGCTTCACAGGAGGCACAGGTATGAATTCCATCAGACGCCTGGCGTCAGTGCGTTTACGCCTGCCGGGCTCACTGCTCATCCTTTCCGGCTTGCTGATTGCTGCAATGGTTCTGTTTAGCGCCGGACCAGCGCATGCACAGCAGCTCACCGGAACTCTGAGCGCGACCGTCTACGACACCACCGGAGCTGTGGTGCCGGATGCGACGGTTACCCTGAAAAACGCAGATAGCGGCGACGTTCGAAAGACGACATCGAACGGCGAGGGGTATTTCACGTTTACGGCCGTACAGCCGGCCAACTACTCGATTTCGATCAGCGCCAAGGGTTTCACCACCTGGACGCTGAGCGGCATCACCATGCACCTGGGCGATACGCGCACGGTTCCCAATATCGCGCTCAAACCGGGCGCCGCCAGCACGACCGTTGAGGTTGTGGCGGACAAGAACGTTGAAGTTCCGCTGGACACGCCCGAAGTCAGCACCACCATGAATGCCGAGCAGATTCAGGATATGTCGCTCGGTGGCCGCGACGCCGGCGAACTTCTCAAGATGATGCCCGGCGCTGCTTTCGCCAACGGCCTCAGCCAGGGTTCCTCATTTAATCCCAAGGTCACCGGCACGAACAGCGGCCCGGTGGGCGCGTACTCCGTTAACGGCACGCAGCCCAACGGCGCGATGGCGTTCATGCTGGACGGCGCCAACCTGGTCGATCCGGGCAACGCCGGCACGCAGATTGCCAACATCAACCAGGACATGGTCTCCGAAGTCAAGGTGCTGTCGGGCAGTTACGATGCGTCGTATGCCTACGGCCCGGTGATCTTCGAGGCCTTCAGCAAGTCGGGCGGCAAGAGCTTCCACGGTGAAGGTTACCTGTATGCCCGCAACTCGACGCTGAACTCCTGGGAGTCGTTCCAGAAGGAATCGGAGATCTCCACGCTGGCCTCCGCGACCAACACGCAGAATGCGGCTCAGCTGGCGAAGGAACTCAACCCCTACGAGTACTACTACTACCTCGGCGGAAACGTGGGCGGCCCGGTCTTCTTCCCGCATTTCAACCGCAACCACGACAAGCTGTTCTTCTGGGGCGGCTACGAGTACATGATCCAGCACCCGGCAAACTCGGTGCTGTATTACAACCAGCCGACAGCCGATCAGGCCAACGGCATCTTTAATTCAGCGCAGCCCGCCTCGACCAAAAACGGCAACTATCAGTACGCATACTCGGTACCCTATGCGCCGCCGTCGAACGCTACCAAGGACTCCAGCGGCAACGTTCACATTCCGACGACGGACTTCGATCAAAACATCCTCGGCGTGCTGAAGTACTACGCCGTCAACAACGCTCCCAACATCACTCCCACGCCGGCGAACTCTTACAGCAACTACGCGTATGCGCCGAGCATCCCGCAGAACCGCTGGGAGGCGACCGGCAAGGTGGACTACGCCATCACCGAGAACACGAAGCTGAGCGGAACCTACGCTTATCAGAGCGAGACCGATCAGCACCCGGTAACGGTCTGGTGGGCTCCGCCGAGCACGCTGCCCTATCCTTCTCCGGTGGGCGCCCAGGTTAACGCCAAGGTGCTGCTGGTCAACTTCACGCACCAGTTCAATCCCACCACGACGAACGAGGCGGTCTTCACGCTGTCGCGGTTCATCAACCCCGTTACCTACAGCGGCAATGCTGCGGACCGCAGCACGATCGGCATGGGCGGTGTGAAGGGGTTCTTCGGCACCACCACCAAGCAGATGCCGAATATCGTCGGCCCCTGGACCGGCAATAACTTCGCGCTGTCCAACATCGCGCAGGAGCCAATGAACGTTCCCTTCAACGGCGGAATGTTTGGCAAACTGGCGCGCGTCCCGCAGTTCTATGACACCGTCAGCAAGGTGCTGGGCACGCACACTGTTAAAGCCGGCGCCTACTGGGCGCAGCCTTACAACGCGCAGACCAACGGCTGCGATGACGGTTGCGGCAATATGGGGCAGTTCAACCTCGGCTGGCCGCAGAACTACGGAACCGGCAACGTCGTCGCCGATTTCGAGCTGGGCGTAGTGAACAACTACGAGCAGCAGAGTTCCGATCCAACCGACACCATCAAGATGAACCAGTGGTCGGCATGGGCGCAGGACTCCTGGAAAGCCAACAAACAGCTGACCCTGAACCTGGGCGTTCGCCTGGATCATATCGGCCAGTGGTATGGCGCAGCGAACGGCATGCAGGTCTGGAAGCCGGGTACGTACGTCGATTCACCAACGGCCCCACCGAATACCGGCCTGAGCTGGCATGCCAAAGACTCCAGCATCCCGCTCTCCGGCTACACCTCACCGATGGTCTATGCTGACCCGCGCGTCGGGCTCATCTATGACCTGTTTGGTACCGGCAAGACGGTGCTCCGCGCAGGCATTGGAGCCTATCGTTACCAGATTTCGGTCAACGAGGCCACCACGAACAACGTAGCCGATGGTCCTCTGGGGATCATCAACTTCACCACACCGCATTCGTTCCAGGGGTACGCCAACATCTCCGCGGGCGGCAGTCCGCCGGCGACGGTGCAGGAGACCTGCTGGCTGTGCGGCAGCAGTGTGGGCGCCGATCTGCTGGGCGACAATCGCACGCCATTAACCATGACGTGGAACGCCTCGATCGATCAGGCGACCAAATGGCAGTCGCTGGTGGAAATCTCGTACGTGGCCAACCACACCACGGGCGAGGAATTCAACGGCGGCAACAGCGACATCAACGATCTAAACGCGGTGCCGATCGGCGGCTACTTCAAGCCGGATCCGATCACGGGCAAGCTCTGCTCGCCCGCTTCACCGCAAAGCAACAGCTCGAATCCCAACTACACGCCGTCCTGCGTGCAGCAGGACTTCGTGCCCATGCACAACTACCTCAAGGTCTTCCTGCTGACGCACCAGTCGTACGAAAAGTACAACTCGCTGCAAACGTCATGGAGGAAGAACGGAGCCAAGCTGAACTTCCAGGCAAACTACACCTTTAGTAAGGTGATGGGTATCCTGGACGGCGACAGTTCCAACGGTGGCAGCAACGGCTGGTCGCAGGCGCCCATCTACATCGGGCAGAACTACGCTCCGCTGGGGTACGACCACACGCACATCTTCAACATCTGGTACATCTACAACCTGCCGAGCCCCGCTCACAACCGTCTGCTGGGCACCCTGATCAACGACTGGAAGCTCTCCGGCTGGAACACCTACCAGAGCGGAGCGCCGCTGCAGCCGAACTCGGGCGGCAACTTCAACGCCAATTACCAAAGCACCTCGGCGCCGCCGGGATCTCCGAGCGGTACACCGAACCCGACGGAGTTCATCGAGCCCAACGGTCTGCCTGCGCAACAGATCAGCGCAGCCAGCTGGTTCGGCTATTCGGCGAACGTCCAGGTGCACCCGCTGATGACCTGCAACCCGCGCGCCAACCTGCATTCGGGTCAGTACATCAACCCGAGCTGCTTCTCGGCGCCAACCACAGTCGGTAAAGCCGGTCCGATCGAATATCCGTACATGCACGGGCCGGGATATCTGGACAACGATCTCTCCATCTTCAAAAGCTTCCCGACCACGGAAAGCCAGAGGATCGAGCTTCGTGTTCAGGGCCAGAACTTCATCAACCATCCGAACCATCAGTTCGGCCTTGGCGGCGTGAATGACCTGCAGTTGCAGTTCAAGCCGGTCCTGGGCTCGGGAAACAGCAACGACAATATGACCGGGACACCGAAGTTCACCACCGGCCAGCGCCTGATGACCTTCTCCGCGAGGTACTTCTTCTAAGAGAAGGAACCCGGACCAGTTCCGGGACAGCAGCAGTGGGAGAAGGGGTGGCACTTGCCACCCCTTCTTCTTTGGTACTTCAGACAGCCGCGTGCGCGCCGGGCCCTGACGCGGCGGCTGGCAGGTCGCCATTTGCGCAAGCTATAGTTGCGAGGAGCATGTCCTTTTTTCGTTTTCTGCGGCCCGCTGCGCTCTGGGTGACGCTGGCCGGCGCGGCCATCGTTCTCGTCCATGCCGCTCCGGTGCCGAGCCCCATCCGCTTCGAGCTAAAAAAGATACCCTTCACGCTGGAGAGCGATGAGACCACCACCAGGAATGCTCCGGAGAGCATGGCAGGCGGCGTTGCGGTCTTCGACTACAACGGCGATGGGCGGCCGGACATCTTCTTCACCAACGGCGCGAATCTCGCAACCCTGAAGAAAGACGATCCAAAATACCGCGACCGGCTCTTTCGCAATAATGGCGACGGCACGTTCACCGACGTGACCGACCTGGCAGGCGTCGCCGGCACAGGCTACGACATCGGCGTTGCCATCGGTGACTACGACAACGACGGCTGCCCCGACATTTTTGTGGCCGGCGTCTATCGCAATACGCTCTACCACAACAACTGCCATGGCGCCTTCACCGACGTTACGCAGAAGGCCGGCCTCGGCAACTCCATCGATCCGCAATACGGGCCCTTGTGGGCGGAAGCCGGCGTCTGGGTCGATCTCAACAACGACGGCCTGCTGGACCTCTTCGTCGTCGACTACATGCAGTGGACCTACGGCGCGCAGGCGCTCTGCCATTTTGGCGATATCGCGGACTACTGTCATCCCCGCTACTACAAAGGCCTGCCAAACCGTCTTTACCTCAACAACGGCGACGGCACGTTTCGCGACGTGTCGAAGGAGTGGGGCCTGCGCGATCATATCGGCAAAGGCATGGGTGCGGTCCTGGCGGACTACGATCAGGATGGCCGGCAGGACCTGTTTGTCACGAACGACGCCGAGTACAACTTCCTCTTCCACAATCTGGGCAACAAGTTCGAAGAGGTCGCCTTCGATGCCGGCGTGGCGCTGCCCGAGGAAGGCCAGTTCATCTCGGGCATGGGCATCGACTTCCGCGATATCAATAACGACGGTCTTCCGGACCTCGCTTTTGTCGCCCTCAACAATCAGACGTTCCCGTTATTTCTGGACACCGGCAAGGGCGATTTTCGCGAGGTCACGACCCCGAGCGGCATGCGCGACCTCAGCATCAAGATGTCCGGCTTCGGCCCCGCGATCTACGACTTCGACAACGATGGCTGGAAGGACCTCTTCGTGACGCGCGGCCATGTGGAATCGCAGCCGCTGCCCGGCACAGAGATCGCGCAGTACAACACTGTCTTTCGCAACCAGGGCGCGAACGGCGGCTGGGCCAGAATCAGCGACCCGGGCGCAGCGCAGCACCCCATGTGGCAGGCGCTGACCGAGGCGGCGGGCCTGGACGCTGCACCCAAAGCACGTCATCGCGGCTGCGCCATGGGCGATCTGGACGGCGACGGCCGCGTCGACGTGGTGGTGACAGGACTATCCGCTCCCGCAGAGATATGGATGAACCGCAGCCCGCACAGCGGCCACTGGCTCGACGTCGCTCTGCGTGGCACACGCAGCAATCGCGACGGTATGGGGGCGCGCATAAAAGTCGTGAGCGCCACGGTGGGCGCGCAGTACAACCACATGACGTCGAGTGTCTGCTACGCCTCTTCCAGCTATGGGCCGGTGCACTTTGGCCTCGGGACCGATGCAAAGGCCGATACCGTCGAGATTCACTGGCCTTCCGGCGCCGTGCAGGTGCTGCACGACGTGAAGGCCGACCAGGTGCTGAAGGTGACCGAGCCAGCCGCGGCAAACGCTAAGCCCTGACGTTATTTCCCTGGCCCCTGCTGCTGCTGCTCGGCCGTGATCTTGTCGACGATCGCCCGTTCGCGCTTGCCGTCCTCCGGACGGTGCAGGCGGTAGTACAGCGCAGCCAGTTCGACGTGCGGCTCCAGCCAGTTCGGGTCGTCAGCGGTGAGCTTTTCCAGCACCTGCACTGCATCCTGGTTCTGCCCGGAGGTACTCAGCCAGAGCGCCGTTTCGTACCGCGCGAGGTTCGACTTTGGGTTCAGCTCCAGCGCCTTCTGCAGATACTTCTTTGCTTCCTCCATGTTGCGCTGGTTGTAGAGAATGGCGCCGAGGTAAAGATTCGCGTCGAAATCGTTCGGATTCTGCTGGAGCGCCCGGCGGAAAGCGGGCTCGGCGGCTTTGGGATCGCCGTCCTTGTCGCGCGCTGTGCCGGTCAGCGTAGCCAGGCCTGGCAGGTCGGGGTTCAGTGCCAGGGCATGGTCCAGATCGCGGCGCGCATCGGCAAACTCGTTCAGGTCGAGCATTGTCGATCCGGCGATCATCCAGGACTCGGCACTATTGCTCAGAGCCGCGGACTTCTCCATGCAAGCCGCGCCCTCGCGCCGGCGGCCCGCCCCAATGAGCGCCTCGCCGAGCACATATTCAAAATCGGAGTTGCCGGCGTTCGCGGCTTCCAGCGGCTGCAGCATCGCGACTGCCTCGCCCGGCTCTCCGGTGCGAGCTTCCGCATCGCCCAGCAGGATCGCGGTCCGTGCGTCGCGAGGATTGGCGCGGTGAGCAGCTTCGAACTGCGGCAGCGCATGGACGAAGTCGCCCTTGCGGGTATAGGCCAGGCCCAGATCGAGGTGGACCCCGGGTTGCTGCGGATCCAGTTTCAGCGCCGCCTCGTACTCCGCAATCGCGGAATCGACCTGGCCGGTGTGCGCCAGAGCAGCGCCCAGATTGGCGTGGGCGACAAAGGTGTTCGGGCGCAAAGTGAGATAGCTGCGGTAGTCGCGGATGGCCGCCGTCAGATCGCCCCTCTGCTGCTCCTGCATGGCCCGGTTCAGAAGCTGGTCCGGCGTGGAGTTCTGTGCGCGCGCCAGTCCCGGCAGCAGCAAAACCAAAGTAAGCACAAAGGGCCGCATCGGCCTTCAGAATAGCGTAGTTGCGCGATAATAATCATGACCGGGAGTGGGCTATGAAGCCAAAGTTCTCGTCCTCTTTTCTGTTTACATCCGCCGTAGTTATTTGCGCTGCGGCAGCGTCGGGCCAGCAGCCGATCATTCCCGCCGGCGGCGGCACCAGCACCATCACGCGCCCGGGTTCGTTGGTCGATCAGGGCTACGGCACCTTCATGTCGAATCTGAACGAGGGCGCGATTTCCGGCGGCCTCTCGGGCAAGGTTGTGCTCCAGGACCATCCGCTACTCTGGGAGCCCATTACGGTCGTTCTCTCCTGTACTCCGGGCAAGGCGGCCATGACGCTCGACATCAATGTCGAAGGGCGCTACTTCATCGACCACGCCGATCTGCCGAAGGTCTACACCACCGAGAGTGACTCCCTCAACGAGCAGCTAAGTCAGCATTACGAAGGATGCTCGCTGCAGGCGCCGCTGCCAGGCTACCACTCCAGCACCGTGAGGATCACGCAGAAGAACCTGCGCGACAAGCCCGTGCTCGACAACATTGTGCTCACGCGCGACGAACTCGCCCCCGGAACAGCGTTCAGCAGCATTGGGGAGTCCGCCTCGCCGGAGGCAGCCAAACTGTTCGACAAGGCCCATGACGAGTGGATGCACCGCAACCTCGAAGGAGCGCAGAGGGATCTTGAGCAGGCCGTGAAGGTAAACCCACAATTCGCTCAGGCCTGGTACCAGCTGGCGAGGCTGCAGCTGCGGACCAGCATGGCTGACGCCGTAAAGTCGCTCACCACAGCGCAGGAACTCGATCCGAAATTCGTGCCGCCCTGCGTCTATCTCAGCGCGATTGCCATGGAGAGACGCGATTGGGTGGCGACGGCGAAGTGGGCGGACCGCGCGCTCGCGCTCGATCCGGCCGGCTCGCCTCTGCTCTGGTACCTCAGCGCGCAGGCCGACTACCATCTGGGCAAGAATGAAGCGGCCCGTGCCGCGGCCCAGCGGGCCGTCGATCTCGACCCGGACCACTCGGTACCGAATGCCGAGGATCTGCTGGCACTGACCCTCATCGCCAGGCACGACTATCCCGGCGCACTGGAGCATCTCAGGAACAGCCTGAATTACATCCTCTCCGGCCCGAGCGCCGATCTCATCAAGCGCCAGATCGCGTTCGTTGAACAGCAAAGCGCGGCGCAGAACAAATAGGCTGGAATGCCGGCAGCGGCGCTGCTGCCGGCTGTGTTTTCGCCATTCCGTGTACCGCGTCGCCGACTGCTAATCTAAACACTGCCCACTCCAATCCCTCGCCCTCGCTGCATCCCAGGAGGAGAGTCTTTGCAATTGTGACGCTGGCTGGCAGCGGCAGGCCGCCGGGGAGACGATTGCGCTTGACGGAAGCCCATGGCAGAACTGCACTACGACGAGGCGAACTGGACGCCCGGCCACAACCCCTGGCTGGTGGCGCTCACCGTCACGCTGGCGACCTTCATGGAGGTCCTCGACACCTCCATCGCCAACGTAGCGCTGCCGCACATGGCCGGTTCTCTCGGCGCCAGCGAAGAAGAAGCCACCTGGGTCCTGACCAGCTACCTGGTCTCGAGCGCCGTCATCCTGCCCATATCCGGCTGGCTGATGGCGCGCATGGGGCGCAAGCGCTTCTACATGACCTGCGTGATGCTCTTCACGATCTGCTCCATGCTCTGCGGATTCGCCCCCTCGCTGCCGCTGCTGGTCTTGTTTCGCGTGCTGCAGGGCGTGGGCGGTGGCGGACTCGCGCCCAGCGAGCAGGCCATTCTCGCGGACACCTTTCCGGTGAGCAAGCGCGGGCAGGCGTTCGCGCTCTACGGCATGGCCGTGGTCGTCGCACCGGCCATCGGCCCGACGCTGGGCGGCTGGATCACTGACAATTTCAACTGGCACTGGATCTTCTTCATCAATCTTCCGGTCGGCATCCTCTCGCTGATTCTGACGCAGCGCATGGTCGAGGATCCGCCGTACCTGAAAGAAGAAGAGGCGCGCTCGGCCCGTGCCCGCGTGGATTTCCTCGGCCTCGGCCTCATCTCCATCGGCGTCGGCTGCCTCGAATTTGTGCTCGACAAAGGCCAGGAAAAGGACTGGTTCGGCGATCCGACCATCCGCGTCTTCGCCGTTATCGCTGCCGTCACGCTGGTTACGTTTGCCTGGTGGGAGTGGCGGCACGAGGACCCGATCGTCGACATCAGGCTGCTGAAGAACCGCAATTTCGGCACAGCGGTTTTCCTGCAATTTGTGCTCGGCATGGTTCTCTTTGGAACCACGGTTCTCATTCCGCAGTTTCTGCAGGTGCTGCTGGGATACACGGCGGAGCGCGCGGGCATGGTCCTGTCGCCGGGAGCGCTGGTGCTGATGCTGACCATGCCGATTGCCGGACGCATCGTGGGCAGCAACAAATTCGATCCACGCATGCTGGTCGCCATTGGCTACGCCATCACCGCGGCTGGACTCTATAACCTCACCCGCCTGGACCTCGGCGTCTCCTTCGGGCAGATCACGCTCTGGCGCTGCTACCAGGTCATGGGATTGTCCTTCGTCTTCATCCCCATCAGCACGCTGAATTACCTGGGTGTGCCGCGCACGAAGAACAACCAGATTTCCAGCTTCTCCAATTTCGCCCGCAATATCGGCGGCTCCATGGGGACAGCTCTGCTGACCACATTCCTGCAGCGGACGCAGCAGACGCACATCTCCACGCTGGGCGCGCATGCAGTCCCCGGATCGAGCCAGTACTCCAGCTTTGTGGATGCGACGAGAGCCGCGCTGATGCAACTGGGCCAGAGCGCGAGCGCCGCGACGCAGATCGCCATGGGCGACGCCTGGCAGATGCTGAACCGCCAGGCGACCATGCTCAGCTATCAGAACGCCTTCTGGGGACTGAGCCTGATCATCGTCTGCCTCATCCCGCTGCCGTTCATCATGCGCCGGCCGCCGCGGAACCGCCCCGCGGGTGAGCCGATCGCCGGACACTAGGCTGAATCGGCTTTCCCGCATATCCTGTGAGCAGCGCAATGGACTTCGAAAACCTCCGGACGTTTCTGGAAGTCAGCCGCCTAAAGAGCTTTTCGCGGGCGGCGCAGAAGCTGCTCCGCACGCAACCCGCCGTATCGGCGCAGATCCGCTCGCTCGAGCAGGAGGTCGGCGCGCGCCTCTTCGACCGCGACGGGGGAAAGGTGACCTTCACGGCGGCGGGCCGGCTCTTCGAACCCTTTGCCGAGTACTGCGTCGAGCGCCAGAAGCACATTCTTCTGGCCATTGCCGAGCAGGAGCGCGCGCCGCGCGGCGAACTCTCCATCAGCGCCAACGAGGCGACGCATTTGTACGTGCTGCCGAAGGTCGTTGCGGATTTCCGCAAGCAATATCCGCGCGTGATGTTGAACGTGATCCGCGCCGACCGCCTGCGCACTCTCGAAAATGTTGCTAATCGCGAGGTGGAGTTCGGCGTCGTCTCCCTGCCGGTGCGCGACGCGCGCCTCAGGGTGGAGCCGATTCATCGCGACGAGCTGGCGCTGGTCACTCCGTCGAGCCATCACCTCGCAGGCCGCAAATCAGTAAGGCTCGACGAAATCGCCAAATACGCATTGCTGCTGCCCACCCATGGCCGCCGCCGTGAGCAGCTGGACGAGCTGTTCCGTGTCAACGAGCTTGCGCCGCGCGTCGCGATGGAAGTGGAGTCCAGCGAGATGCTGAAGCGCTACATCGCCGCCGGGCTGGGCATCGGCTTCCTGCCGCGCACCAATGTTGCCGAAGAGGAACGCAGCGGCGCGCTGCACGTGCTCTCCATCGAGGGCGTGCGGCTGGCGCGCGATCTCGCCCTCGTTTTCCGTCAGGACCGGCAGCTTTCGCGCGCCGCGCAGGAGTTTCTGGAAATTGCCACGCGCCCGTTTCGGAAGCGCTTCCCCGAGCCAAAAAGGGAACACGAAACAGCGGCTCGCAGTGCCGTATGATGAATAGGGCGTTAATTCAAAAAACCGATATACTCGCGGCATTCCGGCTGTGTTAAGTTGCATCGGGTGGGTTCAGTGATCGCGTCCCGGCACCGGGCAGAATTGTTCTGGAGGAACTGAGAATTGGGAAAAAGCATGGTCCCGAGGCGGCTGTTTTTTACCAAAGGCGTCGGGAAACACAAAGAGCGGCTGACATCGTTTGAGCTGGCGCTGCGGGATGCCGGCGTTGCTGCGCAGAATCTGGTGCGCGTCTCTTCCATCTTTCCTCCGAATGCCAAGCTGATCGGGCGCAAAGAGGGGCTGAAATACCTGAGCCCCGGCGAGGTTGTCTTTGCCGTGGTCGCCGAGAACTCCACGCGCGAACCGCACCGGCTGGTCGCATCGAGCATCGGGGTCGCCATCCCTGCGGACCGCAACACGTACGGCTATCTGAGCGAACATCACAGCTTCGGCGAAACCGAGGATCAGGCCGGCGAGTACGCGGAAGAGCTGGCCGCGGAGATGCTGGCGACGACCCTCGACGTCGATTTCGATCCCGATAAGAGCTGGGACGAAAAGAAGGAAATCTACCGCATCTCGAACAAGATCGTCCGCACCGCCAATGTGACGCAGTCGGCGATCGGCGACAAGCGTGGCCTGTGGACGACTACGATCGCGGCCGCGGTGCTGATTTTCGAGTAGGGAAGCGCTTCGTAGCAGCAGGCGTGGGCCGAACGGCCTGCGCCTTTTGCTTGTTTCACGATTAAAGTAACTGCGATCATTACGAATATGGCGACGAACACCAAATTCCGCATCGGCCTCATCCAGATGAGCTGCGGGCCCGATCCAGACGCCAACCTGGACAAGGCCGCCGACCGCGTGCGGGAGGCGGCGCATGGAGGCGCGGAGGTCGTCTGCCTCCCGGAACTGTTCCGCGCGCAGTATTTCTGCCAGCGCGAAGACATCCGCCTCTTCGATCTGGCGGAGCCCATTCCCGGGCCGAGCACCGAGCGCCTGGGCGCCGTCGCGCGCGAAGAAAAAGTCGTCGTCATCGCGTCCTTATTCGAGCGCCGCGCCCCCGGCCTCTACCACAACACCGCGGCGCTTCTTGAGACGGATGGCCGCCTCGCCGGGCTCTATCGCAAAATGCACATCCCCGACGACCCGCTCTACTACGAAAAGTTCTACTTCACTCCCGGCGATCTCGGCTTTCGTGCCTTCGACACGACGGCCGGCAAGATCGGCACGCTGGTCTGCTGGGATCAGTGGTATCCGGAAGGCGCGCGCATCACCGCGATGCAGGGCGCCAGTGTGCTCTTCTATCCCACGGCCATCGGCTGGCATCCGCATGAGAAAGAGGAGTTCGGCACCGCGCAATACGAAGCGTGGCAGATCATCCAGCGTGGGCATGCCATCGCCAATGGCGTTTACGTCGCCGCCGTCAATCGCGTCGGGCATGAGCAGGGCGACGTGTGCGGCAATCGCGCCGAGGGTCCGGGCCTCGAGTTTTGGGGCGGATCGTTCCTCGCCGATCCCTTTGGCCGCATCGTCGCCAGGGCGGCGCACGACCGCGAAGAGATCCTCATCGGCGAAATCGACCTCGCAACGATGGAAGACACGCGCCGCAACTGGCCGTTCCTGCGCGACCGGCGCATCGACGCCTATGGCCCGATCGTCAATCGCTTCCTTGACGAAAAAATTCCGGACGACAAAATTCCGGAAGGCAGCGAATGAGCGCGGCTGCGATGCAGAGGTCCGCGATGATGGCAAGCCCCCGCGAACTGGGCTACCGGATGCCCGCCGAATTTGCGCCGCATGCAGCCACGTGGCTCGCGTGGCCGCACAATCCCGACGACTGGCCGGGCAAATTCCAGCCCATTCCGTGGGTCTACGCAGACATCGTGAAGCATCTGGCGCGTGTCGAGGACGTGCACATCCTGGTAAATGACGCCGCGGCGGAAAAGCGGGCGCGGGGCACCTTGAAACGCAACGGCGTGAATCTGGCGCGCGTGCACTTTCACCACTGGCGCACCGACCGCGTGTGGACGCGCGATTCTGGGCCGATCTTCGTTCGCCGCGATGCCGACAGCGCTGATCCCGGAGCTCCGCCTGTCGCCATCACAAACTGGAAATTCAATGCGTGGGCGAAATACCCGAACTGGCATCTGGACGACCAGGTTCCCGACCATGTCGCCGGCCTGCTCGGACTGCCGCAATGGACTCCCACCGTGGACACGCCCAGCGGCCCCCATCGCGTCGTGCTCGAAGGCGGGTCCATTGACGTGAACGGCGCCGGCACCCTGATCACCACCGAGGAGTGCCTGCTCAGCCAAGTGCAGCAGCGCAATCCGGGCCTCAACCGCGAGCAAATCGAAAAAATCTTCTACGACTTTCTGGGCATCGACCAGGTGCTCTGGATGAACCGCGGCATCGCCGGCGACGACACGCATGGCCACGTCGACGACATAACGCGCTTCGTTGGGCCAAACACGATTGTGACGGTGGTCGAGCCCAATCGCGATGACGACAATCATCTTCCGCTCGCCGAAAATTTGGATCGCCTCCGGTCGGCGCGCAACCGCGATGGGCGGCCCTTCGAAATTGTCGAGCTGCCGATGCCCGATCCTGTTGTCTTTGACGGGCAGCGCCTGCCGGCCAGCTACGCGAACTTCTACATTGCCAACGGGCTGGTGCTTGTGCCAACCTTAAATCAATCCGCCGATCGGAAAGCGCTCAACATTCTCGCGGGAGTCTTTCCCACGCGCGAGGTGGTGGGAATTTATTGCGGAGACTTGATCTGGGGGCTGGGCGCTCTGCACTGCATGACGCAACAGCAACCGGGGCCTGTATCTGAGGCGCAAGCTGGGCCGCGTTGGAGCGCTGATGTCAGATAACAATCTGGAGTGGCTGGAAGACTGGTATTCACGCCAGTGCGACGGCGACTGGGAACACCGCGAAGGAATCCGTCTGGAGAGTCTGCGCCGGCGTGGCTGGCGTTTGATCATCAGTCTTGAGGGCACCACCGCTCAGGACGCCGCGCCCAATCGGCTCGCGCTCGACACCAGCGGAGAAGAGTGGATCGACTGCGCCATCGACGGCAGCCGCTTCGAAGGATCGGGCGATCCGCGGCGCCTCGAGCAGATCATCGGCATCTTCCGCAAATGGGTGGAAACCTCCCGGCAGACGCAGCCCTGAGTTCGCCTACTTCCGCACCTGGTAGAACAGCCGCACCACGCCATCCCCAAACGCCTTCTCTTCCATCAGGCGCAGCGGCAGC
>DASYYN010000275.1:0-34040 GCA_035933815.1 Acidobacteriaceae bacterium
GTCAAAATGTCGTGCGAGGGCTGGTTTTCGAGGGTCGCGACGAAGCCGACGCCACAGGATTCATGGTCGAACCGCGAATCCACTAGTGTGGGCCGGGAGCCGCCGGTCAACAGGGCCGGATCAGCACAATTTCTCGTTCCCATATCCAACTATAACGGGGTTCCTTTTCTCGCAAAACGCAATTTCACGAAATTTGCGGGATTTTTTCGCGCTAAGTGCGTGGACCTGTGAAAAAACCTGCAGAAACTCGATGAAAACTATCTCTTGAATATTTATACAGCAGTCTTGTATTTTTATACAGAGAGGCGCGGTAGCCGTCTTCTGGCGGTTGACCGCGATTTTTTCTGTTTTCGGAACCAACTTGTGAGCAAACACGAACGTCACAGCACGATCCGGCAGCTCCTGGCCGCCGAGCCCATCACCAGCCAGGATGAGCTCCGCCGCAAGCTGGTGCGGCGCGGCTTCCATGTCACCCAGGCGACGCTCTCGCGCGACATCCACGAGCTGCGCATCTACAAGGGCCCGACCGGATACGCGCTGCCTAACGGCAACGGCCACGGGCACGTCGCAGTCGTCGAAGAAGAACCTTCGGTCGACGAAGTGATGTCGAGCTTCGGCCTTAGTGTGCGCCAGGCGCAGAACCAGCTGGTCCTGCGCACCACCGGGGGCGCTGCCCAGCCGGTCGCCCTCGCCATCGATCATGAGGAGTGGCCGGAGGTGGTCGGCACGCTGGCCGGCGACGACACGATTCTCATTATTTGTCCCGATCAGCGACGAGCCACAGCGCTGCGCGAAAAGCTCGAGCGCATGATCGGCTGAAGTCAGAGCTCAGGGCACAGAAAACGAATCGAAACGCTGGTTCGTGAGTCGAACAGGTTTTGCAAAAAATGTCTGGTCAATCCTCCAATTCGAAGCAGTCTCCGAACGCCAGGGCCGCGTCCCTGAGCCCTGTGCCCTGTGCTCTGACCTCTGTCCAAACAGCGGTATTGGGAGTCACAGGCTATGCCGGCATGGAGCTGGCGCGCATCCTGATGCGCCACCCTGGCCTGGCCGGGTGCACGCCGCTTTTTCTCGGACGCCCCGACTCGCATGCCGAGCCGCTGGCGTCGGTCCATCCGCAGCTGATGGACAACAACGGCACTGGCCCCAATGGTCTCCGCATCGAGCCCTTCTCCTGGGATCTCCTCGCCGAGCGCAAAGCGCAGATCCTTTTCCTCGCGACACCGCACGAGCAGTCGCGCGAGTTGGTTCCGCAGGCGCTCGAGCGCGGCATCCGCGTTATCGACCTCAGCGGCGCATGGCGGCTGACGAATCCTGCGAATCGCGCCGTCTATCAGTTTTCCGACGAGGGATCGGCAGTCGCCACGGCCATCCAGACACAAGCCGTCTACGGCATGCCCGAGCTGCATCGCGATGCGATTCCCGGCGCAAATCTCATCGCCAATCCCGGCTGTTATTCCACCTCGGTCATCCTCGCGCTCAAGCCGCTGGTTGCCGCCGGCTGGATCGACACCGCCCGCGGCATCGTCTGCGACGCCAAATCCGGCGTTTCCGGCGCTGGCAAGGCGCCGACGGCGAAAACGCATTTCATGCATGCGGCGGACAATCTCTCCGCCTATGCCGTCTTCTCGCACCGGCACACCGGCGAGTTGCTGGAGCAGCTCAGCCTCGCGCCGGAGCAGATCGTCTTCACGCCGCATCTGCTGCCGATCCCGCGCGGCATTCTCTCGACGGTTTACGTCTGGTTCAGCGAACCGCGGAAACCCGCCGACGTCGAAGCGCTCTTCCGCAACTTCTTCGCAGAAAGCCCGCTGGTGCGCGTCTTCCCTGCCGGCCATCTGCCGCAGATTCAGTATTCCGTCCACACCAATTATTGCGACATCGGCTTCCAACTCGCAGCCGACGGCCGACGATGCGTGATCGTCTCCTGCCTCGACAACCTGCTCAAGGGCGCTGCCGGACAGGCTGTCCAGAACATGAACCTGATGTGCGGTTTCAAGGAAGCAGAGGGGCTCGCATGAGATACGTAGTCAAACTCGGGGGCGTCACGCTGGAGAATCCAGAACTTCTCCACCAGTGCGCCAAAGCGATCGCCGAACTTGTGAAGGACGGCAACCAGGTGGCGCTGGTCCATGGCGGCGGCGTGCAGCTGACTCGCACGCTGAAGCAGCTCGGCAAGCAGAGCGAGTTCGTCTCCGGCCTGCGCGTCACCGACGCCGAAACGCGCGACACCGCTCTGATGGTCCTCGGCGGCGGCGTGAACAAGGCGCTCGTCGCCGCTCTCGGCTCGCATGGCCAGCCCGCCGTCGGACTCTCCGGCGGCGATGGGCTCGTCTTTCGCGCGCGCAAAAAACAGACCGCGCCCGACCTCGGCTACGTCGGCGAAATCGCCGCCGCAGATCCGCGCTGGCTCGAAACCATCTGGAAGATGGGCGCCGTGCCGGTGATCTCGTCCATCGCCCTCGGCTTCGACGGCGAGTACTACAACATCAATGCCGACGAGATGGCCGCCGCCTGTGCGGCTGCCTGCAAAGCCGACGCGCTCGTTTTTCTCACCGATGTTCCTGGCGTTCTCGCCGCCGACGGCAGCGTGATGCGCTGGCTCTCTATCGACCAGATCGCCGCGCTGACCCGCGAGTCCGTCATCACCGGCGGCATGCTGCCGAAACTCAGCGCCTGCCGCGAAGCTCTGCTCAATGGTGTGAAGCGCGTCCGCATCCTGCCCGCTGCGGAAGCCGCAGTGCTTCCTGATCTGTGCAGCCAGCGCATCGTCCACGGAACGGAGGTCATGGTCGCATGAGCAACGCTGCGCTCGCATCCGAGCACCCAACTGAGAAAGCCATGTCGAAACTCGATGAACTGAAAGCCGCCGAAGCCAGGCTGCTGCTCGGCACGTACGACCGCAATCCGATCCTCTTTGTTCGTGGCGAGGGCGTACACCTCATCGACGAAAGGGGCGACCGCTACCTCGATCTGCTCAGCGGCATCGGCGTCAACGCGCTCGGTTATGCGCATCCAGCGATCGAAGCGGCTATCGCCGAGCAGAGCCGCAAGCTCATTCACGTCTCGAATCTTTACTTCCACGAGGGGCAGGCCGCCGTTGCTCTGCGTCTCACCGAAGCTACCGGCATGGACCGCGCCTTCTTCTGCAACAGCGGAACGGAAGCGAATGAAGCCGCGCTGAAGCTGGCCCGCGCCTACGCGAAGGTGAGGCGCAGTGAAGGCAAGCCTCTCGGGACGAAGTTCCTCGCGCTGGAACACAGCTTCCACGGCCGCACCATCGGCGCCGTCGCCGCCACATGGAAGGAAAAGTATCGCGAGCCCTTCGATCCGGTCATGCCCGGCGTTGAATTCGTGAATTTCAACGACGTCGCCGACCTCAGGGCAAAGTTCTCCGACGACGTCTGCGCCATTCTCATTGAGCCCATCCAGGGCGAAGGCGGCGTGCGCCCTGTCTCGCAGGAATTCTTCCAGGCCGCGCGCGAGCTCACCCGCTCCACCGGAGCTCTGCTCATCGCCGACGAGATACAGTGCGGATTTGGCCGGACCGGCAAGTGGTGCGCGTACCAGCATTACGGAATCCAGCCGGACGTCGTCACGCTCGCGAAGCCGCTCGCCGGCGGCATCCCGCTGGGCGCGATGCTCTGCACCGAGGAAGCCTCCCGCGCCATCCACGCCGGCATGCATGGCACCACCTTCGGCGGAGGTCCGCTGGCCTGCGCCGTCGCGCTCGCTGTCCTCTCGACGATTGAGCGCGAGCGCCTGCTCGACCACATTACCGACGTCGGCTCGTATTTTCAGCAGCGGCTCGAACACTTGGCCCAGAAACACTCATCCGCCGTCGAAGCGCGCGGCATGGGCCTGATGCTCGCCCTCGAACTCGACTCCGCCGACCTGGCGAAGCAGGTCGTCACCGAAATGCTGAAGCGCCGCATCCTCATCAATCGCACGGACGAGACGGTTCTGCGCTTCCTGCCGCCCTACATTTTGCAGAAGCACCATGTCGACGAGGCCATCGCGGCGCTCGACGCCATCCTGAGCGAGCAACCGGCCGTTGCGGCTGCCGCTCCGTCCAAAGGAGGACACAACGTTGGCCAGTAAGCCCGCCATCCTTCAGGAAGTCGAGCCCGGCATCCCGCACGAGTCGCTCGCGGGACGCGACCTCTGTTCCGTCGCCGACCTCACCAGCAATGAGCTTGCGGCGATCCTCTCGCTCGCGCACGACGTGAAGCGCAACCCGGCCTCGTATCGCTGGGCGCTCGACGCGAAGCAGATGGTCATGTTCTTTGAAAAGGCCTCGCTGCGCACGCGGCTCACCTTTGAGACGGCCATCAACACGCTCGGCGGCAACGCCGTCTTTGTCGACCAGACGCAGTCGCCGCTCGGCGAGCGCGAGTCGATCTCCGACATCGCGCGCAACGTCGAGCGCTGGGTCTCCGTCATCGTGCTGCGCACCTATGCGCACGAGACCATCACCGAGATGGCGCAGTATGCCGCCGTCCCGGTCATCAACGCGCTCAGCGACCTCGAGCACCCCTGCCAGGCGATCGCCGACTTCATGACCCTCGAAGAGCGCTTCGGCAATCTGCGCGGCTTCAACTTCACCTACGTCGGCGACGGCAACAACGTCTGCCACTCGCTGATGCTCACCGCGGCCCTGCTCGGCGCGCACTGCACCATCGGCACGCCAAAGAACTACGCGCCGAAAGCCGACATCGTCGCCCAGGCGCGCGCCATCGCTAACATCACCGGGTCGAACATCACGCTGGTCAACGACCCCATTGCCGCGGTCAAAGGCGCGAACGCAATTTACACGGATATCTGCACCAGCATGGGCTTCGAACATGAAGCGACGAAACGCGCGCCCATCTTCAAGCCCTACCAGGTGAACGAAGCGCTGATGGGGCATGGCGCGCCCACAGCAGTGTTCATGCACTGCCTGCCGGCGCATCGCAACGCCGAAGTCACCGACGCGGTGCTCGATGGACCGCAGTCCGTCGTCTTCGATCAGGCGGAGAACCGGATGCACGCGCAAAAGGCGCTCCTGCTGATGCTGCTCGGCAAAGGTACGAAATGTCTGTAATCCTTGAAAATCTGCCGGTCGGCCAGAAAGTCGGTATCGCTTTTTCCGGAGGCCTCGACACCAGCGCCGCGCTTCACTGGATGAAGCAGAAGGGCGCGCGGCCGTACGCCTACACCGCCAACCTCGGCCAGCCCGACGAAACCGACTACGACGCGATCCCCCGCAAGGCGCTCGAATACGGAGCTGAGAAGGCGCGCCTGATCGACTGCCGCGGGCCTCTGGTGCGTGAAGGCATCGCCGCCCTGCAGTCCGGCGCCTTCCACATCTCCACCGCAGGCGTCACCTACTTCAACACCACGCCCATCGGACGCGCCGTCACCGGCACGATGCTGGTTACCGCCATGAAGGAGGACGGCGTCAACATCTGGGGCGACGGCTCGACGTTCAAGGGCAACGACATCGAGCGCTTCTACCGCTACGGCCTGCTCGTCAATCCCAGTCTGCAGGTTTACAAGCCGTGGCTCGATCCCGCGTTCATCGACGAACTCGGCGGCCGCGCCGAGATGTCAGCCTTCCTGCAAAGATCCGGCTTCGACTACAAGATGTCCGCCGAGAAGGCCTACTCCACCGACTCCAACCTGCTCGGCGCCACCCATGAAGCCAAGGACCTGGAGCACCTCTCGACCAGTATCCGCATCGTCGATCCCATTATGGGCGTTGCCTTCTGGTGCGACGACGTCGAGATCCGCCGCGAGGAAGTGACCGTCCGCTTCGAGCAGGGCTATCCCGTCGCGCTCAACGGCAAAGACTTCCGTGATCCCGTTGAGCTCCTCCTCGAGGCCAACCGCATCGGCGGCCGCCACGGCCTCGGCATGTCCGACCAGATCGAGAACCGCATCATCGAGGCCAAGAGCCGCGGCATTTACGAAGCGCCGGGCATGGCCCTGCTGTTCATCGCCTACGAGCGCCTCATCACCGGCATTCACAACGAAGACACCATCGAGCAGTACCGCGAGAACGGCCGCAAGCTGGGCCGCCTCCTCTATCAGGGACGCTGGTTCGATCCACAGGCGATCATGCTGCGTGAGTCCGCGCAGCGCTGGGTGGCCAGCGCCATCACCGGCCAGGTCACGCTGGAACTGCGCCGCGGCAACGACTACTCGATCCTGAATACCGAGTCGCCCAATCTCACGTTCCATCCCGAGCGCCTCAGCATGGAGAAGACCGACTCCGCCTTCTCGCCGCGCGACCGTATCGGTCAGCTCACCATGCGCAACCTCGACATTACCGACACGCGCGACAAGCTGCTGGCCTACGCTGAGACCGGCCTCATCACTCTGAGCCACGGCTCGGAGATGCCGCGGCTCAACAACGGCGCCGGGAAACGCGAGGACGGACGATGAGCGAGCAAGCCTCCAAAATGTGGTCCGGGCGCTTTCGTGAGCCGCTCGACCCGCTCTTCGAACAGTGGCAGCGGTCGCTCCCGTTCGACTGGCGCCTGCTGCCCCAGGAGGTCGCAGCGAGCAAAGCGCACGCCCGCACGCTGGCTGCCGCGTCTATTTTCACTGCTGCCGAGTTCGAAACCACAGTCGGCGGTCTGGACCGCGTGCTGACGCGCATCGCCGGCGACGCAACGCAGCTGACGTCAGCCAATCCGGCGATCGCCAACTCGTCCGCGGAAGACATTCACCACTTCGTGGAACTCGAGCTGACGCAGGAAATCGGCGATCTTGCGCTCAAGCTCCACACTGGCCGCAGCCGCAATGAGCAAATCGCCACCGATCTCCGCCTCTTCGTCCGCGACGCGATCGACAACTCCATCGCGCAGCTTGTCGCCTGGGCCGCGGCTCTTCTCGAGCATGCCGACGAAGCTGAGTCCGCAGCGATGCCCTCGTACACGCACCTGCAGCGCGCTGAGCCGGTCCTGCTCGCGCACTGGCTTCTCGCCTATGTGGAGATGATTCTCCGCGACATCTCGCGCTTCGAGGATTGCCGCGCGCGCCTCAATTTCTGCCCTCTCGGCTCCGGAGCCGTCGCGGGCGCCACGCTGGCGCTCGACAGGTCCATCGCTGCGCAGGAACTGAAATTCACTGCGCCGACCGCGAACAGCATGGACGCGACCAGCGATCGCGACTTCGCCCTCGAATTCGCGCAGGCAGCGTCGACGCTCGGCCTGCACATATCGCGCTTTGCCGAAGAGATCACGCTCTACTCCACGGCCGAATTCGGTTTTGTCGAATTGCCCGAGGCATTCTCCACCGGCTCCAGCGCCATGCCGCAGAAGAAGAATCCCGACCTGACGGAACTTCTGCGCGGCAAGAGCGGCCGCCTGCTGGGCGCTGCTACCACGCTCGCCACGCTGATCAAGGGATTGCCGCTGGCCTACAACAAAGACCTGCAGGAAACGCAGGAGCCCGTCTTCGAGATTGCCGAAACGCTGCGCGGCTTGCTCGCACTGCTGCCCGGCTTCACGGCCGCCGTCCACTTCCGGCACGACCGCTTGCTCAGCGCGGCGCAGACCGGCTTCCTCAATGCCATGGCGGCGGCCACCTACCTCGTCCACAAGGGCCTGCCTTTCCGCAAAGCGCATGAGAAGGTCGGCAACGCGGTCCGCTATTGCCTCGATAAAGAGTGCGAACTCGGCGATCTAACGCTGTACGAGCTGCGCCAGTTCGGCGAGGAATTCGACGAGGATTTCTTCGACGCGATTACGCTGCAGGCCACGCTCGACTGCCACGACGTGATCGGCGGCACCGCCCGGGCCCGCGTCCGCGCAGCTGTCGAGTCAACGGAAGCTCGCGTTCGTGCGCTCGCCGAGCGGTATGGCGTGCAATTTGGCGCAGAAGAGGAGGCCGCCCATGCTGGTGCGTAAGGCGCGCCTCCAGGACGCCACCAACATCTACGAGCTGGTCAACAGCCTCTCGCACGATGGCACGCTGCTGCGCCGCCCCTTCGCCGAAATCTGCGAGAACGTGCGCGACTTCACCGTTGCCGAATCCGAAGGCGGCATTTTTCTCGGCTGCGGAGCGCTCCACCTCTACGGCCCGCACCTCGCCGAGGTCCGCTCCATCGTCGTCCGCCCCGAGGCCAAGAGCCACGGCGTCGGCGGCGAACTCCTCAAGACTCTGCTCGCCGAAGCCGAGCAGCACGGCGTCGGCTGCGTGTGCCTCTTCACGCGCATTCCGGACTACTTCTTCCGATACGGCTTTCGCGAAGTCGAAGACCGCGCCGCCTTACCCGACAAGATTTTCAAGGATTGCCAGAATTGCCCGCGCCTCTACAAATGCGACGAGGTGGCAATGGCGCGCGGCCAGGTGCCGAAGGTCTCGATCCTCGGCCCGCGCGTCGAAGCTGAACAACTGGTGCGCCTCACGACGTAGTCCTGAACGCTGATTCCTGATTACTGCTCCGGTTTCCACACGTAGGCATCCCGCTGCGGCAGCCTAATGTGCGCCAGCACGCGATCTACAAACTGCTTCGCCATCGCGTCCGAATCAACCGGCTTGTTGTAGAACGTCGGCATCACCGGATAGATCGTCGCCCCCGCATCCGCCGCCAGGCCCATGTTGCGAATGTGAATCTTGTTGAAGGGCGTCTCCCGCAGGCACAGGATCAGCGGACGCCGCTCCTTCAGGCAAACATCGGCAGCGCGCTCGATCAGGTTCTCCGCCATCCCGTTCGCAATGCCGGCCAGCGTGCCCATACTGCACGGCAGCACGATCATCCCACTTGATGGATAACTCCCGCTGGCGATTGCCGCACCCACATCGTTCTCGCTGTGCTGCGTGATCTTTGTTGCTCGCCCGCCCAGCAGCTTGTCCGTCAGCTCATTCCGTCCGGAGATCGCCAGTTCCTCCGCCAGCACCCGCAACGCGTTTTCCGACGGAATGAAATGCACCCGGCTGACGCGCTCATCCGATTCCAGCGCCTGCAGCAGCCGCCGCGTAAAGACGCCGCCGCTCGCGCCCGTCATCGCGACGGTCAGGTTCCAGGTGCCCGCGCCGGCGCTCATGCCCCGTACTCGCGCCCCTCGCTGCTGCCCAGCACGCGCGTAAAGATCGCGTCCACATTACCCAGCTGCCGAGTCAGATCGAAGGTCCGCTCCAGTTGCTCCGGCTTCAGCCGCGACGTGATCTCCTTATCGCGCCGCACCAGATCGCGGAAGACCAGGTCATTCTGCCACGCATTCATCGCATGCTTCTGCACCAGCCGATACGCATCCTCACGCAGCATGCCCGCTTCCGCCAGGTCCAGCAGCAATTGCCCGCTGAAGATCAGCCCGCCCGTGCTCTCGAGGTTCTTCTTCATGCGCTCCGGATAGACGACCAGCTTCTCGATGAGGTCCGACGTTTTCGTCAGCAGATAATCCGCCAGGATCGCCGAATCCGGCAGGATCACGCGCTCCACCGAGGAGTGCGAAATGTCCCGCTCATGCCACAGCGCCACATTTTCGAGCGCCGCCTGCGCGTTCGCCCGCACCACCCGCGCCAGACCGCAGATCTGCTCCGCCGTAATCGGATTACGCTTGTGCGGCATCGCCGACGAGCCCTTCTGCTTTTCGGAGAAATATTCCTCCGCCTCGCGCACTTCTGTCCGCTGCAGGTGCCGGACCTCCGTGGCAATCTTGTCGAGCGTCGCCGTAAGCACCGCCAGGGTCGCAAGGTAATGAGCGTGCCGGTCCCGCTGAATCACCTGCGTCGCCACAGGAGCGGCCAGCAGCCCCAGCTTCGCGCAGATGCGTTCTTCCTGCTGCGGCCCAATGTGCCCAAACGCTCCCACCGCGCCCGAAAGCTTGCCCACCCGCATCTGCTCGGCGGCAGCGGCAAAGCGCTCCTGGTTGCGCTGCATCTCCGCATACCAGTTCAGCAGCACCAGGCCGAAGGTCGTCGGCTCGGCGTGCATCCCGTGCGTCCGCCCCACGACCGGCGTCAGTTTAAATTCGAGCGCCCGCGTCTTCAAAACGGCCAGCAGCCGCTCGATATCCTCGCGCAGAACGGACGATGCCGCCTTCACCTGCAGCGCCTGCGCCGTGTCCACCACGTCGTTGGAGGTCAAGCCGTAGTGCAGCCAGCGCGATTCCGGCCCTATCTTCTCCGCCACCGCGGTCGTGAACGCGATCACGTCGTGCTTCACTTCCGCTTCGATCTGCCGGATGCGCTCCACATCGAAGTCTCCGCGTTCGCGGATGGCCTTCGCCGCCTCCTGCGGCACAATTCCGTCTTCAGCCAGCACTTCGCTGGCCGTAGTTTCCACCTCCAGCCAGGCGCGGTACTTCGCCTCATCGGTCCAGATGCGGCCCATCACGGCCCGTGTATAGCGCGGGATCAATGCAAATCTCCTCCGGAGAACTTCTCATTCTAAATGTCGCGCACGCCAGCCCGAACCGCTCCGCATTTCAGAACCCAGGCAGCCCCGCGCGCCCATTCCGGCGTCCACTGAATGAAAACCCGCAGCCGCGTCCGGATCGGCGCCGTGCAAATCCTCTCCGGGCGCAGTACAGTGGCAGCACGCGACCGCCCAACGAAAGGGAGATTTATGCCTGACCTGGTAACAATTGCCAGCTTTACCGAACCCCTGGAAGCCGAAATGGCGAAGCTCCGGCTCCAGTCGGCCGGCATTGAGGTCTTCCTCTCCGGAGAGAACGCCCGCATCATGGAACCCGGCCTGGGACCCCTGGAAATGCAGGTCAGCGCTGACGATGAGGCCGACGCCCGGGCCATCCTCGCCGACCCCGGCGCGCCCCCCGACACCGCCGCCCAAATGTCGTAGCACGATATATCGTGTTACGATGTTGCCATGATTTTCGCGGAAAACTCCGGGGTCCTGTCTCTCACCCGTCAGGGCCAGAAGTCGTCATCCACTTCCAGCGAGCCGGTTCCGCTCACCCGGGCTCAGATGCGCCGCCTGGCGGAGTTTCGATTCCAGCTCCGAAAATTCCTGCACTTCTCCAGTCTTGCCGCCGACGCCGCCGGACTGCGCGCCCAGCAATATCAACTGCTGCAGTGCGTCTGGGGTATGCCGGAGGAGCTTGACCCCACCATCGCCAACGTCGCGGCGCGCATGCTCCTCAAGCACAACAGCGCCGTCGAGCTGGTGGATCGCACGATCGAGCAGGGCCTGCTGCGCCGCTGCCCCGATCCGACGGACCATCGCCGCATCCTGCTGCGCATGACGCCTCATGGGGAAAAGCTGCTGGCCTCGCTGGCCGCCTGGCACGTTCGCGAACTGGAAGAGACCGGCCCCGAACTGATTCGCGCGCTGCGCCGCGTCCTGCTCGCCCCCCAGCAGAACGGCACCGGGAACGGGAACGGCAACGGCCGCAACGGCGACCACAAAGCGCGCCAGAATTAGCACAGGGCACCGTAGTAATCCAACCAAAGGTGGAGACAAAAAGCGATCTTTGTCTCCACGACACGCGGCGCCTGCTCCCCTATTCTGGTTTCGCTAAGTGAAGAAACACCTCCTGTGATCCCCGGATCCGATACCGTCCGGGGATTTTTCTTGCCCGCTCAGCGGCTCAGTTCGGCCCCGTCTCCTCCACTTCCTCCGGCAACCGCGCAATGATCCCCAGCCGCTCGTAGATCGGCCGGATATCACGCCGAAGCGCCGGCAGCCACGACCAGAACCATAGCCCCCCGGCGATGCAGCACGTTCCGGTCGCCATCACCGTCCGCGGCGCGCCGATCCAGTGCGCCATAGATCCCGCCAGCAGGCTCCCAAAAGGCGCCATCCCGACAAACGCCGCCATGTAGTAGCTCATCACACGTCCGCGCTTGTCTTCCGGCACCAGCGTCTGGATTACTGTGTTGCTCGCCGTCATTCCCTGCATCATGCCGAATCCGGTGAACACCAGGATCAGCATCGACAGCCACTGCCAGTGCGACATCCCAAACGCCACCAGCCCCGCTCCGAACACGATCGCCGCAATCGCGATCATCCGCGTCAGGCCGCGCACCGACCGCCGCAGCACCAGCGACAGGGCGGAGATCAGCGCGCCTGCCCCGGCCGCCGCCATCAGGAAGCCCAGCGTGTGCGCTCCGCCATGCAGCACAGTGGCCGCAAACACCGGCATCAGCACCATGTACGGCATGCCCATCAGGCTCACCAGGCAGAACAGCAGCAGGATCGTCCGGATCGGCGCGAAGCTCGACACGTACGACCACCCCTCGCGCATCTCTTCGATCATCGACCGCGCCCTGGACCGCACGCGCGCGCCGTGGACGCGCATCATCAGCAGCGAAATGATCACCGCGATGTAGCTAATGCCGTCGATCAGGAAGCACCAGCCCTCGCTGCTGGCCGCAATCACCAGCCCGGCGAGCGACGGCCCAATTAGGCGCGCCGCGTTCACCATCGACGAGTTGATGGCGATCGCATTCTGCAGATCGCCGCGTTCCCCGCCCGCAGCGCCCGCCGCGTCTGCTTCCTCCGGCGTCACCATCTGCACCATGAACGCCTGTCGTCCCGGCATGTCAAAGGCGTTGATCACGCCCTGGAACGCGCTCAGCGCCAGGATTTCCGCAATGTTGATCCGATGCGAAAGCGTCAGCCATGCCAGCAGCAGCGACTGCACCATGGCCAGCGTTTGCGTCCACAGCAGCACCTGCCGGCGGTCCCAGCGGTCCACCCAAACGCCGGCAAACGGCGCCAGCGGGAACGTGGGAATCTGCCCCATGAAGCTCACCGTGCCCAGCAGCAGTGACGACCCGGTCAGCCGGTACACCAGCCACGACGTCGCGATGCGCGTCATCCAGGTGCCGACCAGCGAGATTGTCTGGCCGCCGAAGAAGAGGCGGAAGTTCCGGTGGCGCAGCGCTCTCCAAGCGTGCGAGAAATCGTGCCCGGATCGGGTTTCTTCCCCGGCCGTGGGCTCCAGGTTCAGATCGGAAGAGGAACCGATGCCCGAACTGTCGGGTTCGCGGTCAATCCGGCGTGCATCGTCTCTCATGTCGTCAGGTGCTTCTTCAGGAACTCCAGCGAGCGCTCGCGCGCCACCCGCGCGGCGTCGGGGTTGTAGCTGGCCCGATCGCTGGTGTTGAATCCATGCCCCGCGTCGTACCAGTAGATCGGCACCTCAGGATGCGCGGCCGCCACCTTGCTGTCGATCTCCTGCTTCGGAATGTGCTGGTCCTGCTTGCCGAAGTGGAGCATCACCGGAGCGTGCAACTCCTCCTGCGCAAAGCGGGCGATGTGGCCGCCGTAATAGCCTACCGCCGCATCCGGGTGCAGTCGCGCCGCTGCCAGCCACGCCACCGTTCCACCCATGCAGTAGCCGATCACGCCAACCTTCCTGCCCGTCTGCTGCCGCGCATATTCGATCGCCGCAGCCACGTCCTTCACCCAGCTCTCCGGATTGCCGCTGCGCGCCAGCGTCAGCCCCTTCTGCGCATCCTCACCGGTGTAGCCGAATTCTGCTCCGCGCTGCTGCCGGTCGAAGAGCGCCGGAGCTACTGCCAAAAATCCGTCCTGCGCAAACCCGTCCGCCACCGAGCGAATATGGCTGTTGACGCCGAATGCTTCCTGAACCACCACCAGCCCGGCCTCAGGCGTTCCGGCCGGCCGCGCCACATACGCGTCCAGTTCGTGACCATCAGAGGCCCGCAGCGTTACACGCTCGCCCATGCCACTCCTTCTGATTCCCTGTTTTGGATGCTTCGGCTGTCGTCTCAGCTACGCGCTCTGGCGCCGCTCAGCGCGTCTCGGCGTCGTCGCGATGAATGGCCCAGTAGCTGTCCCGCGCAATGACATGCGCACCGTAATCCTGCGTGAGCTTCACCCGAATCGTGTGCAGTCCCGGCGTCAAATCCGTCGGATGGAAGCTGAGGATATATCGATTCCTCGCGTGGCTCGCCGCCTCCAGCACCCGCTTCTGAAATCCCTTGTCGCGCGTGAACGGAGAGTATTCGCCGCCGCTCAGCGCCGCCAGCGTCTTCGGCGTATTCCGCCGCATGGCATTGACGGTCATCATCAGAGGCGCCAGCAGGTTCGCCTCAGTTCCCTCTCCGCCGTGACCGCGCGCCCACTCGATCATCTCCGCCTTCGACGGCGAGAAGACCAGGCTCTGCACCAGCGTATTGCTTGTACCGATTCGCTCCACCAGCTGCGGCACCGTGAAGCGATGGCTCCCATGGTCGCGCGATTCACTGATCAGCAACAGCACGCGCCGGTGATCCTGCGGCTGCTCCTCCAGCAGATTCACCGAGTACCCCACCGCATCCAGAATCGCCGCCCCGCCGTCCCCGCCCGGCATTTTGCGGAGCGCCTTCGTGACGGAATCCACATTCTGCGTGAAAGGCTCAACCCACACCGGCCGCGAATCGAAGGCCACCAGCGCCACCTCGCCGCGCCCGTTGCCGATGAACTCCTCGAGCAGCGGCCCCAGCTTGCCGATCTTGTCGAACTCCATTGGCGCGTCGCGCCCCCGCTCCACGCACACGACCAGCGACACCGGTTGCGTGTCCAGATCGTCATCCACATGGATCTTCTGCTCGACGCCGTTGTCGAACACTTGAAAGTCCGACGGCTTCAGCCCGTACACCACATCGCCATTCGGCTTTTCGACCAGTGTTGGCACAATCACGACACTCGTGCTGACGCGAAACGTGGGCATCTCCAGGTTGGGATCGGCATTCGGATCGGCAGTTGAATCCTGCGTCGCCTGGCCCTGCGGCTGCGCCGGCGGCGCTGGTTGTCGCGCGGGACTCGGCTGCTGCGACCGGCACAGCGGAACCACAGCCAGCGCACAAATCAACCCAACAACGCGCGGCGCGTCCGCTATTCTCCTGGTCATCATTCAATTACATCAGACGGAGCGCGCAGAGCGGAGGTTTCCGTGCCTGCCACGCATGACTTCCGGGTAGCTCACTCTCCCGCTCGTGATTCGTAGCCCACGCCGGCCTTTTTCAGCTTTTCCATCTCATTGGTCCAGCGCAGAAAGCGCAGCAGGTTCCACTTCTCCTGCCAAATGAAAGCGAGCACCTCGCGCGTCCCCAGTTCGTCGGCTTTCTTCCCCGAGTACGTTTCGATCCGCCACTTCAGATACTCGCTTCGCCAGGGACGCAGCCGGTGCCCAGCCGTGGCATTCCACACAAAACGCACTGCGGCGAACATGCCGGCTCCCTCCTGTCTTCCTTGTGAATAGCTCTGCCGATGAGTATAGAAGGGGCCGGCTCGCAGGTCGTTCGCTTACCCCGCCTATTACGAATCTGTCTGGCTCCCAAATTGCAATTTAGTAACTACCGGCTGGATAAGTCCTTGCGCGCAACCGCGTCCAGACCCCTCCGCATCCATTCCGGAAGGGTAATCTCTGCGATGCCGTTACAAACCAAGCCTCAGGACGAGCCTGCCGCCGTTCACTTCCACATCGAGCAGAGCGACAGCTCCATCGAGGTGAGCGTCTCGCTCCTTCCTGAACAGAATGCTCCCTTCCGTGTGCACGGCCCCGCCCGCTTCGACGACTACGACACCTTCAGAGGGCGCGCCATCTGGGTCGGCCTCACTCCGGCCGTAGCGGAAGACGGTGGCCGCTCCTTCAACGTCACCGCCCGCCAGCTCCGCGAACTCGGCTTTCGCGTCGAGCTGACCCCTGAGAACCAGAAGAAGGAAGAGGAAATCGACCAGAAGCGCAACAGGGAAGAAAGCGTAGCCTGATTGCAATAGCAAGAACCGGTCTGGCCCCCCACATTCCACGCGCATCGGATTCGCTATGAGCCTCGAGAACGCCGTTCGCCCGCATTTTCTTAACGCCGAACTTGGCGTTGCGCCGCCCGCCCCTGAGAAGACGCAGATCCTCATCGATGGCCGCTCCTGCGAGGGCATCATCGGCGAGCCTCTCATCGAGGCCATCAATCGCGAATCCGACAGAGAGCTGCCCCAGGTCTGTTACCTGCAACAGCTCGGGCCCATCCAGACGTGCGACACCTGCATGGTCGAGGTCAATGGCCACCTCGTGCGCGCCTGCGGGATGCGTGTGGAGCGCGGCCTGCGCGTCGAGACCGAAAGCTACCGCGCCCAGGCAGCGCAGCGCGAGGCCTTCGATCGCCTCCTCGGCCACCACCTGCTCTACTGCACCGTTTGCGACAACAACAACGAGAACTGCACGGTGCACAACACCACCGCGCTGCTCAAAGTCGAGCACCAGTCCATCCCCTACCGGCAAAAGCCGTACGAGAAGGACGATACCAATCCCTTCTACCGTTACGATCCCGACCAGTGCATTCTTTGTGGACGTTGCGTCGAGGCCTGCCAGAACGTGCAGGTGAACGAAACCCTCACCATCCGCTGGGAAGATGCGCATCCGCGTGTCCTGTGGGACGGCGGCTCAACCATCGGCGAATCCAGCTGCGTCTCCTGCGGACACTGCGTCACCGTCTGCCCGTGCAACGCCCTCATGGAAAAATCCATGCTCGGCGAAGCTGGATATTTCACCAGCCTGCCACGCCAGGCACTCACCGACATGATCGACCTCGTCAAGAACGTCGAGCCCGATCTCGGCTACGGTCCCATCCTGAAGCTTTCGCAAGTCGAAGCAGCGATGCGCATGACCCGCATCGAGAAGACCAAAACCGTCTGCACCTACTGCGGCGTCGGCTGCGCCTTCGACATCTGGCATCGCGATCGCCAGATCCTCAAAGTCGAGCCGAAGGACGGCCCGGCCAACGGCATCTCCACCTGCATCAAGGGCAAGTTCGGCTTCAACTTCGTCAACAGTGGCGACCGCCTCACCTCCCCGCTCATCCGCGACGGCGACCGCTTCCGCGAGTGCTCCTGGGATGAGGCCCTCGACTTCATCGCCAACCGCATGAAGGAAATTCGCGCCAAGCACGGCCCCGATGCGCTCGAGTTCATCGCGTCGTCGAAGTGCAGCAACGAAGAAAGCTATCTGATGCAGAAGCTGGCGCGCGCCGTCATCGGCACGAACAACGTCGACAACTGCTCCCGCTACTGCCAGTCGCCCGCGACCAAAGGCCTGAGCCGCACTGTCGGATATGGCGGCGACTCCGGCTCCATCTCCGACATCGAGCGCGCCGACCTGGTCATCATGGTCGGCACCAACGCGGCTGAAAACCATCCCGTCCTCGCCACGCGCGTCAAGCGTTCCCACAAACTGCGTGGCCAGCGGCTCATCGTTGCCGATCTGCGCAAAAACGAAATGGCCCATCGCGCCGACATCTGGCTCCAGCCCAAACCCGGCACTGACATGGTCTGGGTCAACGCCGTCGCCCGCTACATCCTCGACAACGGCTGGCACGACGAGGATTTCATTCAGCGCCGCGTCAACAACTTCGACAAATACGCACAGAGCCTCGAACCCTTCACCCTCGAATTCGCCGAGCAGAAGAGCGGCATTCCCGCCGACACCATTCGCACCGTCGCCGAAGAAATCGTCCGCTCCAAAGCCACCTGCATTCTGTGGGCGATGGGCGTCACGCAGCACAAGCACGGTTCCGACACTTCAACCGCGCTCTCAAACCTGCTGCTGCTCACCGGCAACTACGGGCGGCCCGGCACCGGAGGCTATCCGCTGCGCGGGCACAACAACGTCCAGGGCTGCAGCGACTTCGGATCCATGCCCGACAAGTATCCCGGCTACATGCCCGTCTCCGAGCCGGAGAGCCGCCGCCACTGGGAGCAGGCCTGGGGCGTCGACCTCCCCGACCGCGATGGCATGGACAACCACATGATGGTCGACGGCATGCACGAAGGCCACATCAAGTCCCTCTACCTGATCGGCGAAGACATGATCAGCTCCGAATCCAACAAGCACTACGTCGCTGCCGGATTCGAGCGCCTCGAGCTTTTCGTGCTGCAGGAAATCTTCTTCACCACGACCGCGCAATATGCGGACGTCATCCTGCCCGGCACGCCCAGCTACGAGAAGGAAGGCACCTTCGTCAACACCGAACGCCGCATCCAGCGTTTCTACCAAGTGATCGAGCCACTGCCCGGCACGCGCGCTGATTGGGTCATCATTCAGGACATCGCCAACCGCCTCGGCGCCAACTGGAGTTACAAATCGCCGTCCGACGTGATGGACGAATGCGCGGGCATCGCTCCCCTCTTCGCCGGCGTCACCTATGCTCGTCTCTCCGGCTACAACAGCCTGCAGTGGCCCGTCGAGGCTGACGGCACCGACACGCCCCTGCTCTACGTCGACAAGTTCCCTTTCCCCGACGGCAAGGCGAAGTTCCACCCCATCGAGTGGAATGAGCCCAGCCAGCAGGAAGATTCCGAGTACGACCTGCACCTGAACAACGGCCGCATGCTCGAGCACTTCGAAGCCGGCAACATGACCTACCGCGTCCCCGGCATTGTGATGAAGGCGCCCGACAGCTTCCTGGAAGTTTCACCCGAGCTCGCCCGCGAGCGTGGCCTCGAGAGCGGCCGCTGGGTCAAAGTCAAATCGCGCGACGGAGAAATCCAGTTGCGCGTGCTCGTCACCGATCGCGTCAGCGGCAATCAGGTCTACGCGCCGCTGAACTCGCAGCTCGAACCGATCAACACGCTTACCAGCAACAACGTCGATGTTGTCGTCCACACGCCTGCCTACAAAGAGACGCCGGTAAAAATCGAGCCACTGCCGAAAAAGGGACGTCCGCCGCTCCCGCCGACGAATCATCGCTTTCACAATCCAACGCCGCAGCAGGGCGTTGAAGTGGAGCGCAAGTGGGCGTTGCCGAATTACCGTATGCCCGGCCTGGTACAGATCCAGCCCGCCGCTCGCCCTGAACAAGTCAGCAGGAAAAAAGCCAGATGAGCACCTGACCGCATTTGCGCTGACCGGTTCTCAGCTGACCGGCTTTAGCTGACCGCCTTATCCACTCCCCGGAGGAGCCCATGGCGAAGCCCATCCAACTCGATTTCCCCACGCGCAATCGTGAACTCGAACTGCGGCAACGCCTCGAGCGCGCCCCCATCGAGCACGCCGACGCGATCCTGGACTTCATTGATCTCCTCGAAGAGCTGCATCGGCACAATGTTCTGAACACACTCCGCGGCGCGGTCGGCGCCGGCGACCACATCTTCAGCACCGTCTCTAATTCCGCCGCGCAGCCGGAAACCATCCGCGCGCTGCGCAACTTCATCGCACTCACGAAGCTCCTCGGCAAAATCGATCCCGAGCTGATCGAAACTGTCCAGCGCGCCATCCCGCCCGAACTGCAGGACAGCCGCCTGCGCCGCAGCACCCGCCCGCCGAGCATTCTGGCGATCGCGCGCACCTTCTGGTCGCCGCCCGTCCGCCGCGCCCTCATGGCCACGGGACTCGTCCTCGCCGGCATCGGCTACTACATGAACAAAGAACGCCCCAGCTCCGCCGACCAGGCTTGAGCTAGTGAGTAATTCCTCCTGCGCTGGATTGGTAACCCGACGGGCTGCCTCAGTGCCGGAAGTGCCGCATCCCGGTGAACACCATCGCCAGCCCCAGCCGATCCGCCGCCTCGATCACTTCGTTGTCGCGCACCGACCCGCCTGGCTGGATCACCGCCGTTGCTCCCGCCGCCGCCACCGCTTCCAGGCCATCCGGAAACGGAAAGAACGCGTCCGACGCCGCCACGCACCCAGCCAGCGGCAGCACCGCCTTCATCGCGCCAAACTTCGCCGCATCCACGCGGCTCATCTGCCCGGCGCCGATCCCGATCGTCTGCCCGTCCCGCGCGTAGACAATCGCATTCGACTTCACGTGCTTGCAGATTCTCCACGCGAACAGCAGCGACGACAGCTCCTCCGCCGTCGGCTCTCGTTTCGTCACCGTCTTCAGTTCGGCCGCCTTCACGCGCCCGCGATCCGCATCCTGCAGCAGCAGCCCGCCCGATACCTGCTTCACCACGCTGCGCGATTCAGTGGGCTTCACCACCACCAGCCGCAAATTCTTCTTTGCCGCGAAGCGCGACCGCGCCTCGGCCGTGAATCCCGGCGCGGCAATCGCCTCCACAAACAGTGCCGCCATCTCTTCCGCAGCATTGCCGTCCACTTCGCGATTCACCCCAATCACCCCGCCAAACGCCGACACCGGATCCGCCACCAGCGCCTTGCGATACGCCTCCAGCACATCGGCGCCCGTCGCCGCGCCGCACGGATTCGTGTGCTTGATGATCGCGACCATCGGCTCGTCAAATTCCCGCGTCAGTTCCCAGCACGCATCCAGATCGACAAGGTTGTTGAAGCTCAGTTCCTTGCCCTGCAACTGCTCGGCGCCCGCAATTCCCGTCCCCGATCCATCGGCATACAGCGCCGCCCTCTGGTGCGGATTCTCACCGTACCGCAGCATCTGCGCCAGCGGATACGCAATGCGCAGCGCCTGCGGAAATTCATCGCCCAGCTGAACCGGCTCTTCGAGGCCCGCCGCATCGCCCAGCGTCGCCCGCTCCAGCGTGTTCGCAATCGCCGTGTCGTAGGCCGCCGTCGCCGCAAACGCCTTCTGCGCCAGACGCCAGCGCGTCTGCAGGCTCAGCGCGCCCGCGTGCTCCTTCAGTTCCTCGGCCAGCGCCGGATAATCTCCCGCCGCCGTCACAATCGCCACATCCTCAAAATTCTTCGCCGCTGACCGCACCATCGAGGGGCCACCGATGTCGATGTTCTCGATCACCTCTTCCAGCCGCACGCCCGGCTTCGCCGCCGTCTTCTCAAACGCGTAGAGATTCACCACCACCATGTCGATTGGCGCAATCTCATGCTGCGCCGCCGCCGCGCGATGCTCCGCGTTCCCGCGCCGGTGCAGGATTCCGCCATGCACCTTGGGGTGCAGCGTCTTCACGCGCCCTTCGAACATCTCCGGAAATCCGGTCAGCTCCGCGACGTCCCGCACCGTCAGTCCGGCGTCGCGCAGCGCCCGCGCCGTCCCCCCCGTCGAAACTAGTTCCACGCCGAACCCCGCCAGCACCCGCGCAAATTCCACCAGCCCGGTCTTGTCCGTCACGCTCAGCAGCGCACGGCTGATCTTTTTTTCACCGCTCAAAGTTGTTCTCCGGAAATCCTGCAGAGATGTAGCCATACAAAAATTGTAGTAGCAGACGCGCGCCTCCGCGTTTGTCACCGCGCCTGCGGAACGATACGTTAGAACTATGGACGCATTCAGCGAAGCGGACCGGCGCCCGTCGCCGCAGCCGGAAATTCTGCCTCCCGGCTCGTGGGAGCCGCCGCGTCCTGTGGAGGAGCCGCGCGGATGGTATCCGCCGCCCCAGCCGCCCCCGCGTCCGCCGCGCCGCCACTGGGCACACGCTCCGGCCACCTACTGGCTGGTTGGCATTAATTGCGCTGTTTACCTCCTCACTCTGTTTCAGAGCCAGTCGCTCGTCGGACCTTCATTTCAGGACCATCTGTCTGAGGCCTTGCTTTTGAACGGCGGTCTTGTCCTCGGCTATGGCCAGTGGTGGCGCGTCGTCAGCTCCATGTTTACCCACTTTGGCTGGATTCACATCGGTACGAACATGTGGTGCTTGTGGAATCTGGGCCTGCTCGGCGAGCCGCTCATCGGCGAGTTCGGCATGATTGCCGCTTATCTGCTCACCGGAGCCGCCGGTAATCTGCTTAGCATCGCCGTTCACCCGCAGATCCCGGGTGCCGGCGGCATCTGGAGCGGCGGCGCGTCAGGCGCAGTCTTCGGCATCGCAGGCGTGCTGCTCATGGTGCTGCGCTCGCCCCTTCTGCCCATCCCGCCGGCCGAAACGAAACGACTCCGCCGCGCTGTCTGGCAGTTTGCGCTCATCAACTTCATCATCGACGCAGGCATCTGGGTCGCGCATACCCGGCTGCAGATTGACAACATGGCGCACCTCGGCGGATTCCTCAGCGGAATCGTCTTCGGGCTGCCCCTGCTGCCGCGCATCGGCGCTCCGCGCAGCGCATTCCTCCGGCGGCGCACCTTCACCGTCGTCGCCGTCAGTTTTGCCCTGCTGCTGTTCGCCTGGTGGCTGCGCTCGTTCTACGCGCACGCCGCAGGCTGAGCGGCCATCTCGCAACGTATCAAATTGTCTGGGGGATTTCGCGGCGCACCGTTCTGCGGGTGCGCCCGAACTTTACCGCGCGGCCGTCGCAGCGAACTTCTTCACCATCGCCAGCAAAAGCTTGCGATCGCTGTCGTTCAGGTTGGTTGAATACCGGCGGATCTGCGTCAGGAAGCGAAGTTCGTCATCGGAAAGCTTCTGCGACTGCAGCTGACGTCCCAGCGTGTCTTCCGCGAACAATTGAGCCAGGGGCAGTTCCAGGGCACCGGCGATTTTCGCCAGCGTGTCCAGTGAGGGAACGGTGTGTCCGTTCTCGACGCGTGACAGGTAGCAGCGCAATAGTCCCGTCCGCTTCTCGATATCCCCCTGGGACAAACCTTTCTGCAGGCGATAACCGCGAATCGTCGTTCCAATTTTCATAGGTCTTTCTGTGTACCGTGCTTTCTCTGTGACAACAGCAGGCCAGGATTTTTTTTGGTATTGGCTGCATAGTTAACACGTTCCGAAACCGCTAAGCAAGAAGTATTTTCAAAAATCGCATCACGACCACACAAACCAAAGAGTGTTACCTTCCACAGCCCCGGTTACCTTTGGAGTAGACTTCTACCGCCACTCTGTGCCTGCATGGCGAAAAATCAGCAGAGTCGTGCGAGCAGAGGGTATTCCACTCGTAATGGCACCCCTGCTCCGCACCGCCTACGCTTGCCCAGGATGCAATTGCTCTTTCAGGAACGCGCTCGACCTGTGTTCCGCATCCGCAGCGTTCGCCGGTTTGTTCCCTCCCGCGTTGGTGGGGTTTCGAAAGCGTGTCCTGCGTCGGGGTAAATCTTTGCATCGACCGGTTTGCCGAGCGACTGCATGGTTGCCTCAAAAGCGTGCACATCGTCGGGCGTGATGCCGCGATCCAGCCCTCCGAAATTCTCCAGCACCTTGGCGTAAATCCGCTCCAGTGCCGACCTGCTCCGTCGGCAGCGATCCATCATTGGAAACTCCGTCAGGGCATTCCGTCTCTCGCAGAAAACGGTGCACTCGGCAAGTATTTGGAAAATCATCCACTTCCCCCGCGCATCCGCTTCGTGAAATTGAACATCGCACCTAAATGAACGGCATGACACGGACCCGCTGTGCCTCCCCAACTCCATCCTCCGGCCTCTCGTGAATCGACCTCGGCCGGACTATACCCCATCGACCACGCGACCGGACGCCGGGCTCGCCGCTATCGCCGCCGTGTCACCTTCGCGCGCTGGCATCATCGCGTCCGGCGCCGCTGGCGCGAGGCCCGCTGTCTCGCCCACATCGTCTGGAGCGAGTTGTTCCGCACTAAAGTATTTGATGTTGCTGCCGGCGTGGCGTTCTGGTCGATGCTCTCGATGGTTCCTTTGCTGATGACCATCACTGCCCTGTTTTCATTCCTGCCGATTACGAGCCTGATGCCGCAGCTGCTGGGGATGCTCGCCATCCTGCTGCCGCCCGCTTCGCTCACCATGGTCGAGCACATGGTCGGCAAGCTCCTCGAGCCGCACGGCGCCATGCTCTCCTTCGGCGTCATCAGCTATGTCTGGTCGACCACCAGCGGCTTTACTGCGCTCATCGTCGGCCTCAACATCGCCTATGACGTGAAGGTGGAGCGATCCTGGCCCGCCAACCGCCTCATGGCCTTCATCCTCACCCTCACCAGCGGCGGCCTCATCACGGTGTCACTGCTGGCGCTCATCGCCGGCCCGCACTTCGTCCACTTCGTCGGCCAGCTCGTCGCCATCCCGCCGCCGCTGGCGCACCTGTGGCCCGTGATCCGCTTCGGCACCATTTTCGTCAGCTTTGTTCTGGCGCTGGAGATCATCTACTTCCTCGGCCCCAATGTGCGGCAGCGATTCGCTACCAGCCTGCCGGGCGCGATCCTCGCCATCGCCCTGTGGTTTGCCGGCTCCTACGGGCTCGGATACTACCTGAACCACTGGGCCAATTACTCGCGCCTCTACGGCGGCATGGGAGCCCTCATCGGCCTCATGTTCTGGATGTACTGGACGGTTCTGGCGATCCTGATCGGCGCCGAGACCAACGCCGAGATCGGCAAGCGCCGCGACTCGCTCTTCCGCCGTCACCTGCAGGATACTTACGGACGTCGCCGGAGAAACCAGCGCAGGCAGATTCCTGAGCCGGGTTCCCACCGGACAGCGGCGTGAATTTACGAGGAACTTATTGCGGAGCGCCGGCTTCGGTCGTTGTGGCAGGCGCCGGCGTTTCCAGCGGCTGCTTCGCGGCGAAGTAGCTGTTGTTCCACAGATCGCGGTAGAAGACGCCCGTCAGCTCAGCCGCCTTGGGACCGAACGTCGGCCGTCCCCCTTCGAGGAAGAACACCGCCACGATCCGCCCGTACTGCGTATCGGCATACGAAGCGAACCACCCGAAGCGTGTGCCGTCATCCGAGCACGTGCCGGTCTTGCCCAGCACTGGAAATTCCCTGAAGTTCGTTCGCAGCGAACGTGCCGTTCCGTACCGCACCGCCGCGCCCATGCCTTCCTGAATCTCCGGCAGGATCGGCGCGATGTTCAGCACCCTCTTTACCCGCGGATGGAAGGTGAGCGCCTCGTCCGGCGTCGTGGGGTGCTGCAGGTAGTAAAGCGTTCCGCCGTTCGCAATCGCCGAGACCAGCGCGCCCAGCTGCAGCGGTGTCATCGAGATGCCTTCGCCGAAGGAGCACATCCGGCCTACGCCGCCCTGGCTCTCCGGAATCGGCTGACTCGGATACACCCCAGGCTGCTCGCCGGGAATGTCGTACCCGGCCAGTTCGCCCAGCCCGAATTCCGTCGCATAGTGCCGCACGCGCTCGAATCCCAGACGTCGCCCGAGCGTCTCGAAGTACGCGTTGTTCGAATGCGCCAGCGCTTCGGTCATGTTCAGGTGGTAGCGGCCGCCGAGATTGACCGGCGTGTCTTTGGTGACGATCCCCGAATCCAGCGCGGCCAGCGCTACCGACAACTTGATCGTCGAGCACGGCTCAGCGCCCGTGGAAAGCGCCAGCTTCTGATTGACCATCGCCAGAATCCGGCCGTTTGACGGGTCAATCGCAACCACTGTCCCGTTCATGTCGCCAAGCGCATCGATGGCCGCCTGGCGGACCACCGGATCCTCACCCGCCGTCACGTCCCCGGTCGTCAGATCCGTCGAGGCAAAAGAACTGGCGGTGAAGCGCTCGTAAAAACGGTGACGGTAATGATGATGGCGAACCGTCGTCAGCGTTGCCGAACTCAGGTGAGCCGTTGTCGCATGCGACCGCACCACGCGGTGATGAACCGCCGTCGTCCGATGCGCCAGCGTCGCGTGCACGTGACGCCTGTGCAGGGTGCGGTGCGTTGTGGTCGTGGAGGTGGAAGCCGCGAAGCTCAGCGGCGTGCCCGCCGTGAACGCCAGAGCCGCAACAAAGAGAAGGGAGCCAACGCGCCTCATCAGGGATCTCACTCGCAAAAAATCAGTACTGCCTGGTGCTGAAACAGCATTTGTCCATCTCTAGGTGGGCCCAAACCCGCCAGGCACCTTCATCCTGACGATTCGCTGCCATCCCATGTTGTTGAAAACGCTTCTCGTTGGCAGCTGCGCGGACGATCCTCCTGGCAACTGCTTAGATGGCAGACAGGTACTCTTGGTTCACTATAACCATAAAGTGTTGCCTGTCCAGTACATTATCGCAGCCTGGAATACCCCTTTTCGGTGATCAGGATTACAGACCACCCTTCCTCATGAAAGCGGGAATATCCAGCTCGTCGTTCTGCTCCTCGAAGATCGGGGGCGGCGGAGCGGCCTCTCTTTCCCCCTCGGTCGCAACGACCGCCACAGCCGCTTTCTCCTCGGCAGCCTCCACCCCACCCGGCATCGTCTGGGGTTCCATCCGCAGCGGTTCCACCTCCGTCCGGCGGTCGGGCTCCGCAGCCGTGGCAAAGGCCGAAATCACCTCGCGCGCCGTCACCGGAACGAACACCGCCGGTGTGGAAACGTTGCTCGCCGGCTCATCATCGTCCTCGCTGGCGAACCGTGGCGCGGGCGGCCGCCCTGCCACTTCCGGCCGAAGCGTCGCTTGCAGCATGTGTTCCCGGCGCTCCGAGCATCCCTCGTGCTTGAACCCGGTGGCGATCACCGTGATCTTCACGTCGTCGCCCATTTCCTCGTTCAGAACCGCGCCGAAGATAATGTTCGCGTCCTCGTGCGCCGCGCTCTGAATCAGCGTCGAAGCCTCGTTCACCTCGCTCAGCTTCAGATTGCTCGATCCGGTGATGTTGATGAGGATGCCCTTCGCCCCGTCGATCGCACCCGACTCGAGCAGCGGGGAGGCCATCGCCGCCTGCGCCGCCTCGACCGCACGCTGCGCACCGCTGCGCACGGCTGTTCCCATCACCGCGTAGCCCATGCCGGCCATCGTGGTCTTCACGTCGGCGAAGTCGCGGTTGATGATCCCCGGGATCGTGATGATGTCCGAAATGCCCTGCACGCCCTGCCGCAGCACGTCGTCGGCGATGCGGAACGACTCGAAGAATCCCGCATCTTTCGCCACCGCCAGCAGCTTTTCGTTGGGAATCACGATCATCGTGTCCACGCTGTCCAGCAGCTCCTGCATACCGCGCTCGGCCTGCATCATGCGGCGCTTGCCTTCAAACGCGAACGGCCGCGTGATCACCGCAACCGTCAGCGCGCCCATCTCGCTCGCCAGCGAAGCAATCACCGGAGCCGCGCCTGTTCCCGTTCCGCCGCCCAGACCCGCGGTCACAAAGACCATGTCCGCGCCTTCGAGCGCCTCGATGATCTTCTCCGAATCTTCGAGCGCCGCCCGCCGCCCCACATCGGGATTGGCGCCCGCGCCCAGCCCATTCGTCAGCTTCACCCCCAGCTGAATCTTGATCGGCGCCTGCGACAGGTGCAGCGCCTGCCGATCCGTGTTCGCGGCAATGAACTCCACGCCTTCCATGTGCGCGGCGATCATGCGGTTCACGGCGTTTCCGCCGCCTCCACCCACACCGATGACCTTGATTTTGGCCCCGCGTGCAATCTCGTCGAGGTATTCAATGCGGATGTCTTCAGGCTGGTTCATCGGTTCCATAGCTAAATGCTCCCTGCGAAGATGGCGCGCAGTTTGGCGCGCAGACCCTGGTTTTCCTCCGCGCGGATCACGCTCGTGCGGTGGGCATATAACAACGATCCGATCAGGACCGAAAACTCCGGCGCCGCCAGCTCGTGCGGCATTTGCGACAGCGGCACCGGCGACGCGATCCGCGCCGGCACCCGCAGCAGGCTTTCGGCGTTGTCCAGCAGCCCCGGCAGGCGCGATCCGCCGCCGGTCAGCACGCATCCCGCGCCCAGCGCTTCCAGCACGCCGCCCTGCCGCAGGTTGTCGCGCAGCAACTGGAACAGCTCCCGCGCCCGCGGCTCGAGAATCTCGCTGATGAATCTCTGCCGGACCAGCCGTGGCTCGTGCCCGGGCAGCCCGGTGACCTCAATCTCATTGTTCTCCGGAACCGCCGTCACAACGGCGTGCCCGAAATTGCACTTTAGCCACTCCGCCTCAGGCGCCGTGCAGTGCAGCCCAACGGCCAGATCATTGGTGAAGTGGTCGCCGCCGATCGGCACCACCGACGTGTGCGCCACCGAGCCCTCGAAGAAGACCACCAGCTCCGACGTCGACGCGCCAATATCCAGCAGGCAGACGCCCAGTTCCCGCTCATCCGCGGTCAGCGTCGCCTCAGCCGCGGCCATTCCCTCGAAAACCGTCTCCGTGACTTCCAGCCCCGCTTTGTTCGCGCACGTCACCAGGCTCTGCTGCGCGCTCGCCGAACTAGTCGCGATGTGCAGGTTCACCTCCAGCCGGTTCCCAACCATGCCCACCGGATCGAAGATCCCCGGCTGCTCGTCGAGAATGAACTGCTGCGGCAGCAGGTGCAGCACCTCACGATCCGCCGGCAGCGAGATCGACCGCGCGCGGTCCACCGCCGCGCGCACATCCTCTTTCGAAATCTCCCGCAGGCGCATTCCCAGGCTGATGCCGCCCCGGCTGTTCACGCCCCGGATATGCGGCCCACCCACCGCCATCACGCAGCGCTCAATGTTCGTATCGGCGCGATCCTCGGCCATCACTGCCGCCTGGTTGATCGCCTCCGCCGCCGGCTTCAGGTTCGCAATCAGCCCCTTGCGCATTCCCGCCGCATCGGCAACGCCATGACCCCGGTATCGCAGCGCACCCTCATGAATCTCGGCGATGAGGACGCGTACTTTCGAGCTGCCCATATCCAGCACCGCAAGAATGTTCTCCGGCTGCTGGCTCATCGCGCTCCTCGCCCGGCGTGCTTCGCCGCCTGGCTGTGGGCCCTGTGCACTGCCGCTTTCTTAGCCACTGCCGGATGCGCTGCTTTCGGCGCCGCCGCCGCTGCTTTACGTGGCGTTGCGGCCGCCGCCGGATTCGCTGCTGTCCCCGTCGGCGCACTCGGCGCTGCCGGATTGGCCTGCGCCGTCTGGTTCAGCTTCAGCACCACCTCGTGCTCATAGCGCAAATCCACCCCGGCCAGATTCGGATACTGCTGCCGCCACTGCGCGATGTGCGCCTCATAATTGGCCCAGCGCGCCAGGAAATTGTCCTGCCCAAACTGCAGCACCAGGTCCGTGCCCGCCGACGGCACCGTCGCCTTCACGTCCGCCGGATCCGACAGGTCAATCTCGCTCAGCTGCGGCGAAACCTTCTCCGTGCCCGAATCCAGGTCATGAATGAACCGCTGATAAATCTGCATCCGCGCGCTGCGCACCGACAGCGGATCGCCCGGATTGATCCCGCTCACCACCGGAAACGAGTAGTGCTTCGCCGCCATCTCCCGCGGCGGCATGTCGAGGATCACGCCCCCGATGTCCGCCAGCTCGATCCGCCCCTTCACCTGCACAAACGCGATCGGCGTCCGCTCCTTCACCGCCACGCGCAGCTGATTCGGCAGCACCCGCATCACCGTCGCGCGCTCCACCCAGGGAAAGCGCTCCAGTTCGGCCCGCCGCTGCGCGACCGGCACGACAAACAGGTTGTGCCCGATATCCGCCCCAAACACCGACAGCAGATCGCCGCGGCTCAGTTCCGTGTTCCCCATCGTCTGGATCGAAGCCGCCGACTCGATCCGGAAGCGCGGATCGTGATCGAGAAAGCTGCGCGTCAAAATCACCACCGTGGCGCCCGCCCCAATCACCATTAGCCCACCCACCACCAGCACAACCCTCCCCCACCGCGTTTTCGCCCACGCCGGCAGGATTCCCTTCCGCACCGGAACCCGGCGCCGCGCGCGCAGGAAAGGTTCCTGCTCGGCGTCATCGGCTCCTTCCGGCCGCGGCGGTCGCGCAGGACGCGGTTCCACTTCCTGGTTCGCCACGGGACGATAGAAATCGCCCCGCGCGTCATCCAGAATCGTCGCGCCCCCGCTATGTGTGCTGAGTTTGGCCACGCCTGAGCAAGGTCGTGAGAATCGCCCTCTTGACTATAGCTTGCTGCCCCCTGTGGATCGGAAGGACGAAATCGACGGGGTATCAACTCAGGGAACAGCCGAAGTGGCACCGAAGTGCCACATCGCTGTGCAGAGGATCAATGCCGGGTGCCCCATAGCGTGGCCTGAGCGGAGCGCCAGGCGCGGAGTCGAACGGCTCTCCTGCTTTTGGAGACATGGGAATGCACAAACCTAATCCAGTTTCTTCGCAGCCGCTCTCCGCCTCCGCACCAGCGGCGCGCCCCACGTGCTCACCGCCAGCAGCGCGCCAAACAGAACAATCGCGTCGATGCTCTCCCGCCCCTCATGCGACCAGTAGGCGTTCGGATCAAGGTTGAGCCACAGTGCAAACTCATCCAGCGTCAGCGCCGCACCCATGCCGTACATGATGGAGATCAGCCGGCTCATGAAGATCCCAACCGGCGTCGCGCGGGTCCCGATCTCGCCCACCTCCAGATAACCAGCGACCAGCAGCAGCAGAATCCCCCAGACCAGGTGATGGATATGCCGTCCCCGCATCATCACAAACCCGAACGGCCCAACGTGATGCCGGATCGCCGCCACCAGCAGCCGCACAAACAGGAACGTCACGAAAAAGCTCACAGACGCAAGAAACATCCGCCGGTGCGGCCGGTCCGGAATCCTCTCCTGCAGAATGCGGCCGGCGCGCGTCAGGTGCAGCATGAACAGCATCACCGTCGTCGCGAAAACGATAAACAGCAGCAGAATCAGAGCCCCTGTCCAATGCATAACCCCTCATTTTATGCATCCGCCTCGCGCCCCTATAATCAGACTGGGAGACTTTTCCCTGAACACCCCGGCACCACCATAGGGAACCAGGCCCTTGAGCGACGAGATCATCATCCGCGGCGCGCGGACCCACAACCTGAAGAACATCGACTGCGCGATCCCGCACGGGAAGCTCACCGTCGTCTCCGGCGTCTCCGGCTCCGGCAAGTCGTCGCTCGCCTTCGATACCATCTACGCCGAAGGTCAGCGTCGCTACGTCGAATCGCTCTCCGCCTACGCGCGCCAGTTCCTGGAGCGCATCGAGAAGCCCGATGTCGACCTCATCGATGGACTCGCCCCGGCTATCGCCATCCGCCAGAAGAACTCCACGCGTAACCCGCGCTCCACCGTCGCCACCGCGACTGAGATTTACGACTACATGCGCCTGCTCTGGGCGCGCTGCGGCGTCGTCCACTGCACTGTCTGCAACGGCATCGTCCGCCGCGACACAGTCGACGAGATCGCCGCGGCCATCCTCGCTCTCGGCGAAGGCACGCGCCTCCACGCCATCTTCCCCGTGCAACCGCTCCCCACCACTCCCGCGCAGCCCAGCGAAAACGCTCCGAAGAAAGCGCCGCGCACGAAGAAATCCGCCGCCCCCGCTCCTGCGCCCGGCGCAATCTCCGATTCGCTGCGCGATCGCCTCACCGATCTGCGCCGCCGCGGATTCAATCGCCTCTACCAGAACGGCAATATCTACGAGTTCTCCACGCCCGAGTCCCTGCTCGAAATCAACTTCGCGCTCCCCGTCTTCGTCCTTGTCGACCGCATCGCCGTCTCCCCCGAGAACCGCGCCCGCATCGTCGACGCCGCCGAGATCGGCTACCGCGAGGCGGGTGAGATCCTTTTTGAAATCGTCGGGAGAGTAGAACCAGCCGGTTCGGCGTCTGCGCCTGGCGGCGAAGCCGCGTCCGCCCCTCCGGCCAGGAGACGCTTCTCTGGGGCTTTTGAGTGCAAGAACTGCCACCGCCAATACCGCGAACCCGAGCCGACCCTCTTCTCCTTTAACAACCCATGGGGAGCCTGCCCGCGCTGCCAGGGATTCGGCAACACCATCGACTTCGACATCGACCTCATCATTCCCGACAAGTCGAAGACCCTCGACGAAGGCGCCATCGATCCCTGGAACCGCCCCAAGTACCGCTCGTATCTCACTGAACTTCGCCGCGCCGCCCGCCAAAACGGCATCCCGCTCGACGTCGCATGGTGGGACCTCACCCCCGAGCAGCAATCCTTTGTCCTCGACGGACGCGGCCCCTTCCCCGGCGTTCACGGCTTCTTCTCACTCCTCGAGCGCAAGAAATACAAGCTGCACGTGCGCGTCATGCTCAGCAAATACCGCGGCTACGCGCTCTGCCCCGACTGCAAGGGCCAGCGCCTGCGCGCCGAAGCGCGCGCCGTGCGCATCGGCGACGAGGCAACCGCGAAGAACATCTGCGAAGCCGCCAGCCTCACCATCGCCGCGGCGAAGCAGTTCTTCTCCTCGCTGCAGCTCACGCCCATGCAGGAGGAGATCGCCGGCAGCATCCTCGAAGAGATTCGCCAGCGTCTCACCTTCCTCAACGCCGTCGGCCTCGAGTACCTCACGCTGGACCGCCTGGCCTCCACGCTTTCCGGCGGCGAATCGCAGCGCATTCAGCTCGCCACCTCGCTCGGCTCGCGCCTCGTCGGCGCGCTCTACGTCCTCGACGAGCCCTCCATCGGCCTGCACCCGCGCGACACCGACCGGCTCATCCACATCCTTGACGACCTGCGCGACCTCGGCAACACCATCCTGGTCGTCGAGCACGATCCCGATGTCCTCCGCGCCGCCGATTACCTGCTCGACCTCGGCCCCGGCGCCGGCGAATTTGGCGGACGGGTGCTTGCCGCCGGCACCGTCGAAGAAGTCTCCGACAATCCTGCCTCCATCACTGGCAAATATCTCAGCGGACAGCTCACCATCCCCGTGCCCGCGCATCGCCGCGAGACCGGCTCCTCGCGCGACTGGATCCGCCTGCGCGGCGCGCGCGCTCACAACCTCAAGGGCATCGACGTCGATATCCCATTGAACCTGCTGGTCGCCATCACCGGCGTCTCCGGCTCCGGCAAGTCCACGCTGGTGCACGACGTCCTCTACAAAGCCGTCGCTCATCGCCTCGGCCGCATCGAAGGCGGCGATCCCACCGGCGTCTACAAGGACATCAAAGGCGTCGAGCGCCTCAACGACATCGTTCTCGTCGACCAAACGCCCATCGGACGCACGCCGCGCTCCAACCCCGTTACCTACATCAAGGCCTTCGACGCCATCCGCGAGCTATTCGCCGCGCAGCCCGAAGCGCAGCGCCGCGGCTACACCGCCGGCCACTTCTCCTTCAACGTTCCCGGCGGACGCTGCGACGTCTGCGAAGGCGACGGCACCGTCACCGTCGAGATGCAGTTCCTCGCCGACGTCGAACTGCCCTGCGAAGAATGCGGCGGCACGCGCTACAAGGCGAGCACCCTCGAAATTCACTACAAGAACAAGAGCATTTACGACGTCCTGCAGCTGACCGTCCGCGAAGCTCTGCGCTTTTTCGTCGGACATCCGAAGATCGTCGACAAGCTCGCCGTGCTCGAAGAAGTCGGCCTCGGCTATGTGCGCCTCGGCCAGTCGGCCACCACGCTCTCCGGTGGAGAAGCCCAGCGGGTCAAGCTCGCCGCGCACCTCGCCGCCACTCGCTCCGCCTCGGGCGAGACAAAGAAAGGCGCCAACCGCACCCTTTACATCCTCGACGAGCCCACCACCGGTCTCCACTTCGACGACGTCGGCAAGCTGCTCATGGCGTTCCGTAAGCTCATCGATAGCGGCGGCTCGCTCCTGGTCATCGAGCACAACCTCGACATCATCAAGTCCGCCGACTGGGTCATCGACCTCGGCCCCGAAGGAGGCAACGCCGGAGGCCAGGTCGTCGCCACCGGCACGCCCGAGAGCGTCACGTGCAACGAGCTCTCCCATACCGGACGCTGGCTCGCCCGCGTGCTCTCCGGCCGCTCATCCGCACACCGCGAACCGCGCCGCGCGTCATCCCCTGAAACCATCAGGGAAAGCGAAGTTGTCTCGTGAAGAAGTTCCCCGCACTCGCATTTCTGGCCATCGCCCTCGCCGCCCCCGTTGCCCTCCGCGCCCAGCAGCCGTCTCTTCCGCCCGGCACCTCTTCGCCGGACGAACCTCCGCGTCCGGCCGCCGAGCCGGATTCCGGACCGCTCGCCCAAGCCGAGGCCGCTATCGAGGCGAAGAACTACTCCGCCGCTGAATCCCAGCTCTCCGTCTGGCTTTCGACTCATCCCGACGACGCCCGCGCCCTCTTCGATCGCGGCTACGTGGCCGACGCGCAGAATCAAACCGATTCCGCCGCGTCGTGGTACCGCAATGCCATCGCCGCCGACCCAAAGCAGTTTGAATCGCGCCTGGCCCTTGGCCTGCTCCTCGCCGGCAAAAAGGACGACGCAGGCGCACGTGAACAGCTCCAGGCCGCCACGCAGCTCGAGCCCAACCCGCCGAACCCGGCTGCGAAAGCCCAGGCTCATCGCGCGCTCGCCCGCCTGCTCAGCTCCAGCGATCCATCAGCCGCCCGCGATGCCCTCGTCGCTGCCCTGAAGCTCACGCCCGAAACTCCGGCCGACACCCTGCTCACCGCCCAGATCGCCGAGCACGCCGGCGACAACGACGTCGCTGAGCAGGCCTACCGCCGCCTTCTCCAGCAGGATCCGAATTCCTCCCAGGCGACCTCCGGCCTGGTGCACATACTCATCGTCCAGAAGCGC
>DASYYN010000289.1:0-3489 GCA_035933815.1 Acidobacteriaceae bacterium
CAAAATCGCCGAATCGGTGAATTTTGAGTTCTCATTCATTGCGGCTAACGTTTTCAACCACCGCGAATTCGCCGATCCAACCCTGAACCTGTCATCGTCGGACTCGTGGGGCGTGCTCAACACGCAAAATGGCAACCCGCGGCAGATGGAGTTCGGAGCACGCGTCAGCTTCTAACGGCAGTTGCTTCGGCTTCAGTCAAACCTACACGCGTCCCGGTCTATGCGGATAACACCGCATAGACCGGGAGCGTATACCTACCCCGAATAAGCACAGCGAAACCCAATGTTGGACGTGGAACTATCCGGCGTGTTCGACGTGCGCGCCGCCACGCGATAGCGGTTGCAGTAGGACTTGTGGCAGAGGAACGATCCGCCTTTCATCACGCGCGCTGTGCCCTCGGGCGGGCCTTTTGGATTGTGCGGATCGGCGGTGCGATGGAAGTCCGCATCGAACCAGTCGGCACACCATTCCCACGTATTTCCGGTGACGGAGTATAGGCCGAAGCCATTCGGCGGGAAGGCATCCACCGGGCAAGTACCGGCATAGCCGTCATCACCGGTGTCGTGATCGGGAAATTCTCCCTGCCAGATGTTGCACATGTGTTTGCCGCCGGGCCGAAGCTTGTCCCCCCAGGGATAGAGCTTCTGCACCAGGCCGCCGCGCGCTGCGTACTCCCATTCCGCTTCGGTGGGGAGCCGCTGCCCGGACCAGGCGGCGAACGCAGCCGCATCTGCCCACGAGACGTGAACTACCGGGTGCTGCTGACGTCCTCGAACCGCTGAGCCGGGGCCCTCGGGAGCATCCCATTGGGCGCCGCGCACCTTGCACCACCACGGCGCCGCGGCCACCGTGTCCTCGACCAATTCAGCGAAGCGCCGCTTCGGAATATGCGACCAGAACACGAACGACCAGCCGAACCGCTCAGCATCGGTGCGATAGCCGGTGGCGCGAACAAACCCGGCGAACCGTTCGTTGGTCACGGGATACCGATCGATGCTGAACGCATCGAGGAAAACTTCGCGAACAGGGCCCTCGCCGTCTGCGGGGAAGCCGTCGGTGTAGTCCGTGCCCATCAGGAAGCTGCCGCCCGGCAAGGCAATCATCCCGGAACGGACGGCAGCGCTCAGCTCGGCAACGCCTGCTTGCGTGGATGACTCGGCACCGCCACTGGCTCGAGCAGCGGATGGCGCGCAGCATGTCTTGTGCGGGACCGATGGCGGGGATTGCTCAGAGCGGCACATAACGTCTGCTGAAATTCTAGTCGCCCGGCGGCCACAGCTTCACCGTCGCACCGTCGAAGCGGCGAGGCCCCCTGCGTTCGCTTCATTCGATGGTGAGGGCCTGAGCCGCTGTGAGGCGAACAGGCGAATCGAATGCAATACGCGCTAGCGGACCATCGGCCTCTGGGTGGAAGCGCAGGGATTGCCCGGCTAAGCGGATGCTCGTGGGAGCGGCAGCGAGCCGGAGCGCACGCAGCTCGAGTTCGCCGTAGGTGCACGCCAGCGAAATCCGGCGACCGCTGCGCGTGATGGTCCCAAATCCCGAGGCTATGACCCACGGAGCACGAAAATCGCCTGGTGCCGCGGGGACGAGGGTCAGGGTCCCCGTCGAGAGATCCGGCGTGAAGCCGGTGGCGGCCAGCAGCGTAGCCCAGCTGCTCATGGCGCGGGAGTAGTGGCCTCCGCACTCGACGTGATTCCATGGCTGGCCCGCGCGGAGGTAGCGGCGGTGGATGGCTTCGACAATCCGGCGGCCTTCTTCGTAGTGCCCGCTGGCCATGAGGAAGGATGCAAAGGCAAACTCAATGCCGGACCAGAGCCCGCCGGCCTGCAGATTGTTCAGGGCCAGCAAATCGGCTCCGCGCCGGGGCGCGGTGGCGTTATGCAGGCCGAATTCGGGATTGAAGTTGTAGCGGAAGACGCTCTCGATGGCCCGGGCGAGGTTCGCCGCTGAGATGGGCGAGGGCAGGCCGATGATGCGCGAGAACCATTCCCCGGAAAGCTGGTCGGTCATGCAGAGCTCGTTGCGGACCGCGCCGTCGACCCAGAGGCTGTAGTACTCGCCATTGAAGAGCATGCGATCGAAGGTCGCAGAAGCCTGCTGCAGAGTGCTGGTCCAGCGCTGCGCGTCGGCGTGCATCTCCAGCTCGGTTGCGATGCGGATCGCAGCCTCGAGAGCGCCGATCCAGAGTGAGGCAATGTACGACGGGGTGCCCCGCATGCGCCACTGATCGTAGGTCTGGATTGCAGTCTGGCGATCGGGGAGGCCGTCGCCGTTCGTGTCGAGCGACTGTGTGAAGTCCATGGCGCGCACGACGTGCGGAGCCATGTACTGGAGGTACTGGCGATCGCCTGTCCAGAGGTAGTCACGCCAGACCATCATTACGAACTGCGGATTGAGATCGACGCGGGCGAAGCCTTCGTCGACGCGCGAAACGTCGCCCGGGTAATTGTGCGGGACTTGGCCCTGCTGGTTCTGATGCTCGATGATTTGCCGCATCTGCGAGAGCTTCAACTCCGGAAACATAGCGACGACAGGAAAACTGCCATCGTAGTCGACATCCGTGGTGGAAAGGCCGCAGCAGCCGAGGCCTTCCCAGATCGCGTAGCTGCCGTCACGTGTCCACCATGTGTTGCTGATCAGGCTGGAGAGCTGGCTGGACCAGGCGAATGCCAAAGGGGTGCCGAGCGAAGTATCGGCGAGGGTGCGGGCGAAGTCGAAGGTCGCAGCGCGATGCCGGCCATAATTCTCGGTGAGGTAGCGATTCACATCGAGCGCGCTTCCGTACCAGGCGCTGTACCTGTGGCCCATGTCGCGACCAGCCGCCGTGAGGTGGTGCGGAAAATACCAGCTCAGCGTGAACCGAACTTCGGCGCTTTGTCCGGGAGCGAGTCGAACCAAGGAGGCGAGCCCACCCGTGCCCCAGGTAAGGTGCGGCTTGCCGTCCTTGCCGATCAAATTGCGGTGGACCTCCTGCAGGAGTTCCTTGTCGGTCGCTCCGCTTTCGGGCGCGGCGACTCGGGCGTCGGTGAAAACACGACGGAGGAGCGCGTCGGAGCTCAAGTCATCGATGAGGCGGCGGGCAGCATCGGGCGAGAGCGCATCGAGGTCGGACGCAGCCGGGAGGGATCCGCTGGGGTCGTGCATGGCTGCAGCGTTCGGAAGCGCGCCAGAGGCGAGATAATCCTGCAGAACGCTGAGGAGCATGTAATTGACGCGCGGCGTTTGCCAGCGGCAGGTTCCGGGCGCAGCGTACTCCTGGAAGGTGCCGGTGATGAACGAATGCTGCCCGCCGGCAACGGAGAAGCAGAGATTGCCGATGCCGGAGGGGAAGTCCGCCCGTGCCGCCGTGTCGAGGAAGAGGCGCGTGCAGCCGGGATCCTGCACAAGGGTGTTGCTGAGGCGGCGATCCGGCAGAGCAGAGGCGAGCGGATTATCGAGGAATCCGGCGAGCGAAGCTTCGACTTCGGCGCTGCTGGTGTTTTCGA
>DASYYN010000034.1:0-14678 GCA_035933815.1 Acidobacteriaceae bacterium
TGGGAGACCTGCAGCTTCTCCGCCAGGCTCTTCGCCGTCTGCAACCGGCCGGACCGCAGTAGCTGCACGATGCGGAAGAGACGGTCGGCGCGGCGCATACCGGCATTCTAGCTGGAGCCTAGACGGCGGCATGGAGGCCGACGCGGTTGCCTTCGGAGTCGTGAATCTGCGCGACCCAGCCGACACCGGGGACGTGCGACTTGGGCTCGACGATGCTGCCGCCCGCAACGTCCACGCGGTCGAGCACTTCGTCGATGCGGCCTTCGCAGTTGAGGTAGATGACGACGCCGTCGGGGGACGGACGATGGCCTTCGCCCCAGGTCACTGCGCCGGAGACGCCGGGGCGCTGATAAGGAAAGATGGCCAGGTTGGGCCAGGCGGAGTCGTGACGCAGCGGAGCCGCGAAGATGGTCTCGTAGAAGCGGACGGCGCGGGCGAAATCCGTGGCGGGGATCTCGAACCAGGTGATCGTCGACGTAGCGGTTTGCTCCAGGGTCGGCATGTTGTTCCTCGCTCTTCAGAAATTGACTACAAGCAGGAACATACGAGAGGGCTGCTGACACCATCCTGTCAGCAGCGTTTTGGCGGAGCGGAATTTTATTGGGGGGTGATGATGCCGCCGACGGGCGTGCGCTGCGGATAGTGCTTCGCCGCAGGGCGGTTCAGGTGCAGAGCTTCGGCGAGGGTGTCGATGTACTTCAGGCCGGAGGCGGGGTTGAGGAGCACGACGCGATCCGTGGGCCGGAGGGAGCCGGTATCGATGAGCTGAGCGTACCCGGCGGCGGCTGCGGCGCCCTCGGGGCAGAGCAGGAGCCCTTCGTGCCGCGCCCAGTCGAGGAGGGAGGTGTGGATCGCCTCGGGGGGGAGATCGAGGAGCGTGCCGCCCGAGGCACGGAGGATCTCGGGGATCACGGACTTCGGGCCGTCGGGTAATGGAGCGCCGCCGGAGCTCTCGACGATCTTAGGGCGCTTACCGGAAACCCAGCCGAGCTGCTCCATCTCGTCGAAGGCCTTCCAGATGCCGAGGAGTGCGGCAGTGGTGGGGAAGACCAGCGCGTCCGGGTAGGTCCAGCCCAGCTGCTCGACCAGCTCACAGACGATGGTCTTATCGCCCTCGAGGCGGAAGGGCTCGTTCAGGCTGGAGAGATCGAACCAGCCCTCTGCGGCTTGGCGTTGGGCGAGGATTCGACGGCAGTCGGCCAGGCTGCCGTCGATCAGCTCAACATGCGCGCCGTGGGCGTTGGCTTCGAGGTAATTGGCAGTCGCGGCGTTGCGGGGCATGAAGATGTGGGCGTCGATGCCGGCAGAGGCGGCGTAAGCGGCGAGGGCGGAGGCGGCATTGCCGGCAGAGGCGATGGCCAGCTTCTTCAGTCCGTAATGCCGGGCCATGCTGATGGCGACGGACATCCCGCGAGCCTTGAAGCTTCCCATGGGGTTGTGGGCTTCTTCTTTAACAAAAAGAGCGGGATAGCGGCGGGAGGGCAGCAGCGGTGTCCAGCCCTCGCCGAGGCTGACCGGCGCGACGTCGGGGAGGACGCCGGCGTAGCGCCAAATAGAGGACGGGGCATCCGGGCCCGGGCGCTTTGCGGTCTTCTTCAGGTCGTAACGGACGAGCAGGGGTGCGGAGCACGAGGGGCAGACGGTCTGCGCTGTCGCCGCGGAGACATGCTGCTGGCAGCGGGAGCACTCAAGAAGGCTGATGGCCGGCACGTGTTCAGCATACGGCAGGCGGGGTTCGCAACGACGAGCCGGGGCACGCGAAAAAAAGAAGGGGGGATGTGGCAAGTCAGTGAGCGGACATGCGTTCGCCGTTGTGATTGACCAGCGTGCTATCACCCAGGCGCCAAATAACGACGGAGCAGACATTTGAGCGAGGGTATTAACTAATCAATTAACACGTGGCTCAAATCCGGCATCTCCTCCAGTATTGTGAATCGTTTTCGAATTGCGGTTTTGCGGCGGCGCGGCGTGGCTATCTTCTGTGCGCTGGCACCAGCGCTGATGCTCTTTGCGGGCTGCGGCAGTTCCACGAGTATGAGCAGCGGTAGCGGGACGGGCGGGTCTGGTGGCTCTGGCGGCAGCGGCGGATCGGGTGGGTCGGGCGGCAGCGGCGGTTCTGGAGGTTCCGGCGGAGGAGGCGGGAGCACGGTCTCCTGTCCGACGGTGACGGTTGCCGAGGCCGGACCGCAGCCGTTTCCGACGCCGCCTCCGGTGCCTCCGCCGACGCCGGGGTCGAACAACTTCGGGTCGGTCTGCGTTAGCTCCCCGGCGGACGGGGCGAGCGTGACGTCGCCGCTGACGCTGACGGCTGGGGCGAGTCTGACGCCGGGGCCGATCGAATATCAGCGGGTGTACATCGACGGAAGCGCCGACTACTTCACGTTCTACAACCAGTTCACCGGGCTCTTCTGGATGCCGGCGGGCAAGCACAACCTGGAGGTGCTGGCCACGGATGCGAAGGGGAACAACGTGAGCACGAGCCTGAACGTGAATGTCACGGGTGCGGCTTCGAATCCGACGATCGCGAATATCCAGAACATGCCGAACTGGGAGCCCTGTTCGGCTCTCTACCCGCCGGGCTCGCCGCGGGCGGGACAGCTCTGCGCGGCCGGTATAGGCGACGCCCAGTCGACGATGATGGAGAACGTCAGCAATCCGTCACTGAGCGGGTCGTCGGCCCATTTCACGATGGGCGGATCGACTCCGTACTCGAATGAGCTGTACACGATGAATCTCGGCGGCGGCGACAGTCCGACGAAGTTCACGTACGACATGTACGTGATGGTCGACAACCCCGCTGCCCCGCAGGCGCTGGAGTTCGACGTAAACCAAACCATCAACAACACGCGCTGGACGTGGGGGACGGAGTGCAATTTCAACGGCAATTACCCCAATGTCGGCGAGTGGGACGTGTGGAACGGAGCGCCGAATACCGGTTGGGAGAAAACCAGCGTGCCTTGCCCGGCGTTCCCGGCGAACAAGTGGGTGCACATCGTCTGGCAGTTCGAGCGGGTGGGGCAACAGGTGCACTACATCAGCCTGCAGGTGGACAACCAGACGTACCCCCTGGATGTGTCCTACGCCGCGCAGCCTGACTGGTCGATGGGGCAGATCAACGTTGCCTTCCAGATGGACGGGAACGCCAAGCAGGATCCCTACAACGTTTGGCTGGACAAGGTGAACCTGACGGTGCAGTAGGCGGTTTGGTTCATAGTGGCCGTGGAGTGTGCCTGCCGGGCCCCTTGCGCGAAGTGGCCGAGGCTGAAAATAGATCGCGAAAGCCTCTGATCTTCGTTGCTATAATCGGCGCACTTCCATGGCAACCACAGATTCGATCATCGGGCGAGCAGTGTCGCACTATGCGGAACTGGAACCGCTGGGCGGCGGCGGGATGGGCGTTGTGTACCGCGCGCGGGATACGCGGCTGGGCCGCAGAGTGGCTCTGAAATTTCTGCCGGAATCCATTGCGCAGAATGCGCAGGCGGTGGAGCGCTTCCATCGCGAGGCGCGTTCGGCGTCGGCGCTGAATCATCCGAACATCTGCACGGTATACGACATTGGGGAATTTGAAGGACGCCCGTTCATCGCCATGGAGCTGCTCGAGGGGCAGACGCTGAAGCATCGGATTGCCGAGCGGCCGATTGAGCTGAGCGATCTGCTGGAAATCGGCGTCCAGATTGCCAGCGGCCTCGATGCCGCGCACGCGAAGGGCATTGTGCATCGCGACATCAAGCCGGCGAACATTTTTCTGGTGGATCACGGGCAGGCGAAGATTCTGGACTTCGGGCTGGCGAAGCTGGCGCAGGGTACTGACGACGGCGGCGGTGCGACGGTCGATGTCAGGGGTGACCAGTTGACGAGCGCCGGGACGTCGGTGGGGACGGTGGCGTACATGTCGCCGGAACAGGCGCGAGGCGAAGAACTGGATGCGCGCTCCGATCTGTTCTCGCTGGGCGTGGTGCTGTACGAGATGGCGACGGGAACGGCGCCGTTCGGCGGCGCGACCACGGCGGTGGTTTTCGACGGCATCCTGCGAGAAACGCCGCGCCCAGTGAGCGAACTGAATGCAAAGCTGCCGCTGGCGTTCCAGAACATTCTGGACAAGCTGCTGGAAAAGGATCGAGATTTGCGATGCCAGACTGCGGCCGAGCTGCGCGCCGATCTCAAGCGTCTGGCGCGGGACCTTGGGTCGGGCAAACGCGCTGCGGTTGCCGACAAGAGCGGATCGGGGCCGACGGCGGCAGCGACCGCGGTGAAACAGAAGTCCGTGGCGGTTTTGTATTTCGAAAATCAGAGCGGCTCGAAGGAAGACGAGTACTTCCGCGACGGGATCACGGAAGACATCGTGACGGAAATATCGAAGATCAGCCAGCTGGATATTTTTCCGCGGTCGGAGATGCTGGCGTTCCGGGACAAGCCGGTGACGGCGCAGCAGGTGAGCCAGCAGTTGGGCGCGGCTTACGTGCTGGAGGGGTCGATCCGGCGAGCAGGGAATCGCGTGCGCATTACGGCGCAGCTGGTGGAAGCTTCGACGCGGCATTCGGTTTGGGCGGAGCGCTACGACCGGCAGCTCGAAGACGTGTTCGCCATTCAGGAAGAGATTGCGCGGAGTATCGCGCAGGCGCTGCGGATCACGCTGACTCCGCAGGAAGAGAAGACGATTGCGCGCCGGCCCACAGAAGATCCGCAGGCGTACGACTTCTATCTGCGGGGCAGAAACTATACGCGGCGGGAAAACATCGATTACGCCCTGCAGATGTTCGAGCAGGCGATCCACCTCGATCCGAGATTTGCGCTGGCGCACGCAGGTATTGCGAACCTTTGCGGGCTGACCTACGAACTGCGGGAGAAGAGCCAGCACTGGATCGATCGCGGCATGGCAGCCTGCGATCGCGCAACGGCGCTGGCACCGGATCTGCCGGAGGTGATTGTCGCGCGGGCGCGGCTGCTTTATTCGCAAAAGAGATACGATGAGGCGGCGCTGCTGGCGCAGCGGGCGATCGAACGGAAATCAGACTGCGAAGGCGCCTGGAATATCCTTGGGCGGGCTTATTTCGCCTCCGGCCGGCATGAAGACGCGGCGGCACAGGCTGCGCAGGCGATCGAAGCCAGCGGCGACGACTACAACACCTACCTGCCTTACATCAATGCGCTCGAGCGCCTGGGACGCAAAAAGGAAGCCGAACATTATCGCGAACTCCTCACGAAGGTGCTGCAGCAGCAGCTGGAGCGCGTGCCGGAGGACGTGCGCGCGCGCGTACTGCTGGCGACGTTTCTCGCCTATGCGGGACAGGAGGATGAGGCCACGCGTCATCTGCAGACCGCGGTTGCTCTGCGTCCCGGCGATGCGAATATCCTGTACAACGCGGCCTGCACGTATGGAGTAATGAAGCACAAACCGGACGCTCTGGAGACGCTGAAGAGGGCGATCGCTGCGGGTTACAACAACGTGCCGTGGATCGTGAACGACCCGGATCTGGACTGTCTGCACGACGACCCGGAGTTCCGCAGAATCGCCGGAATACCGCCGGCCGAATCGTAACAAGGTCCCGCTTCAGATCCGAGCCGGTTCGGGTTCGCCGGATGGGACGGAGTTCCTCGCCTCGAGGTGCACGGCGGGCGCTGGGCCAGGCCGGCCCAGCAGATAGCCCTGCGCCTCATCGGCGCCCAGGCTGGTCATGATGTCCAGCTGCTCGGGGGTTTCTATTCCTTCCACGATGACGCGCATGTTCAGGTTGTGCGCCATGGTCAGGATGGATTCGATGAAGGCGCCGTTTTCCGGGCGAAGGGTCAGTTCGTTCACAAAGGAGCGGTCGATCTTGAGCGCGTCGAAGGCGAGCTTGGGCAGGTAGCCGAGGCTGGAGTAGCCGGTGCCGAAGTCGTCCATGGCAATGGTGACGCCCATGGCCTTGAGGCGATCCATCATGGCGGCCGCGCGCTCCACGCCGCCGAGGGTGGCGGATTCGGTGAGCTCGATCTGCAGCAGCGAAGGGTGGAGGCCGGTACGTTCGAGGATGGAACGCACTTCGTCGACGAATGCATCGCGCGCGAACTGCAGACTGGAGACGTTGACGGCAACCTGAATCGGCCATGCTGACCTGCGCTGCCAGGTGACTGCTTCGCGGCAGGCGCGCTCCATGATGTAAGCGCCCAGCGGAATGATGAGCCCGCTCTCTTCGGCGATGGGAATGAAGCTGAGCGGAGGAATCGGACCGAGGGTGGGGTGCGTCCAGCGAGCCAGCGCCTCAAAGCGAATGACGCGGTGCGAGACGAGGTCGAACTCCGGCTGGTAATGGACATTGATCTCGCCCTCGGCGAGCGCGCGGCGCAGTTCGGTTTCGAGAATGAGGCGCTGGCGCGCGGCGTTGCCGAGTTCGTTGCCGAACATCACGATTTGGTTCTTGCCGCGCCGTTTGGCGGCATACATGGCGACGTCGGCGTGCTGCAAAAGCTCTCCGCTTTCCCTGCCGTGATCGGGAAAGACGCTGATGCCAACACTGGCTCCAATGCGGATGCTGTGCCCATGGATCTCAAAAGGCGACGTGAGCGCGTCCAGCAAATCGGCAGCGGCCGCGTCGGCGTCTCCCGAGTCGTGGATGTTTTCCAGAATGACGGTGAACTCATCACCGCCGAGCCGCGCGAGAGTGTCGGACTGACGGGTGAGAGACTGCAGGCGCTTCGCAACCTGGGTGAGCAGGTTATCGCCGACGAGGTGGCCGAGGCTGTCGTTGACCAGCTTGAATCCGTCGAGATCGATGTAGACAAGCGCGACTTTGCGCTGCTCGCGGCGGCCGAGGGCAAGACTATGCTGCAGGCGATCCGTCAGCAGGCGGCGATTGGGCAGGCCGGTGAGCTCGTCGATGAGGGCCATGTGCTCGAGACTTGCTTCGGCCTCGCGGCGGGCGCGGTTGTGCTGCTCCAGTTCCAGCAACATGGTATTGAAGCCCGTCACCAGCCCGGCGATATCGCTGCTGCCGCGCACGGAAACCAGAGAATCGAAGCGCTGCTGGGTCGAGACGTTCTGCATGGCCGCAGAGAGGTCATGAATGGCTTGTGCCGTCTCGGCGGCTTTCTGCAACTCGGCGGTCTGCACCTGAACGCGGTGGCGCAGGATCGCCACCCAGACAAGGATGGCGACGACGGCGAGCGAAAGAATGGCCACGAGGCTCAGGGTGGTTTGCAGGGTCCAGAAGGGCGCCGCATGGGTGACGACGAGGTCGGCGGGCGAGCGGAGCATGATCTCGAAGGTGGAGGGGTTCTCGTCGAGGATGCGATAGAGCCGAGTGGGATCGACCTGGGTCGAACAGATGCCAGTGATCCTGACCATGCTGTCGTCGGGCAGCTTGCTGAGGTCCAGGCGGTCGACGCCCCGGTCGATCTGAGCCGTGAAGGTCCGGACGCCGGACTGAAGCAGGAGATTCAGATGGCCGGGCTCGGCGACGGTGGCGAGCAGCCGGGCGTTCACGGTGACGAGCGTGGAGTCCAGGCGCCCACTGAGAATTGACTCCGCGTCCGTGACCGCAGGCTGGATGGAATCATGCCCGGTTTTCCGGAACACCGCCTCGGTCATGACGGGTGAGTAGCGCCCGACGAGTGCGGGATAGCCGACTGCCTCGACGCGATCTCCCGTCTCGAGGCCATCGGTGGTGCCGCGGATCTCTACGCCACCACCGCTGTCCTGAAGGTAGAGGTAGTCGGGTTTCACCAGAGTGGCGACGCCAGCGACTTTAACGCGGTGGCCGAAGCGCGTATTGCCGGAATAGCCGAGAAGTTCTCCGACGGGAGTTGGTTTGACCGCAAACGGATCGGGAGCGGCTGGCTCGATGATTTCAATATTGGAGGGGTACTCGATATCGAGTTGGTATCCGATTAGCTGCCGGCGCGAATTGAAGACGGTGCCGAAGACGCCGCGGATCCGCACGCGAGCGTCTTCGAGGTAGCGCAATTTGTCGAGCGCGGGGAATTGATCGGATGTGAAGGCGTGAACCGGCCCGATCTCGGTCATCAACTCGAATTCAGGACCGGAGGGGCTGGTGTGGAGCGGATGAACGATCCCATCGATGGTTACGTACTGGGAGTCGAGCAGCCCGGAGGCGGCCTTTTCCAGAGTAACGGCAGCGGGTGGCGGCATGGGAGCGGTGCCCGCGGCCCTGATCTTCGGGGCGACGATCACGGGGGCGAAGTTGCCGGGATTGGTGAGACCGGTGAGGGTGACGCGGCTGCCGCCGGTCAGTTCCGGATACCTGCCGGAGAACTTCACGTAGATTCCCCCGGTGGAGTCCTGGAAATAGAGCTGACCCCATGAGGGGACGATATGCGTGATGACACCGGTAACGCGGACGGGAAGCGCCAGCGCGGCACGCTCCGGCGTGAGCTGCCGAATCGACTGCACGGTGGTTAATACCGGCTCAGAGGGAGTTGCGCTGCTGGAGTCCGCGACTTCGGCGGCGGCGACCGGCGCCACACTGGCTTCGAACAGATCGATGCGCATGCCGTTATGACTCGGGAATCCCTCCGCCTCAACGGCTGAACCGGGCTGGACAGCGGGTGTGCCGTTCGTCCGGCACTCGATGGCTCCCGATGCGTCCTCGAGCAGTAAGGAACCGGCATCGGTGCGAGCGACGATGCCGCGGACGCGGACACGATGGCCGTCGATGGGATCGCGATACAGGCTGCGAATATCGCGGAGCGGCACGGAAACGGGCGCGGGGCTTTCCTCGCGCACATCATTCCAGGAAGGCACCCAGAGATAATTGCCGAGAACCTGCCGCTGCGCATCGCGCTGTTGCTCGGGAATACCGGTAATGGTGACGCTCGCGTCTACAAGGCTTTGGAGATCACGCGTGGGCGCAGGCACGACTGCGGCAACCTCATAGGTAGACTTGCCGATGACCAGGATGGGATACCCGTGCGGATCGGTCTGGGGCTGACGAACAATGGCGTGCATGGTGACGCGCTGGCCGTTCTTTTCGGGAGCGGGGAAGTTATCCAGGTCCGCGGTGCCCGGCGAGGGCAACGTAACGTCTGCGGAAGTGGGCCGTACGACGATGTGCTCGAGATCGTAACTGGCCGGCCCCTGCAGCGGATCGTAGTGGCCAGTCTTCACCGCATCAATGGTTACGTTTTCCCCGGTATGCACATGCGCCGCAGCGGGGTCGAGTGGGATGGGCGCGGCGCCGCTTTCGTCCTGAACCCAGAAACGCTTGCCGGGCTCATCGACATACGTGACATGCGCGAGCAGGTGGACGCGGACGCCGGCGGGTAGTGTCTGGAGTTGCTGCAGGTTGGTGTGCCGATTCAGGACAGAGTTATGCCAGCGCACAAGCCACGCCGCTGTTGCGGCGAAGAGCAGCGCAATCAGCGCGGCGGAGAGCAGGCCCAGGTTTTGTTTGCGCTTCATCCACAGGAATCATCGGCAGTTACGAACGAATCATCCATACCACTTTAGCGTTGCGATTCGTAACCGTGATGGCAGTAATTCCGAAAGCGAACGTTCCTGATTCCATTGCTGCTTATAAGCTGTGTCGAAACATAGGTGAAGTTACCCTGGTTCTATTACAAGACAGTGCGTTACTTTCGGTTTGGGAGTTAGGCGCCGGGGCGCGGATACAGCCGGCCACGGTACATGGCCATCGCTTCGATGGAGCGGATACCGATCACCACAGCAGTTGTGTTGTCGGAGCCATCGGCATCGACGGAGGAGCAGACCAGGTCGCGGGCGACTTCGTCCAGGTTCTTGGTCTGCGAGGCGAGGCGCGCGATGTCGGCATTCTGCAACCCGCCGTAGAGCCCGTCGGAGCAGAGGACCAGGCGGTCACCGGGGCGAAGGCTGACGGTGTTGCTGTCGGCGGTGATGAAGAGCTCCGGACCGAGCGAGCGCGTGAGCATGTGCCGGGTCTCGGCGCTTTCGACATCGGCTGAAGAGAGGAGCCCGAGCTTGCGCTGCTCGTTCACCCAGGTGTGGTCCTGCGTGATGGGAACAGCGCGGCGGTCGCGCAGGTGATAGCAGCGGGAGTCGCCCACGTGGGCGATGAAAGCCTGATCGTGGCGCAGCGCGCAGGTGACGATGGTCGTAGCCATGTGGCTGCCGCGCCGCTCGCGCACGAGGCCTTCATCATGGACGGCGACGTTGGCGTGCTGAATCAGGCGGGGGAGAAGGCTGATCAGCGAGGTGTTCTCCTGACACTCGGAGAATTCTTCGCAAACGACCTGAATGGCCCGGGCCGAGGCGATCTCGCCGAATTCGAATCCGCCGACACCATCGGCGAGAGCGAAAAACCAGCCGCGGGAGCGAGCTTCCTGGCGGGAGCGCGGCTCGAAATACCCGGTGCAGTCCTCGTTATTCGTTCGTACTTTGCCGGGGTGGGTCGCCTGGCCGAACTCGATTTCCAGCATGCTTCACCAACGGTGGGGAACAGCAATGGCCGGGAGACCCGTACAGGGCTCCCGGCCGGAAGAGATGGGAACTGATCTTAGCCCGTATCGACATTAGGCCGAGGGGCGGTTCTCCATTGAGCGAACAAGAAATGCAGGTCCTTCGACTCGCTGCCTGAATTTGTGCTGCGTGAAATGCGCGCGCAGCGAATTCGGATAGCTCCCTCAGGATGACACTTATTGCTCATGAACGGGTTACCTGGCTCATTGTGTCGATACGGCCTAAGCGACCTCGGCTCTCTTTTCGAGCAGGATGGTTTTGCCTTTGACCCTGGAGGAGCGGAGGAAGTAGATGCCTCCATAGAGGCCCCAGACGACGGCGACTCCCATGGCGATCAGCGGCTCCTTGACGGTGCCGTAACCCATGGTCGGGCCGATGAGGTAGAACATCATGCAACCCAGGTTCGCCAGGAGGCCGAAGCCCGGGATCAGGACGTGGCGGACGATGCTGAAGTCCTCGCGCTTGTGGAAGGCCACAATGCAGAGGAAGCAGGTGAGCGCGTAGAGGATGAAGGTTCCAAAGTTGGAGGTGAGGGTCACGGCCAGCAGGCTGTTGGGCAACGCGGCCATCTTGTCGTGTCCGAAGTAGCCGAAGCTGGAGAAGATGCCGTGGGGCAGGGCAGCGACGCTCGCATCGCTGGGCGCGCCGGCATCGCCGAAGGCCAGGCTGACCGCGATGACTCCGATGAAGGCGGAGATGCCGGCCAGCGTCCAGATGGCGCGGTGCGGGGTCAGGTTCTTCGAGTGCAGCATGCCGAAGTGCTCCGGCGCTTCCTTGTCCATGCCCATGGCGTAGGTGACGCGTGCTCCGGTGTTCATACAGGAGAGCGTCGTGCCGATGAGGGCGAGGAAGACGGTGAGCGCCTCAGCGAGCATGAAGTACTTGCCGCGCCCCTGCCCGAAGAGCGCGTCGCCGACCATGATCATCATGTCGCCGATCGGCGCCGCCGAGGTGGTTGCGGATTGCATGCTGTAGCCGGTGCTGAGGAAGTAGTTGGCTGCGAAATATTCGAAGAGGTAACACATGAGCCCCTGGATCAGCAGCGAGGCAATGACCGCAATGGGAATGTCGCGTTTGGCGTTCTTCGCTTCGCCTCCCATGGCCGTCACCGATTCGAAGCCGACCAGGATGAGGATGGCGACGGTGGCCTGGATCATCATCCAGTTGAAATTGTGGATGCCGACGACGGATGCCGGACTCGGATGTGAGACGAACTTGCCGCTCGAGTCATACGCCGGGTACTGCACGTGGAAAGGAACCGGCTTGCCGGCTTTGTCCAGCTGCGGCTGGGGAATGCCGCTGGCATCGCGAATGATGGTGCCGTCGGGCCTGGTGGCAAATTCGTAGGTGTAGGTCGCCAGCGTGTTGGTGTCGTACTGGAACGCGACGGAGCCGGCCGGATGATTGGCGCGATAACCGAGCGCCAGGACGCTGAAGAGAACCAGGGCTGAAATCTGCACGATGTTGATGGCGAGGTTCACCGCGGTGGAAGCGTTGGCGCCCTTCTGCGCGATCCACGCCACGCCGAACGAGAAGACGATCGCCACTAGGCCGGTGAAGACAGGGCCGGGATTGGAGCCGCTGATGAAGTTCGGGTAGAGGAAGCCGACGACGTAGCCGACGAAGATGCCGGTGACGCCGACCATCACGCCGGGGTACACCCAGTAGTAGAGGTGCGAGCCCCAGCCGACGATGAATTTCAAGAGGCGCGCGTACTTGAAGGCTTTGTCTTTGGAGAGCAGCGCCTGCTCGGCGTAGTAGTAGCTGGATCCCGTGCCGGGATACAGCTTGGAGATTTCAGCGTAGGATACCGCCGTCGCCAAGCAGAGAAGGAGCGCGGCGAAGATGCCGGCCCACATCGACGGCGAGGTCGAACCGGTTCCGGCCTGGATGACGAACGTGAGCCACAGGAAAGCTCCCGGAGCGATGAGAGCCATTGCGTTGCTGGTCAGGCCTGTCAGGCCGAGTGTGGCCTGCATCTGACCGGTGGTTTTCTGCTCTGCCATATTTTCTCCTGTCGATGTGAAGTTCAGGTTGATCGGTGACGGCCCCTGTTTACGATCCGGGGGAGAGAATCGCCATCATGCCGAGACTCAGCGTGGACTGCGCGTCGACCATGCTGTTTGCGCTCTTGTGGAAGAAGGGCTGGTTGGACCAGTCGTGCCGGTATTCGAGGCGGCCGAGGAACCGTGATTTGAACGCCTTGTGCTCGTAGGTGACGGTGCCTTCCTTGACGGTTTGGGCGAGGCCGGTGGCAAAGCCCTGCTTGTCCTGCAGGAACTCAATGCGGCCCGCGAAAGCCTGCTGCGTTGTGAACTGCTCGTGGGCGGCAAAGGCGACGCCGGCCCAGTGCGCGTTCGCGGCCGGCACAGAGCCGATTGCGTTCGTGTGGTTGTGGCCGTAGTCCAGGTTGATGTAGGCGTTGAATTTCGTGGTCGGCGTTAGCAGAAGGGTGGTGTCGAAGAGGTTGCGGAACATTCCAACGCCGCCGCTCTTCTCAGGTCCGGTGTAGAGGTCTGCGGACCAGGTGTATTTCGGCTTGGTAAGGGTGCTGACGATCGCGCCGGTAGGTCCGCCCTCGCCGTTGATGGTGTTGTTCCAGCCATTGACCAGCTGCAGGCCGGCGGTCCAGGTCTTGGTGACGGGGGTGGAGGTGCGCAGTCCGAAGTGGTAGTAGGGGATCGCCCAGGAGAAGAGGATGGAACGCGAATAGTTCCAGTTGTCCTTGGCCTCGATGACTTCCGCGCCGGCAGCCGTCACGAACTGGCCGAAATCAACTTCGGTGCCGTGGGTCTTCTTCGGCGTGTACGAGAGGTAGGCCTGCTCGAGGTAGTCGTCGTCGTACTTCGCGGTGTCGGGATGCAGAAAGGAATTTGCCCGGCCGAAGAGCACGTCGGCGTGCACACCCACAGGAGCTGGATTGCGATTGAAGGTGATTCTGGCTTCGGCGAGGTCGAACTGATCGGTTCGGTCGTTGAAGTTGTAGAGGTCGTTGGACTGCGCGTTGGCGGCGTTGGTGGGGTGATTGTCATTCAGGCTGCCGTAGCCGTCGATGTAGGCGGTCCAGTCCACACCGCCGAAGCGCCAGGTGGCCGGGGCGGCGGGTGCGGGGGCAGGCGCCTGTGCCTGAGCGGGGGCCGGAGCGGGCGGCGGGCTCTGCGTCTGAGCGGCAACGGGCAGGCTCAGGGCGCTGAGGGCGGTCGCGGTGAGGCTAAGAAGGCGTTTGCGATTCAGAGAGATGCGAACAGTCATGCACCAGGGTCCTCCCAAAAGAGAAATGGATGGAGAGTGGCCGATAGAGCTTTCCCGGCGGTGGTGCAACACGTTCCTGTTGTTTTGCCGGTGCTTCTATGAACGCAAAGAAGTCATGAGGAATTTATGAAGAGGCCATAAACAAGTTGCGGAACCGGGCGCGGGCCGCCGTTCAGGGGGGAGAATTTCGGTGGACCTCCATGCAAATCTGATTCAGAATCTGATATAAGGCGCGACTTGCCCGGAGCCTGCTGTACCGCCCCTCTCCACGGCTGCGCGCGTGAGGACTTCCCGATTGATCCTGCAAGGCCACAATGTTCCCGCCGGGAACAGACGGGAATCGTATCTCTCCGGCAAGTCCGGGGCGGAGAAGGTGTGCGAACTGGTGCAGCTGGCGGCGGAACTGGATCTGCACCGCAAGCCGGGGCCGGAGCTTGCGTCGCTGATTCACTCGATCTTCGGATTCGAGGCGGTGGCGATCCTCGACGCGGATGTGAACGAGATTTATCAGTCGGGGGAGTGGTTCCAGGGCGTGGAGGAGACGGTTCGGAACGTATTTGTCTTCGAGACGGTGCGGGACGATCCAGGGACGGGGCTGATCCGGCGGGTGCTGCGAGTGAGGAACCTGCCGATCGGAGCGATGCTGTTGCGCGGCGAGGCTGATGAGGCGATCAGCAGCCAGATTGCCGCGGTGATTGCCATCAGCTTCGATCGCTATCACGCCTTTGCGAACGAAATGCGCATGGAGAGCGCGAAGCGGGCCGAGCAGCTGCGCAGCACGGTGCTGGACAGCCTGGCGCATGCGTACAAGACACCGCTGACCGCGATCCAGGCGGCGGCGAGCGGGTTGAAGGAGATGGGGAATTTGTCAGCGGCCCAGGAGACGATGGTGGCTCTGATCGCGGAACAGGCGGCGCAGCTGAACGTGCTGACCACGCGGCTGCTGCGCACGGCGCGGCTGGAGGCGCATAGTTTGCATGCAGAGCTGGTG
>DASYYN010000108.1:0-20188 GCA_035933815.1 Acidobacteriaceae bacterium
ATGTCGCCGGACTGCGTCTGGCGTCCGTGTTCCCTGCCCTGTTGCAGGAGCCCGCCGTGGTCGCACCGCACGCTTTCGAGTCCACTACCATCGGTGTAGACCAGATACATTTCAGGCGTGGCCGCTGATGTGTCAGAGCCGAGCGGGAAAAGCGATTCGAAGAGCACGCGCCCGTCGCGCAGCACATCGTCGGGAATGAAGCTGCCGGGGAGAAAACTGAGGCGCTGCGCGGCAGCGCCATCGAGGGCCGCGGTCTCCAGCGCAAATCCAGTGGGAGTGCGCCGCGCGTAAACGAGTCGGCGGTCAGGGAGCCAGAGCGGGCGAATCAGATCCGTCGATGCGGTGAGCACGCGCTGCGGCGAGCCGCCGTCTACGGCGATGCTCCAGATCTGCCAGGGATCGGCGGCGCTCTGTTTTCCGGCGAAGAGAACGGTCTTGCCGTCGAAGGAGAGGCTCGCGTCGGCGCTTGCGGCGAATCCGGGGACGAGCGGAGTGGCGTGTCCGCCGCGCAGGATCATCAGCTGTGCGCCCTGGGGGAAGCGCTCGCCGCCGTGCAGCGCGGAAAGGCTGTTGTAGACGGGAGCCGCAGTGAAGACGATGGCGGGTTGCTGCGCGGCAAATGAGGGAAGGCAAAGCAGAACTGCAAAAAGGGCGAAAAGGACAAGCCGGCCGATTCGCGAAAATCGTCCCTCAGGGGCTAAAGCCCAATCTACGTTGCGCAGTCTACAGCACCGCTTAAGCCGTGCCCCTTCAAGACGTGGTGCTGTTGCGCAAGCTTTACAGCCAGCATCTTGCAAAGCAAATGTGGGCAGCAGGCTCATCCGACCGTCTCCACAGCGCGAGTGCGCAGGGCCCGCAGCTCGCACCAGGGAGCCAGATCCTCCATCATGCTGTCGAACTCGGCGAAGGTGAGCGACTGCTCGCCATCGCTCCATGCCTGCTCAGGATGGGGATGTACTTCAACAAGAAGACCATCGGCGCCCGCGGCAACGGCGGTGCGCGCGAGGCCGGGCACGAACGCCCTGCGGCCGGCGGCATGGCTGGGGTCGGCGATGACGGGCAGCCGGCAAATCTCGTTCAGGACGACGATCGCCGACACATCGAAGGTGTTCCGCGTCGCTGTTTCGAAGGTGCGGATACCGCGTTCGCACAGGATGACCTGCGGGTTGCCATAGCTGACGACGCACTGCGCCGAACGCAGCAGATCCGCGAGAGAGGCGACCATGCCGCGCTTGAGGAGAATGGGGCGTTTGGTGAGCGCGGCGGCTTCGAGCAGAGCGTAGTTCTCCATGCTCCGCGAGCCGATTTGCAGAATGTTGGCGTACTCGGCGACCAGCGGCGCATCAGCCGCGGTCATCACTTCGGTGACGACCGCGAGGCCCGTCGCCTCGCGAGCCTTCGCCAGCAGCTTCAGGCCGTCGAGGCCGAGACCCTGGAACGCGTAGGGCGAGCTGCGAGGCTTGAACGCTCCGCCACGCAGGACGCGCGCGCCGTTCCTGGCGACGTGCTCCGCCGTCTCCATCAGCTGGCGCTCGGTTTCGACCGAACAAGGACCAGCCATGGTGACAAATTCAGCGCCGCCGATCTCGACGCCGCCGGCCCTGACGATGGTCCTCTGGTCAGGCTCGGTCTTCAGAACATCCGGCGCATCGGCAAACTGTTCCTGCCACGCCACCTCCGCTCCACTTCTCTGGGGAACCCTTGAGCGTAATGCTGCAGGACTCATATCGCCTCCATCGAAAGGTTGATTCGACCTATGCCGGAGGTAACGGTCACCGCGCCGCGGCCTGCGCCTGGTAGCGCTCGAGGTTTTCGGCAAGTGAGGAAGCGAGCGGGTCGTTCTGCTGCTGGCGCGCCAGAGCCAGCGCCGTTTGGGTGGTTGCAATCGCGTCGGCATAGTGACCGGTTTCCGACTGCATGGCGGCCAGCATCTGCAGGATCGCCGGATCGCTGTGTTGCGTGAGCCGCGCCGCCTCAGCAAACTGCGGCAGCGCATCGCTGAACAGGCTGCGTGCGGCGTACACGCGTCCCAGATTGAAGCGGTAACCCGCATCCTGCGGCGCCAGTTCGACAGCCTTCTGCAGATGCGGGGTGGCGTCCTCGAGCCGGCCGGCATGCGCCAGGGCTATGCCCAGGCCGTTCTGGCCATCGGGAGAATTCGGGAGCTTCTGCACTGCATCGCTCAGCAACTCCATGGCTTGCTCGGTGTGTCCGCCTTGGGAGGAGAGCGCGTTGCCGAGGTTCAGCTCGGCCGAGGAATTATCCGGATTGATGCGCAGAGCATTCTCGAAATGCGTCTGCGCCTCGGGCAGATTGCCCTGAAGGGCGAAGGCGCTGCCGAGGTTGTTCTCCGTCTGCGAGCTGTTGGCGTTCAGGCTCAGTGACTTTTGGTATTCGGCGATGGCGTCGTTCACTTTGCCGGAGGCCGCAAGTGCAATCCCCAGGTTGTTATGGGCGCGCGCATCGCTGGGATCCATCGCGATGGCCTTCTGCCACGCCACGACCGCCTCGCTGTAGTCCTTCTTGTCGGCCATCTGTACGGCCGCGTCGAACATCCTGTAGAAATCTGTCGCGGGCGCATCGATGCGCTCCAGCCCGCCCGGCGGCACGTTTACGAATTCCGGAATGTTCACGGCGCGGTTCGCGGCCGTCGCGTTCTCCACCAGGATCGCAGCACTTGAGTTGCCGTCGGCGTCGATGTGCGTCAGATACAGCTCGGTGTAGAGGGAGGGAGTTTTCGAAGAGAAGGCGAGCCAGTGGCCGTTCGGCGAGAAGGTATGCCAGGAATTCATCACCGGCTGATTGGACGCGAGGGGGCGCGCCGTTCCGCCTTCGAAGGGGACGATGTAGAGCTTGCTGTCCGGGCGCATGAGCAAGCCGTTTTTGCACTCGACGAAGACGATCCACTTCCCATCCGGCGAGACCTTGGGGAAGTTGTTGCTCATGCCGTTTTCCGAGGCGCCGACGATGCGCTCCGGCGTGCCGCCTTTGCCCCCATTGAATGGAATGCGGTAGAGGTCGTACTGAATCTGCGTCTCGTTGGGATCGTTGGCGTAGGTGGCCTGCTTCTGTCCCGGAGCGTAGGGATCTTTCGCCGCGGCGCGCGAATAGACGAGGTACTTGCCGTCGGGGCTCCAGAAGGCGCTCGTCTGCACGTAGTTTGGATCGTCAGCGCCAGGCAGCGGCTGGAGCTGGCCCGTCTGCTTGCTGTACCAGCCAAGCACGCCGCGCGTGGGAAAGAAAACCTGCCCGAAGCCGTAGTTGCGGTAGAAGCCGTTGTAGAGGCGGTCCACCACGCGCGTTCCGTGGGCGTGCGGCACGTCGATCGAGGTGATGACGTACTGGCCGTCCGGCGAGACCTGGGACATGAAGCCGAAGCGCTTCTGCGCGCGCTCTTCGCTGAACGCGCTCCAGTGGATGACGTAGTCGTTGCTGATGGCGCTGACCGGCTTCACGGGGATCAGCGCGTAGAGCCCCTTGTCGTTCTGCGGACCGTCAACGTCGATGCCCAGCGTTTTGCCGTCGCGCGCAAGGCTGTGGCAATTGGCGCATGTGGGAAGGCCGGTCATTACCGTTTTCGGCTGCGCATCGGAGACCCAGCGCAGTTGCCATTTGATTTTTGGCAGGACGGAATCGGGCAGCGGCTTGATGATGCCGCGCTCCTCGGATTCCGGCGGAGGCGGGATCAGCGGGACGTCGCGATACATGATCGGCGCGCCCACGGGATCGGTGGACGTGGCGATGGTCACCTGTCCGGTCGATACAGGCTGTCGATCGTCCTTAGTTCTGTATCCGGCAAAGCGGATTACGGCGGGGCGGTTCGGCGAGTGCTTTTTGATCTGTTCCCAGGTCTTCGCATCAGGACGCCAGGTATGCGCGGCGGCCTGCTCCGGCGTGAGTGTGGGCGGAACGTAGCCCACCAGCGACGCGTCGATCGCGCCCACCTGCATCTTTGCACCATCCGACCACTCGCGAATCTTCGGCCCGCGCTCGCCGAAGCTGACTTCGATGCGCCACACCGTCGCATCCGGAGCGGAATCGCGCCACTGGAAGAGCGGCGGAATGATGTCCGGCGGGAAGATGGAGTTTTCGCGGGGATAGTCGACGGTGATTCCGGTCGACTGGGGGACGGCGGCATCGATCTGCGCACGGTGCGCGTGGAGAAACGTGCGGAATTCTGCTGCAGTGGGCGCGCTCTGCTGGGCGAGGACACCGGTTGAAGCGAGCGCGAGCCCCAGCACAACCATCCGCCGCATGGCTTTCCTTCGAATGGGGAATCTCCGTGACCTGGAGGAACGCTAAATGGCTGGAAAAGTGGATGGCTGTGAGCCAGATCACAAAGTCAGGAATCAGGAGTCAGAAGTCAGGAGTCAGCAAACAGGATCAGGAGGCAGATGCCCTGGTCACTTCTGCGGCGTCATCTGCTGCACCAGGCTTTGGTCTTCCTTCTGGTGCAGAGCGCTGGCCTTTGCAAATTCGGCGCGGGCCTGCTCGGTCTTACCCTCTGCCTGATAGAGGCGGGCGAGCCGCCAGTGGGCGTCCACCTGATTGGGATCCATTTGGATGGCGCGCTCCAGGGCCGCCGCCGCTTCTTCGTTCTTATGCTCGTCGGCGAGTACGGTACCCAGATCCACCCATGGGAGGCGCGCCGCGCCGGGCATCTTCACGGCCTTCTGCAAGGTCGCTTCGGCATCGGCTCTCTGACCGAGCTTGAGCTGCGTGTCGCCCAGATACGCGGCAGCCTGGGCGTGGTTCGGTTCGTTCGCCAGTTCCTGCTCGAATTCCTTCGCCGCCTCCGGATATTTGTGCTGCTTCCACAGCAGATAGCCGAGCCCGAAGTGCACATTTGGCTCCTGCGGAGCCACTTTCACCGCCGCCTCGAACTCAGCAACCGCATCGTCGATCCGGTTCAGGCCGTCATCCGCTTCGCCGGCCAGGATGTGTGCCTGCGCGGAGTCAGGATTGGCGGCGACGATCGCCTTGTACTGCTCCAGCGTGCAGTTGTACTGCTTTGCATGAAGGCAGGCCTGCGCCAGCACGCCGCGGAGCTCCGTATTCTGCGGCGCGTGGCTTACGGCAAATTGCAGCAGCGGAACCGCCTCGGCAAACTGCCCCGTGCCGTAGTAGGTCATGCCGAGGAGCGTGCGCACCTGCACGCTTGAGGGCTGCTCGCGCAACGCCGCCTGGAAGGGCGGGATCGCTTCGCGCAGATTGCTCTGCTTGAATTCCGCAAGGCCTAAATTCAGCTGGACGCCGGGGAGTTTCGGATTGATCTTCAGAGCGCGGCGATAGGCGTCGGCCGCCTCGGCGTATTTCTCCTCGTGCGAAAGGACGAGCCCCAGACTTGCAATAGCGGCAGCATCGTCAGGATGCGCCGAGACAACGGAGCGCCAGGCCTGTTCCGCTTCGGGCAGGCGTCCCTGCTGCGCCAGCGCCTCAGCTGTCGCCGCGGACTGCGCATGCATCTGCGCCCCGAACATCAGCAAACAGAAAAAGGCCGCTGCGTGAAATCTGCGCTTCATCGCCAGAACCATCCTAGCTGCCCCGCGACAGAAAAAAGAAGCCCCGCCGTTGAAGGCGGGGCTTCGCTTGGGTCCACCAGTCCAGTTAGAACGACAATTTCGCGCCCAGCTGCAACACGCGCGGATCCCATGCTGAGGTGATCACGCCAAAGTTGCTGCCGGTAACGGTGTTGCCGATTCCGCCGTTCTGGACGTCAGCCTTGAATTGTGTGTGGTTCCACACATTGAAGGCTTCGGCCCGAAACTCGAAGTTCGCCCGCTCGCCGAAGGCGAACGACTTGTGAACGGCGAGGTTCCAGTTGTCGCGCCCAGGTCCGCGCAGCGCGTCGTGCGGCAGGTTGCCCCACGCTCCCAAAGCCGGAGCCTTGAAAGCGCCGGGATCGAACCACTGGATCCCGTTCGCCACCAGAGTCTTCGGATAGGAGATGGTGCCCACGAGGTCCGGCCGGTTCGTGGCATTCTGCACGCCGTTGCTGCCCTGCGTGCCGCCCAGGTTGACGTTGACGGGCGCACCGCTTTCCATGGTCACGATGCCCGCCAGTTCCCATCCTCCCAAGGTGGATTTCACGAACGCGTTGGAGGCGTTCCGGAAGAGAGGAACGTCGTAGAGGAAGTTCACGAACGCGATGTTGGCGCGATCGAAAACGGAGAGACCCTCGTCGTACCTCCAGCCCTCGTACGGATTCGAAACGTTATCCAGATCGAAGCCGTTGCCGCCGCCGGTGGTCGCGTCGATTGCTTTCGAGTAGGTGTAGCCGAACTGCGCCTGAAGATCGTTGCGGATGACGGTGTGCAGGTCCATCTGCAGCGAGTTGTAGTGCCCATTCGCCACGTTTTCCGCCAGCTTAACGGAGCGGAATCCGAGGTACGGCACCATCTGGTTGTATCCCGTGCCGCCACTCGAGATCAGCCCGGGCAACGCCGAGACAGCCGGCAGGTTGGTTTCCCTGAAGTCGCTCTGGTGCCGGCTCTGCGTTCCCACGTAGGCCAGCGACAACAGCGTCTTGCTCGAGAGCTCCTGCTGGATGCCCATGCTGTATTGCATGCTGGTGGGCAGCTTGTACTGGCTGCGGTCCAGGCCGGTGAGGCTTGACACCACAATCGGCACCGCCAACGTGCTGCCGGTGGCGACACTGGTGTGCGGATTGGACAGCAGTACGTTGCTGAAATCGGCGTGGGCGTCGAACGGCACATTCGTGGCATCGTCATACATGTCGTTGCCCTGGATGCGCTCGTACATCATGCCGTAGCCGCCGCGGACCACCGTCTTGCCTTTGCCGTTGATGTCATAGGCAAAGCCCACGCGCGGTCCAAAAGCAGCCCAGTGATTGTCCACCAGACCCTTCGGGATACCGTTCAGGCCATCAATGCCCACGCCGTTCAGATAGAACTTGTATCCGGCGAGAATGGGATTTGGGCTGGTGCCCAGGCCCGGGCTCGGTCCATTGCAGCCCGGATCGGAAGCGCCGCTGCAGATGTTGCCGGCGCTGTCGAACGTCGCTGCGTTAGCGGAGCTGTAAAGGTTCGGGTAGAAGTTCGACGCCCGGTGATTGGCTTCGTAGGTATGCGGTACGCCATCCCAGCGCAGACCCAGATTCAGGGTCAGGCGGGAATTAACGTGCCAGTTATCCTGGCCGTAGATGGCCCAGGAGACGTTGTTCCAGTGGCCGCTGTCCTTGACGGCGTCCTCGTTGTAGTCGTTGGCGTAGCCGAGCAGCATATCGGCGAAGTCGTTGCCGGTGTAGAAGCCGTTGAAGGAGAAATTCCCCTGCGGCGTGGCAAACGCATTCTGGATTTTCTTGTAGAGCGCCCAGCTTGCTCCAAATTTCAGCTGGTGCGCGCCTCTCACCCAGGAAAGATCATCCCGCACCTGGTAGTCGTCGGCCTTGTTGACCCACGGCATCCAGTTCACGGTGTAGTTGGTTCCGGTGTTCGACAGGTTGATCGAAGGAATTAGGCTGCCGGTGTTCGGTCCGGTGAAGATGCGGTTGAACCCGAAGCCGGACGGAGCCGCCAGACTGGCGCCGAAAGCCGCCGCGGGAATGATGTTGATGCGATTCCCGTTGTAATTGAACGCCATCTCGTTCAGCAGGTTGGTATTGATGGTGTGCGTGGCGTGGATCACCGCGCTGTACGACGGGTTGCCGAAGGTGTTGCCGATGGTGGGAACGTTGTCGCCGCTCCACATGGAGGTGCCGAATCCCTGGCTGATCTGTTCCGAGATCCAGTGCCCGAACATGGAGAATTTGTCGTTGAAGTGCTCATCGATGCGGACGATTTCTTCGCGGACGTTCGTGGGAGAATTAGACCCGCCCTGGAACTGATTCAGGTTCGTCGGCGCCGGAAAGATTTTTGCCGCATTCAGCAGCGCCTGCGCATTCGGATCCAGCAGAGCCGAAGGAATTGCATTGTTTGGGAACGCCTGGAAAATGGGATTCGTCTGTCCCTGCTTCGTTGCAACGGAGCAGGAACCATCTGAACCCGGCGTGCTGAACGTGGTGATTCCCGCGTTGATAAACGCTGCCTTTAGTTGAGGAGACAACTGGTACGCGCACGGGACGTGGTACCCGGAATGCGGAACGACGACATTGTTCACGTCCTTCAGGTCAGCCGGCACAGCTGACGCGAAGTTTCCGCCATACGTGCTTGTGTACGGGACGGTCGTGTTCAGCTGGCCGCCCTGGATCAGCTTGCGCCATTCCATGTTGTAGAAGAAGAAGGTGTGCGGATTCGAGTTGTTGGGGTGGAAGCTGACCGGCCCGCTCGCGTTGAATCCGTAGGTATTGAAGCGCAACTTGGCGACCTTAGCCGGCGTGCGATTGAAGTAATTGCGCGCGTCGAGCGCATCGTTGCGGTCGAACTCCCACGCAGACGCATGGAAATTCTTGCTGCCGGACTTCAGCACGGTGGTCATGGTCGCCGCCGACGACAGCCCGTAATCCGCGCTGTAGTTCGAACTGAGCACGCGGAACTCGGCGATGGCCTCGAGCGAAGGCATCACGCTGAACGTTCCCGCGCCGCCGCGGTCCAGATCCTCGCCGCCGTCGAGCAGGTAGATGTTGTGGGCCATGCGCTGGCCGTTGAAGCTCACGTTGGCATCACCACCGACCGGCGTGGGCGTCTGGAAATCGCCCTGCAGGCTGGATGCGCCCGGCGTGAGATTGACGAGGGTGTAGATGCTGCGCCCGTTGGTCTCCAGCTGCGTGATTTGCTTGCCGCTGATCAGGTCGCTGATTTCGCCCGATTCCGTTTGCAGGTGAATCGCGGCGGCCTGGACCTCCACCGTCTGCTCGGTGTTACCGACCTGGAGCTGAAAATCCTGACGGATGCGGTCGCCGACCGTCAGCGTGACGCCGCTCTTTTGCGATGTCTTGAAGGACTTCGCGCTGACTTTGATGGAGTAGTGGCCGATGGCTAGATCCGGAGCGACGTATTCACCGCTGGGGTTCGCAGTGAACGTGTGGGGTTGGCCGGTGTCCAGATTGGTGATGGTGATGGACGCGTTCGGCACGACAGCGCCGGTGGGATCTGTGATCGTTCCCACGATGGTGGCTTCCTGAGCGAAAGCCCGACCGCCGAACAGGACAAGCAATGCAGCGAATACCAACAGCCAGCGCAACTGCCACTTCTGGGCCCGGCCCGCTGTCGTTTCGCTGGAAGATTTCCAACGCATCATAAGCAGCCTCCCGAAGGCTTATGCTGAGCTCGCTTACCGGGATGGCCGCGGCGTACACCTCTGTCGCAGCGACCGACCAGGTTCTGTAGGCCCGGCGCGTTCTCGGTTGAACGTTGTTGCGGTGTAACTGCATTTCCCGCATTTTGCGGCAATGTCTCCGAAGCTTGCCGCGCTGAAGGGTTGCACTTCCCGGTTGGGGATCGGCCAGCAGTAAAGAGTTTTAGCGAGTGGCCAAAATTTGTTTTCCGGGTTGCTTCAGCATTCTTGGTGCAGATCTCGACGGTGTCAAGAAGTTTCTTCAGCGTATCGATATAATTCTTCCCGTCGAGTTAACGAACTATTTAATGGCGGTAACCGATGGGTAACCATAGCGGTGCGCTGCCGGGAACTGACACTCTGAGTGCGGGTCGTGCGGCTCCAGAGCTCTCAAAGACCGCTGGGCCAGCGGCTTCCGACATGAACGCGTCTGAGGCTGCAGGATTCTGTTTGACAGAAGCCGGCCGCGGGGCGCTCGCGTGAAAGCGGATACATATGTGCCGCGCATCTGTTGCCAAGCCTGGGGCTGGGCTCGCCCAAACGGCCGGAATTTCCCGACTAGAAGATGTGCTCTTCCCTGTCTGCGGTGACGCTCACTGCGCCACGACCTTCAGATTCGGCTGCAGCACGCACCCTCGCCACTGTGAGCCAGTTGTCCTTCTTAGGGTGGTCGAGATGGAACGGCGGCAGCGCCATCGAGAGGAAGCGGCTCAGCGCCACGGCATAGGGCTCATAGAGATTTCGCATCTCGGTGAGCCGCGCGGAGCTCTGCTCGTCGCGGCAGACGCGCACGCCGGCCTGGCAAAGCTGATCGTAGAGCGCGCGGAACTGCTCGGGGGGAAGGCGGTCGGGCGCATTGGTCACGGGGGCCTGGGAGTAGACCTGCGACAGATCGACGAGGGCATGGCGCGCCATGGCAAAAGTCAGCTGCGCCTGGCGGGCGCTTTCTTCCTGCACGCCGGCAATGAGGAGAGCGCAGGTATCGAGAATGGCGGTGATGGCGCTGAGCCAGCTCTGGCTGGTGTGCTGCGAGCGAAAAAGGCACAGCAGCGGATACGAAATGTGACTCTCCAGCAGCTCGGCCGACCAGCGTTCCCATTCTTCGAGGAGCACGATAAGGGCGTGGGTGCCGCCCTCAAACGAATGGCGGCGGATCAGCTCAGAAGCAGTCGGCGGCGAGCCGGCACGGGCATCGAGGAGCGCGATATTCACCTCGCGGCGCGAAAACGCTCCGTAGAGCACGGGAAAATAGCCGATGACCAGAGCGACAAATCCCAGGCCGATACCGGCTTCGGTTACGACCAGCGAGCGGATGAGCAATGTCTGCGGCACAACATCGCCGAGTCCCAAAGTGAAGATGGTGGTTCCGCTGACGTACAGGTCGGTGATCCAGGCGTGCGACGGGCCGCGCGGGTCGACGAAGGATCCGGGAAAAGCGTAGTAGATGAGCGAATAGCCGAGGAGGAGCGCCGCTGCCCACGCGCCGATGAGCAGGACGAGCGAGAGCGGTCCATAGAAGCTGAGCAGCGTTTCGCGCTTCCGGGCATCGCGGACGCGCGATGCGGCCCAGCGCCAGGGCAGCCACGTAAGCCGGTAGAAGATGCGCGTGAAGCGAAAGCGACCGGTGGCGCGACGGGGCAGGATCACCGTCTCGAACGCGTCGAGCAGGACAAAGAAGAGGCAGGCAATTCCGGCAATCAGAGGCAGCGCATGCATTAAGGCCAGCAGAGCAGGAAATCTGCTCGGCCGTCAATCCGTCACTGTGGAATCACGAACAACGTGATCGACTGCGCCGGGAACGTGTAGGTCAGGGTCGCTGTCGTACTGCCGGAAGCCGGCGGAGTGACGGTGGCGCCGGATTGCTTCACGATCTGAGCAAGGTTTGCGCTGCTGTATTGATACACGCTGGCGCTTGCGCCGATGGTACTAACATTCGCCAGGGAAAGCGTGCTGGTGAGCGGGCCAAAGGTCTTGTTGATCACGACGACGGTGATCGCGCTGTCGGAGGAGCGCAGAGCTCCATAGACGGAAAGCTGTCCCTGACCGGTCTCGTCCGCTGCCTGAGGGGCGGTGGGTGTGCAGGCGGAGGTCAGCGCGGCCGTTGTGGAGCACGACGCGAGCGCCTTGTCGCCGAACGCGGATTTCGCTCCGTCGTAATTGCGGTAGATGGCAAAGGCCTGGTTCGTGGGGCCCTGTTTGGTGTAGACGTCGGTGGGCCACAGCGTGGCCAGATCGAGCCCGTACTGGCCGAAGATGCCGAGCACGTCGGCCTGCGTCACCGCTCCATTGATCGACTCGAGGCCGCCGAAGTTGTACTCGTCGATGGAGGTCTTCGTGCCGGGGTAGTACGTTGCCGCCCAGGATTGCAGCATGGGCACAAGCTGCGGCGCCTGCAGCGGCACGTTGCAGCTGCTGGTGTAATTGGTGTCGGTGGTGTAGTTCGGCTGCGGGAAATTCTTGTCGGTGTACGTGGGATCCCAGAGTGCGCGGGTGGAGTTCATGCGCACCATCTGCTCGGCGGTATCGCCCGCGGTGGTGAAGGATACGGCGTTGCCGTTGTACGTCCCGGCGGCATAGCCGTGAATGGTGACGTAATCGAGCAGGCGCATGCCATAGGCAGACTCCGCCTGCTGGAATTGCTGCAGCACGTATCCGATGAGCGGCACGCCGCCGTGGGCGATGCGGTCGGCAGGATTGCTCCAGGGCTGGTAGCACGGGCTGCCGTGTCCCCAGCCGTTCTCAATGTCCTGCTTGGAATAGAAGTAATTCCACCAGTAGTCGATGACCGGCCCGTTCACCTTCGCCGTAGGGTCGGCCGTCTTGATGGCGAGCGCTGTGCTGATGTCACCCCAGGTCACTTCGTCGTAGGTCGAGGGGGAGGGATGAACGTCGCGATGCACGGCATCCCACCACGCCGGCTCGTTGTCCAGATCCCACATGGCCACGCCTTTGCCGCTGACCGCGTTGCCGTAGGCGGCGTTCGTGACAATGGAGTTGACCCACCCACCCGACCACGTGCCCTGCGCCCAGGCGGCGGTGGCCTGTGCCGCGGTGGGCATGTTCGCGGCGGAGCAACTCTGCATGCAGCCCATTTGCGTCGCCGACATGGAACCACCCGCCATGGACGCGCTGCAGTTCATGGTGCAGGCGGCGGCGAGCGCCTGCTGGCTGGTGATCTTCACCGCATTGCTGTCGCCGAGCAGCGAGCAGCCGCCAGAGTTCGTGCAGGTGGTCTTCGTTCCGCACGCCGAGCCGTTGGGGCAGAGTCCATTGCCGCACGCGCCGTCATACTTCGTCTGGCCGGGATAGGTCGACTGCGGGAAGCTGCAGGCGGGAGTGGCTCCGGAGTTGTTGTTGGTGTTGCCGTTTGACACCCACCCCAGGACGGGGACTGTACCCAGCACCTGCATGCCGGCAGCATCCGCCGCGCTGACAAAGTCGGTAAAGGCGGCGGTGGCGCCTGGGTTCGGGTAGGCTCCGTTCTGCCCGGTGAAATTCTCGAAGTACCAGTCCGCGGCAGAGTTCGTGCTGTTGAGCTTGTAGTTGTAACGCGACGTTGCGTCGCCACCCCAGCGCACCACGCTGAAGTTGGCGGTCGCGGCGCTGGCGGCATCGAGCTGCCAGCCGTTGGCGCCATAGATGAGCGGACTAATGGAATGCAGCTGATTGCCTGCGTCTACGGTCAGGTGAGGTCCGGAGGCCGTAGCCGGAGCGGAGAGCGTCACGGTGGTGCTCCCGGACAGACTCGTATTCGTCGCGGAGGTGGCCGTGACGGTGACGGTGGCCGGGGCGGGATACGGAGTCTGGTACAGGCCGGAGGAGCTAATGGTGCCTACATCACCGCTCCAGCCGGAGGGTGGCGTGACGGTCCAGTTCCAGGACGGTGTTGAACCGCTGCTCACTGTAGCCGTGAACTGCTGCGACGCTCCGATGGTGACGCTTGGCGCCGCGGGAGAGACGGTCACGGTGACCGCTGGAGGAGGGTTCGTCGTCGCGGCTGTGACGCCGCCCCCGCCGCCACCGCAGCCAGCGGCCACTGCGCACACAACGAGCCCGACGAGTGCAGCAAGCTTACGCGCCATCTGTCGCCTCCCAAAGCAAAACCGCTGTCGAAATCTTGTTTGGGGAGAATTGTAGCGGCGGCAGCCAGAAGTACAACAGAATTAGTAAATCGGTTTTTACTGAGGTAATCAGGTCCAGCGGCGATTGGGCCCGGCGTGCGGGAGGCTAGTAAACGCGCAGATCTCCCTCGGGCTGTGGCCCATGGACGAGCAGGCCAAGTTCCCCGGCCATCCGCTCCAGAAAGGCACGCGTGGTGGGCTGCACGGGAACCAGCGGCAGCCGGTAGGTTTCGCCGATCCGGCCCATCATGGCGAGGATTGCCTTTACCGGGCCCGGACTGGTCTCCTTGAAAATGCCCTGCATCAGGCGGAAATATTTGCGGTTGATCCGGCGCGCCGTCGGCCAGTCATTGGCCAGCGCCGCGCGCACCATGGCGGTCATGTCGGCGGGGATCAGGTTGGATACGACGGACACCAGACCGGCGCCGCCCACTCCGATTGTCCCCAGCGTCATCGTGTCGTCGCCAGAGTAAATCTTGAAGGCACGCGGTACGCGCGTGACCAGCTCAGTGATCTGCACGAGGTTGCCGCTCGACTCCTTCACGCCTTCGATGTTCGGAGCAGCCTCGATGAGCTTCAGGACCGTCGAGGGCTCGAGGTTCGCGCCGGAGCGGCTCGGGATGTTGTAGAGCACCACCGGCAGCTTGACCGCATGAGCGACGGCCTTGAAGTGCTCGTACTGACCTTCCTGCGTGGGCTTGTTGTAGTACGGATTGGCGGTGAGGATGGCGGTGACGCCGCGAACCTGCGCCGCGGCCCGCGCCTTCGCGACCGCCTGGCGCGTTGCGTTATGCGTGCATCCGGCCCAGACCGGCACGCGGCCGGCAGCGGCCTCGGTGACGATCTGAATCACCTGGAGCCATTCGTGCTCATCCAGCGTGGGCGTCTCGGCGGTGGTGCCGCAAGCTACCAGCCAGTCGATGCCGCTTTCCACCTGCCAGCGAGCGAGATCGTAGAGCGCCCGCTCGTCAATGCTGCCGTCTGCGCGGAACGGCGTAATGAGCGCGGTTCCGCAGCCCTGCAAGTCCATAACAAATCGAGTCTACCCTGGCGGATGCGGACCGCATACAGTACGGAAGTCTGCCGCCGGACTCAGAGTTCTCGCAGGCTAAAATGAGGCATGATCTCGGTCCTGATCCTTACTCGCAACGAAGAGAAGGATCTTCCTGGCTGTCTTCAAAGCGTCTCCTGGTCCGACGATGTCCACGTTTTCGACTCGTTCAGCGACGACCGCACCGTCGAAATTGCCCGTTCGCACGGAGCCAACGTGGTACAGCGGGCGTTCGACGGATACGCGTCGCAACGGAATGCTGCGCTGCGCGGCCTTCCTTTCCGGTATGAGTGGCTGTTCATGCTCGACGCCGATGAACGGCCTACGCCATCTCTCATCGAGGAGATGAAAGCGGCGGTCGCCCAGCCGGCCCCAGGCGTGAATGCGTACCGGCTGCCGATTCACTATTACCTGAATGGCGCACGGTTAAAACACTCGCAGATGACGCCGCTGTACCTTCGTCTGGTGCGGCACAGCATGGTGCGTTACGAGCGCGAGATCAACGAGCTTCTGAAGGTCGAGGGTGAAACCGGCGAACTGAAACACCCGATCAACCATTATCCGTTCTCGAAGGGAATGGCTTACTGGATCGAGAGACACAATTCCTATTCGTCGATGGAGGCGCAGGTGATTGCCTCGGGGGAATTTCTGGGGAACGCATCGATCAGGACCGCTCTTTTCGGGAATACCTTCCACGCCCGCCGCGCGGCCCAGAAGGCGCTCTTTTACCGCATGCCGGCGCGTCCTTTGATCAAGTGGTTTTATCTGATGTTCCTGCGCCGCGCCATTCTCGACGGCACGGCCGGCATTCAGTATGTCAATTTGCAGACGATGTACGAATACATGATCGTGGTGAAAACCCGGGAGCTGCTGCGGGAGAGGTCGGTCCGCGGCCGCGAAAGCGAGGCGATGCTGTGAGCGGAGCAGCCGCCGCCTCCGATCCCACGATGGGCCCCTCTTATTCCTTCAGCAACCGCGTCATGCGGGGTCTCTGGGTCATTGTCTACTCGATTTTCTACCGGCTCTCGCCAAGGCCCATGCTTGCCTGGCGCGTCATGCTGCTGCGCCTGTTTGGCGCGAAAATGGGAGCGCACTGCCATTTCAACCGCGCCGTACGCATCTGGGCCCCCTGGAACCTGCGCTGTGGCGACCGGGTTTGCGTAGCCGATGGCGCAGAACTCTACAATCCATCCCCGCTGATCATGGGGTCGCATTGCATCGTTTCGCAGGGCGCCTACATCTGCGGGGCCACGCACGAATACAATGACCCGGCGTTTCGTCTGGTGCATTTCCCCATTCGTCTGGGTCCGTACTCGTGGATATGCGCCCGGGCCACGGTCAGTCCGGGCGTCAACGTAGGAGCGGGCGCAATCCTGGCGCTGGGCTCAGTGGCGACGCGCGATCTGGAGCCATTTGGGATTTACGCGGGTATCCCGGCTCGCAAAGTAAAGGAGCGCCTGCGCAGCGCTGTGCCTATGACGGATGAGGAGCTCGCGCACTCCGGGCCGCTATAGCTCGGCGACGATCTCCTGAAAATCCCAGCATCCCTTTTTGCCGGCGATCCACTCGGCGGCGCGCACGGCGCCCTCCGCGAATCCGCGACGCGAGAACGCCTCGTGCTTCAGCTCGATCACGTCGTTGTCTGAGCGCGCTTCGATGACGTGGATGCCGGCGACTTCGCCTTCCCGCTTTGAAGTGATTTCGACCTCCAGACCGGGGTGCGCCGACTGCAGGATGCGCTGCAGCGACAAGGCCGTGCCGGAGGGCGCGTCTTTCTTCGAGGTGTGATGGGTTTCCGTGATGTGGAACCGATAGCTTGGTGCGGCCTGCGCGAGATCACGAGCAACACGAAACATCGCCTGCACGCCAATAGAGAAGTTGCTGCTGTAGAGCAGTGCGCCGCCCTTGCGTCCGCACAAGTCACGCATCGCGTCCAGATGATGGTACCACCCGGTGGTGCCGACCACCATGCGAGCGCCGTTCGCGAGGCAGGCACGCATGTTCTGCACGGCGGCTTCGGGCGTCGTAAAGTCGATCACTGCGTCAAAGCCGGCCAGCACCGGAGGCGTGAGCGCCGCCGCATTGCGGTTCTCTTCCTCACCGACCACACGCACGCTGTGCCCGTGCTCGTGCGCTGCCTGCGCCACCAGGCTGCCGGTCTTGCCGCGCCCCAGAACCATGAAGAGCATTGCGTGCCTCCTGCTAAGCCTGCGCCACCGAGCCGCGCGCCGCGACGTCAAAGATCTCCGGGTCGGGATCGCTGAAGAACTCCGCGTGCAGCGAGCGCACTGCTTCATCGGCATCGTCCTCTTCGATCATGAAGCTCATGTTGATCTCCGAGGCGCCCTGCGAAATCATGCGCAGATTGATGTGCCGCACCGCCTGAAAGACGCGCGCGGCGATGCCGCTTTGCCCGCGGATGTTTTCGCCGACCATGCAGACCAGCGCCTTGCGCCCCTCATACTTCACGTCGGCCAGTTTGCTGAGGTCGGCGGCAACGGCGGGTAGCTTCTCGTTGGAATCGAGGCTGAGCGAGACGCTCACTTCTGAGGTCGAGACCATATCGACGGGGCATTTGTGCCGGTCGAATACCTCGAAAATGGATCGCAGATAGCCGTGCGACATCAGCATGCGGCTGGCGACGATGTCCATGATGGTCAGCCGCTTTTTCACTGCGATCGATTTGAACGGACTGCGGCAATGCGCCGCCAGCGCAGTGATGCGCGTGCCTTCGTTGTCCGGATTGCGCGAGTTCAGCACGAAGACCGGGATGTTTTTGCGTACGGCAGGCAGAATCGTCGCCGGATGCAGCACCTTTGCGCCGAAGTAGGCCAGCTCTGCGGCCTCTTCAAAGCTGATCGAGCGGACGCGCAGAGCATCGGGGCAGACGCGCGGATCGGCGGTCATAATGCCGTCCACGTCGGTCCAGATCTCGATCGCTCCCGCGTCGATGCCGCCGCCGACAATCGCTGCGGTGAAATCGGAGCCACCGCGTCCGAGCGTGGTCGTAACGCCCTGCTCTGTCGATCCGATGAAGCCGCCCATGACCGGCACGCGCGAGTCGTTCAGCAGCGGTACGACGTGCTCTTTGAGCCGGGCCTCGATCGCAGCATCCTGCGGAATGGCCTTGCCGTACTGCGCGTCGGTGATGATGCACTGGCGCGCGTCGACGTGTACCGCTGTGAGTCCGGTGCGGATGAAGGCCTCGGCAATCATGCGGCTCGAAATCCGCTCGCCGTAGGAGACGACCATGTCCCAGATGCGCGGTGTGAGTTCGCCGACGACGGCGAGGCCGCGCAGGATCTCATCGAGACCGTCGAACTCAGCGTCCATCCAGCGGTGCGTTGCGAGCACTTCCGGATCCTGCGGAGCCGGCTGATCCTGGCCGCACGCTTTTGCAGCAAGCTGGCAGGCTGTGTCCTTATGGCGGATGCGCAGCCGCTCCGTGATCGCCAGAGCGCTGGCGCGGTCGCCCCGCGCGGCGGTGTTTGCGGCAGAGATGAGCAGGTCCGTGACCTTCGCCATGGCGCTGACGACGACCACGGGCCGCACACGCTTCTTCACGCGTCCGGCCACGATGCGCGCCGTGCGCAGAATCGCGCTCGCATCCTCGACAGAGGTTCCGCCGAATTTCATCACCACGAGCCGGTTCATACCGTTGCAGGCACCCGATCGAGCCTTGCGGGATCAAGCTTGCCGAGCGAGACCAGCAGTTCGGCATTCAGCAGCGCCGCGCCCGCCGCTCCGCGAATGGTGTTGTGCGAGAGCACGGTGAACTTCCAGTCGAGCAACGTGCAGGGGCGCAGGCGTCCCACGCAGGCCACCATGCCGTTGCCGCGCATGCGGTCGAGCCGCGGCTGCGGGCGGTCCTCCTGCGGGAGAAACTCGATGGGCTGCGCCGGAGCGGTCGGCAGATCGCGTCCGCGCAGCGGCGTGAACTCCGCCCAGGCGGCGATCAGTTCTTCGCGCGTCGCCTTGCGGCCCAGCTTAATGCTGACGCTCTCCGTGTGGCCGTCTTCCACCGCCACTCGATTGCAGTGCGCGCTCATCTTCGCGGGCAGCGGCTCGACAACAGTGCCGTTGAGGCGGCCGAGAAGCTTCAGCGTCTCCGCCTGCATTTTTTCTTCTTCGTTCTTGATGAAGGGCACGACATTTCCCAGGATGTCCATGGACGCAACGCCCGGATAGCCGGCGCCGCTGATCGCCTGCATTGTGCTGACGAAGATCGCCTCAATACCGAAGCGCTCCACGATGGGCTTGAGAGCCATCACCAGGCCGATGGCGGAGCAGTTCGGATTGGTGACGATGTAGCCGCCCGACTGCCTGCGCCAGCTTTGCCGCTCGACCAGCGGCAGGTGCTCGGCGTTCACTTCGGGGATCACCAGGGGCACGTCTTCCTGCATGCGGAAGGCGCTGGAATTGGTGATGACGGCGCATCCGGCGGCGGCAAACTTCGGCTCCAGTTCGCGGGCGATGTCCGTGTCGAGCGCGGCGAAGATCACGTGTGGCGCGCCCTCGGGATCGGCCGGGGAGACGGGCATCTGCGCGATGCGCTCCGGCAGCGGCGTGTCGAGTTTCCAGCGTACTGCTTCGCCGTAGGGCTTGCCGCTGGAGCGATCGCTGGCGGCGAGCCACGCCACCTCAAACCACGGATGGTTCTCCAGAAGCTGAATAAAACGCTGGCCGACCATCCCGGTCGCGCCCAGAATGCCAATCTTTTGCCGCATGTCCGCCTTCTTCGGGTACACCGCAGGCGGAGCGATCTGCCCTGCGCCTGGCTGGTGAACGGTATGGGTTTAGTGTAAACGGTACTGCTTCCGGAGATGCGGCAACCGCACGACGGGACGTTACTTGCTGTACGTGAAGTCCTGCGTCACCGTCTGCTTTGCGCCCACCGTGACCGTCGCCGTCTTCTCGCCCATGTTCTCCTGATCGGCGACCAGGGTGTAGGTTCCGGGCGGCAGGCCCTTGATGGTGAACTTGCCGTCGGCGTCGCTGACCGCAAAGAACGGGTTCGGCGCCACATTGATGAACGCCTGCATCCACGGATGGTTATTGCAGCGCACCGGCATCATCAGTTCCGGCTTGCCGAAGGTGAGGGTGTCTTCCTTTTTCTTCTGCGGACCGGCGGGGCCCTGGGAGATGTCCACCGGCTGATTGCCCTGCACCGTCGGCATCATGTGGATGTTGTGCATCGTGGGATCGCTGTTCGTGAACTGCACCGGCTGCCCGACCATCACGCCGGCCACGTGCGGCTCATAGCGGCAGTTCTTCTGGTCGATGGTCACCAGCTGCGACGGCGCGGCGTACATCTTGTTGCCGAGACCATCCTTCACGTAGACGAACACGTTGGCGAAGCCGCCGTTGTGGACGACGTAGCCTTCGCTGAAGTTCTTCGCCCCGAGCGTGCAGGCCGGGTCCTGCCCCATGTCGATCTCAACCGGCTTCGGCGCTGTGCCGGTAAAGTGCACCGTGCCCTCGATCGTGCCGGCGTTATTCCAGTCGATCGCAACGTACTGCGGCTTTGGCCCGTTCTCCTCGGTTCCGGACTTTTTGCAGCCCGCGGCAAGCGAGAGTAAACCCACCAGTCCTGCCGCAACGATTCTCTTTATCCTCATCTTCCCTGCTCCATGTTTTGAATCACGGCGTCGGCAAAGGCGCGCGTGCCTGCCTTACCGCCGACGTCGCGGGTCAGCGTCTTCTTTGCTGCGTAGGTTTTCTCCAGCGCGGCCTGGATTCGGTCGGCGGCCCTCTCCTCGTCGATGTGCCGCAGCATCAGGAT
>DASYYN010000181.1:0-29302 GCA_035933815.1 Acidobacteriaceae bacterium
CCTCATTGCGTATACTGGTTCGCGCTCAGCTGAGGGGGACCCATGATTCGCACCACGGAGATCGCGCCGGAGATCTACCGGATTTCGGTGTTCGTATCTGAAATCAATCTGGAGTTTAGCCACTTCCTGGTCAGGGACGAGGAACCGCTGCTCTTCCACGCGGGGTTGCGGGGCATGTTCCCTCTCCTGCGGCAGGAGATCTCACGGTTGATGGACCCATCCCGGATCAGGCACATCGGGTTCAGCCACTTCGAGTCCGACGAGTGTGGCGGCCTCAATGAGTGGCTTCAGATTGCACCGGCGGCGGAACCAATTTGCGGGCTCGTGGGAGCCGTGGTGAGCGTCAACGACTTCGCCATCCGCCCTGCGCGCGTACTCACGCGCGACGATGTGTTCTCGACCGGCAGATACAAATTCCGGTTTATTCCCACCCCGCACGTGCCTCACGGCTGGGACGCCGGTGTACTCTTCGAGGAATCAGAAAGGACGCTCTTCTGCTCCGACCTTTTCCATCAGTGGGGTCAGCACGACCCTACAACCACCAGCAGCATCATTGACCGTTGCCGGGATGCCCTGGTGCAAACGGAAGCGGGACCGTTCGCGAATTATGTGCCGTACACGCATCACACGGGTCTGGTGCTGCATTCCCTGGCAAAATACGAGCCGAAAACGCTCGCCGCCATGCACGGCTCCAGCTTTGCCGGAGATGGAGGACAGGCACTCCGCGATCTCGCGACCGTGATGCGCGAAGTGCTTGGTCCAAAAGCTGAACAGGGAACGACCGCCATCGGGACAGTCGGCGAGGGCTGAGGCATCCCGACGCAGCCCCTTAGGGCTGCATCGTGATGTTCATGTTGTCCACGTAGGTCGTCATCGGATCGCCGTTCTTGTCGCTGTCCATCTGATAGTTGGCCGTCAGGCCCCACCATCCGCCCGGAGAGTTCCCCGGCGACAGCGTCCAGTTCAGGTTATAGCTGGTTCCGTTGATGACTATGGCTTCGTAGGTCGTGCTGTTGTCCGATTCACGTTTGAACTGCAGCGTGACGTGGTTCCAGCCCTGCTGCAGCTTGCAGGGTTTTCCTGTGTCGGTCCAGTGAGCGGTGGCGTTGTTCCACACGTCCCAGTCGCCTTCGCCGAGGAAACTGCACTGCGTGCCGAAGGTCATGCCGCCGTTGCTGTCCATCCACAGTGAAATATCGAACTCGAGGCCGCTGGTCACCGACGGATCGTCAACATAAAAGTCGGCGTCGTACGTGAAGTGGTGCATGCTGGGCAGCAGCGTGTGATCCGCGTCGGTGTTCGCGGCATTCTGGCCGATCAGCGACACGGTATTCAGCACATCGGCGTAGGGCATGTTCGGAGTCACCTGGAATTCCGTCGCATTACCGCTCTTCGAAGGGTTGCTGACGCCGTAGTACTCATTCCAGACGGATTCCGGACAAGGAGCAGCGCAATCGGACCAGTCGGGACCGATCTGGCCCCAGCTCTGCCAGTTCCACGAGCTGCTTTGCACGTTCGAGAGGGTTACGGCGTTGCTGGTGGAACCGCTGCCGGAGTCACTACCAGACCCCGAGCTGCCACTCCCACTAGAGCCCGAGCCCGAGCTGCCGCTGGACCCAGAGCCACTGGAACCGGAACCGCTGGAGCCAGATCCGGAGCTGCCACTCGACCCCGAGCCGCTGCCGGACCCACTGCTCCCAGATCCAGAGCCGGAGCCGCTGCCACCGTTGTTACCAGATCCGGAGCCGCCATCGTTGCCGCTGCCCGAACCACCGCTGGCGCCGGACCCGCCGCTGGTTGAATTTCCGGAGCCGGTCGCCGTCGCCGTCTGCGAATTGGAGAGGCCGTTGTGGCTTCCACATCCAAAAAGCAGCACGGTTACGCAGAAGGACAAAAGAGCCATTGCTCCACAGGCGCACAGGCGGCGCGCCACGCTAACTCGAATTTCATTGTTTGAGTGCACGATCGCGAACCCATCCTCAGGGGGGGATTTTTCCTGCCGTTGCGCTGCCGAGGGGCTGGTCTGAGCTACGTGCGATCGGGCCTGAACTCAACCACAACCACTACTGCATCTGCTGCATACAAGTTCAGCGACTGGTCAGGCAGAGAACCTGAATCCGCTGATCTTCTGCTTCGGGATACTGACGGACAAGGCGCTGGAGCTACTCTCGTCCTGCAGCCGCGGGCAAAGTACACCGCGGTAGAAATCCCGAATGCTTGGGCAAAGCAGGAATTGCTAACCAATGATTTCACACTTTGCGGACAACCAACGGTCGAGAGCTCGATTTTTCAAAAAACTTGGCATCCTTTCACCACGCCGCTGGGACCGCCATGCTGGTCCCCTGATCTCCTGCTGACCGCCGGCTCGCTATTGCCTACTGCCTGTTGCCTATTGCCTGCCTTCGTGTCAACCCCTTACCTTCGTGTTCTCCTACATTCCAAAGAGGTTACACTCCAGAAAACCTGCCCGTTTTCAAGCCCCAATCCGCTATCCTAAAAATAGGGAGCGAAAAGCAAAGGCTCAGCCCGCTCGACTGAGCTTTTTTGCTGGCTGCTGGCTGCTGGCCGCTGGCCGCTGGGCGCTGGCCGCTGGGCGCTGGCTGCTGGCCTCGGTCCCGCATAGCGGTACGAACGAGGGTAATACCCGCAAGGTATTACCCAGCAACACCAGCAGAATCAATCACTTGCGCAAAGCATCCCGGGGGGAGGGGGGTATCCGGGCCGACCAGGAGGCCGAAGAACCGGCAGCCCGATGAGGTGCTTGCCACCTCAGGGGCTCACAATCGGCAGCGGCCGGCATCCAACGGGATGCGATGATCTTCTTCGACGAAGACGACCTGAACTGCTGGATCGTGCTTGCTCTCCTCAGCATCCTCATGGCTTTGCCGCTGCATTAAACTCGGCCGGAGCCTTGAAAGGGCTTAGGCCCCGCGAGGTTTTCGAAACGTAGAATCAGGCTGGTGCAGCCGCATCCACAGACCGTCGAGCGCGAAGCCGTCGCGCAGGAGACCATCGTCGCCGTTTCCACGCCGCCTGGCCGTGGCGGCATCGGCATCGTGCGACTCTCCGGGCCGCACGCTCTCGACATAGGGACCGGTCTCGTCCGGCTCCGCGGCACCGCCGAGCATGCGCGCGCGCGTCGGGCCGAAATCCCGGACCCGGACACCGGCGCCACGATCGATGAGGCGGTCGTCACGTACTTCGCCGGCCCGCGTTCTTACACCGGCGAGGACCTGGTGGAGATCGCCGCTCATGGATCGCCGGTCATCCTCGAGCTACTGGTACGGCTGGCCGTTCGCGCCGGCGCAAGGCTGGCGCGGCCGGGCGAATTCACCGAGCGCGCTTTTCTCTCCGGACGCCTCGATCTCACCCAGGCCGAAGCCGTCCGTGACCTGATCGAAGCGGAGACGCTGTACCAGGCCCGCATAGCAGCCGAGCAGATGGGCGGAGCGCTTTCGCGCCGCATCCAGCCGGCGAAGCAAAATCTCGTCGAGCTGATTGCGCTGCTCGAAGCCGGCATCGACTTCGCCGAAGACGATGTGGAGGTCACGCCTGATGCGGAAATCGTAACGCGCATCGATACAATTTCCGCCGCCCTGGCCTTGCTCGCCCGCTCCTTCGAGCATGGCCGTCTCGTGCACGATGGCCTGCGCCTGGCCATCGTCGGCCGGCCCAACGTCGGCAAGTCGTCGCTGTTCAACCGGCTGCTCGAGCGCGAACGCGCCATCGTAACGGCCACTCCCGGCACCACCCGCGACCTGGTGTCAGACCGTCTGTCGCTCGGCGGCATCCCCGTCGAAGTGGTCGACACCGCGGGGCTGCGCGAGGCAAGCGAGGAGGCCGAGGTCATCGGCATTCGCAAGTCGCGCGAAGCTCTGGCCGAAGCCGATGTGGTGGTGGTGGTGCTCGATGCCTCGGTTCCTCTCCGTGACGACGAGCAGCACCTGATCGCCTCTCTGGAGAACCGCCGCGCGGTCGCAGTGCTAAACAAATCCGACCTGACTCTAACCGGCAGCGCAGAGCTGCTGGCCGAGCGCGCGCTGCCGGTGCAAGCTGTCTCGACCTCGGCTCTCACCGGGCAGGGAATTCGCGAACTGCGGGAGATGCTCACCGCCCTGGTGCGCAACCCCTCAGGCGAAAGCGAATCAGGCATGCTGACCTCGCTGCGCCATTTTGAGGCGGTCAGCGGCGCGCTGGAAGCGCTCGCTGCGGCACGCGACGCCGTTGCCGCAAAGACTCCGCATGAGATGCTGCTGCTCGATCTCTACAGCGCCTTGCGGCATCTGGACAGCCTCACCGGCGAGACCACCGCCGACGACATCCTCAACCGCATCTTCTCGAGCTTCTGCATCGGAAAGTAGAGTAGTGACCACAATACCGGCAAACCCGGCCACCGGGTGCTGAAGCAAATCGCCCGGCGAGGGCTCCTCAGCGGGCAGATTCTGCTTGCTTTTCTCCGGCCGGCGTATCTAAAATCGCGGCCATTCCCCCAAACCCAGTCCGCCGTGCCGCCTCACACCCCGTTGCCAGCGGGCGCCACAGAATCCGGACGGATGTGCTGAGGTCCCCCTGGATTTCGCCACGGTCTCGATGGCAGGCGAGGGTCTCAACTGGAAAATCCGGCCAATCACAAAATTCCTGACGCCGGATGATACGAAATGCGCGGGCTTCTTGTTTTCCATATTGAGCGGCCATCACGCCTGGCGTTTGCCGCCCGCATTGGATGGAGGAGGAACACCACATGAACATCAGGAGATTGGCACTCTTTGCAGGCGCCGCGGTGGTCATAGCGGGAGGCCTGGTCTACACGCTTGGCATCTATCCGCCGGCCTCCGGCCGTGCCGGACAGGGCGCCATCGGGGAGCGCCAGGTTTATCGTGCCCAGCAGCCGAAGGACGCGACCGTCACTCCGGGAACGGCGCCGGTTGCGATGCAGGCCAACATTGAGCAGATGAAGAAAGGCCAGATCATTCAGCTGAAGAACGGCCAGCTGGCGCGGCTGAGCGATGGCGGCTTTGCTATTCAAATGAGGAATGGCGACCTGGTCGCGCTGAACAACACCCAGTTCGCTCAACTCAGCAGCGCCCAGTACGCTCAGCTGAGCGACGCCCTCTCCGCCAACCTGCGGCCGGACCAAATGATGCAGGTGAGCGCCGATCAGTTCGTGGTTCAGCTGAACGGCGACCGCTTCCTCGCTCAGTTGCGCGACGGGATGTACATGCAACTGAACAACGGCAGCTTCGTTCAGCTGCAGAACGGCGTCATCGCTCAAATCAACGGCCGCATGGCGCAGTTCAGACAGGACCAGCTGCAGTCGAACCTTAGTCGGCAGTAACGGGCATTCGAGAAACAGAGCGCCCTTGCTCACGAGCAGGGGCGTCTTTCCGAGAGCCCGCCGGTTCATTTGCTGATGCTCGGGGTCTGCCAATGGGTCGCGGGATCAGGCCTGCACGAAAATGGAGCGCCGCCAGCGGCATTCGCGCACTCATCGTTTGCGTGATGCTCGCCGGCGGCCTTTCGGCTTCGTCCGAGCCGCGGCTGTACACCCAGGAAACCGAGCACTTCCGGATCGTCTACTACTCGCCCCAGCACGAGTATCTTGTCCGGCTTCTCATCCGCTCACTGGAAAACTCAGAACTGTTCTATCGGAAGAAGTTCGGATACGTGCCGAAGGGCAAAGTAACCGTCCTGCTCCAGGACTTCGACGACTTTGGATATGGGGGCGCGGGAACCGTCCCCACCAACTTCATTGAGATGGGCATCGAGCCCTTCAACCTGGTTTTCGAAACACTGCCTTCGTCCGAACGCCTCGGGCTGATGTCCAGGCATGAGCTGATGCATATCGTCATGGGCGACCGGTCAGCCCCGCGCGATGCGTGGTTCCGCGCGACATTCGCTGGAAAGATCATGCCCAATACGGACGACCCCGTTTCCATCCCCTTCAGCTTTCTGGGAAGCCCGCGGGTTTACTCGCCACGCTGGTTCCATGAGGGCGGGGCCGTTTTCATGGAGACGTGGCTGGGTGGCGGCTTTGGACGCGCTCTGGGTGGTTACGACGAGATGGCCTTCCGCACCATGGTTCGCGACCAGCGAGCCATGTACGACGTGGTCGGTCTCGAATCGGAGGGAACCTCGGCCGACTTCCAGGTGGGCGCGAATTCCTATCTGTACGGCACCCGGTTCATGAACTATCTTGCCCGCCAGTACGGCCCCGACAAACTGACCTCGTGGCTGGTCCGCACCAGCGGCAGCGACGCGTACTTCGAGAGCCAGTTCCGCAGCATCTATGGCCGTTCGCTGCGGGACGAGTGGCATCGCTGGAACGGGTTTGAGAGGGAGTGGCAGGACGGCAATCTCAAATTGATCCGGCAGTACCCCGTCACGGCGGTGAGGCCCATCTCCTCGAAAATTCTCGGTTCGGTCTCAAGGCCGTTCTACGACGAGAAGGCCAACGCCATTTACGTCGCCGTTCGCCATACCGGCCCAATGCCATATCTTGCCGCGATTCATCTCGACTCCGGACGGGTGGAACACCTCTCCGACGTGCGCGGCGGCGCGATGTACGATGTGACCTCGCTCGCCTTCGATCCAGATGGCCGCAGGCTCTTCTTCACGACCAACAATGTTTCCGGCCTGCGCTCTTTGAAGGTCCTCGACCTGACCAGTCACAAGTCCACTCTCCTCGCGCGCCATCTGCGTGTGGGCAGTCTCGTTTACTGCCGCGCGGATGGCTCGCTCTGGGGAGTCAGGCATAACAACGGCCTCTCCAGCCTTGTGCGCCTGGCGCCGCCATTCAGAACGGTGGAAGTGCTCAATACATTTCCCTACGCTTCCGAATTCTCCAATCTCGATCTGTCTCCGGACGGCAGGGAACTCACCGGCGCGCTCACCGACGAAAGCGGAACGCAACGGCTCGTACGCTATCGAACGGCCGACCTGCTGGCGGGGAAGACTACGCCCGAGGTCCTGTACGACTTTCAGTACAACTCGCCGGACAGCTTTGCCTTTTCGCCCGATGGCCGGTATTTATTTGGATCCTCGTACCTCACGGGCGCGTCGAATTTGTTCCGTTTTGATCTCAGGACCGGGAAACTCGATGCGCTGAGCAACTCTGAGACCGGGCTCTTCCGGCCGCTCCCGCTTCCGGATGGAGATCTGGCAGCCTTTGAGTACTCGTCTCGGGGATTCCGGCTGGTGGAATTGCCGGTTCACCCGATCGAGGACGTCAACGCGATTCCCTACCTGGGACAGGCGGTGATCGACAAATACCCTGAGCTGAAATCGTGGAACCTGCCATCGCGCGACACGGTCGACGATCTTCGCTTGCGTACATACGCCGGCCGGTATCGTCCCGTTCGCCAGACCAGACTGCAGTCGATGTACCCGATTGTGCAGGGCTATGAAAATGCGAAGGCCGGGGGCGTGCGCCTGGATTTTGGAGACAGCCTGGGCCTCAGCCACGTCACGACGACACTGTCGTATTCTCCCGACGAAAGGGCAGTCAGGGATCGATTCCACGTCGCGGTGGATGCCAGGTATTGGGACTGGCTGCTCTCTGCTTACTTCAACAGAGCCGATTTTTACGACTTGTTCGGGCCTACGAAAGTAGGACGCCGCGGATTTGGGCTGGTCGGGCAAAAGAAAAAGAACCTCATCTACGATTCGGAGCGCACTCTGGACTTCACCAGCAGCCTGGCCGGATACGCGGGCCTCGACCGATTACCCGAATATCAGAACGTCACGGCAACGCACACCCGGTTCGTACGAGGCGCAGCGGAGCTGGCGTACTCCAATCTGCAGAAATCGCTCGGTGCAATCGAAAACGAAAGCGGAGCGCAGTGGAACGTGAACGCGCAACTCGACGATGCGTTCCCAAAGGTGTTTCCACGAGCTTGGGGGGAATACACGCGCGGATTCCTCCTGCCGCTCAGAAATTCATCCCTCTGGATCCGCTCCTCGGCAGGCCGGGCGTTTGGCAACCCGGATGATCCATTCGCGAACTTCTACTTCGGCGCATTCGGGAACAACTGGGTCGACAAGGGCGATTTCAGCCGCTATCGCGAATACGACAGCTTTCCCGGAGTCCATATCGACCAGATCGGTGCGAGGACTTTCGCAAAATCCCTGGCGGAATGGGATTTGCCGCCCGTGCATTTCCGCGATCTGGGATCCACGAAGCTGTACTGCAACTGGACGCGGCTCGCGCTGTTCACGGGCGCGCTGGGAACCAACCCAGCCGCCGAAGAACTGCGCGGCTACGGCGACGGCGGCGCGCAAATCGATTTCCGGCTGGTTTTGTTCTCTCAGATCAAATCCACCTTCTCGACCGGCTTCGCAGCTGCGCGTGACCGCGCCGGGCACACCGGAACCGAGGTCATGTTCTCGCTGAAACTCTACTGAATGCGTCGCAGGCTTCGCTCGCTGAAGGCCGCTTTGCCGGATTGCGGTCGAGCATGCTCAGAATCAGCGCATCGATCTCCGGAGCTACTCCGGCACGGACCATCGAAGGCGCCGCTACGATCCGGCATTCGATAGCCTCGAACACGTCCAGCGGCGTGTCTCCCACGAAGGGATGCCGCCCACTCAGCAGTTCATACAACAATGCACCCAGCGAGAACACGTCGGAAGCACTGCTCGCTGTTTCGCCGCGAAGTAGTTCAGGCGACATATAGAGCAGCGTGCCCGAGAGGGTGCCGGAAATCGTGCCGGACGCGCCCGCGCAATTCGCGTCCAGGCGGACGGGGCCGGGCGGCCGCGCGAGTCCGAAATCGAGGATCTTGAGCACTCCATCGTTGCGGAGCATGATGTTCTCCGGCTTGATATCCCGATGGAGAATGCCCGCAGCATGCGCGGCTGCCAAAGCACGAGCGGCCTGTCCAGCCCAGTCCATGGCGCGTGCGGTATCCACTTGCCCGTCGCCGAGGACCTCGCGCAGCGTGCGGCCATCGACCCATTCCATCGCAATAAACAACCCCGCGGGCGAGTCTCCGAATTCGCAAACCGCCACGATGTTCGGGTGGTGCAGTGAGGAAGCTGCGCGAGCTTCGGTCTGGAAGCGGTCCACCGCCTGGGGACTCAGGACCAGATGACGGCGCAGGATCTTCAGCGCGACCGGAGTTCCCAGCGCATCGCGCGCCCGATACACTTCGCCCATTCCGCCGACGGTGATCAGCGTCTCAACGCGGTAGCTGCCGACCAGTTGGCCGGCTGCCAGCGCTCCGGGTTGATGGTCCAGCAGATCAGCCGCCAGATGAACAGGCGACGCCGCGAACGAAGCCCCGTCATCCGCTTCGAGAAGCGATTCAACTTCCGCCCTGATGGGCGCGCTGGCCGACGCGAGCAGTGCCTGGCGCTCGCCGGCCGGGAGATCGACCACTGCGTGAAAGAGGCGTTCGATCTCCTGCCAGTCTGACTGAGGCATGCTCACGCTTTTTCACCGCTCATCTCTCGCATCAGCCATGTACGCGCCAGCCGCCAGTCGCGATTGACAGTGATGATGGAAACGCCCAGCGCTTCCGCAGTCTCCTCGATACTGAGTCCGCCGAAGTAGCGCATTTCGACAACTCTGCTCTTTCGTTCATCGAATGCCTGCAGCCGTTCGAGCGCTTCGTGGAGCGCGACAACCTCGGCAGCCTCCTGGTGCACCGCCGGCTCCGCATCGTCGAGCGACACTTTGATTTGCCCGCTGCCGCGCTTGCCCGCAAGGCGGCTCTTCGCATGGTTCACCAGAATCTGCCGCATGGCCGTGCACGCGACGGCGAAGAAATGGCTGCGGTTTTGAAACGAGGCGGTGTCGGCGCCCGCCAGCCTGAGATACGCCTCGTGGATCAGCGCTGTGGGTTGCAGAGTGTTATCTGGATCCTGGGAACTCCAGGCGCGTCGCGCCATGCGATGCAGCTCGTTGTAAACGAGGGGCATGAGTTCGTTCAGCGCGTTGTGGTCGCCTTTGCCCCAGGCGGCCAGCAGGCTTGTCACCTGCCCTTGAGGAGTCATGCTTCTGATCTCCGCCTTGTATTATGCGGCAGGTTCCGTGTTTGGCAAGCCGCGCCGAGCCTTAACGCAGCCCCTGCCCAAGCCGATGCATCTCCCACAGATCGCGCGGAGTCTGCGAGAGCAGTGGCCGGATCGCCAACATCCCCGTGGGCCCGATGCTTGTCTCCAGATACCGCAGTTCCGCGAATAGGCTCTCAAGTTCAGGATCGGGATCGATGTGCAGGCCGACTTCCCGCAGCAGGAGATCGCTCTTGGCGCGCACGCTGAGCTCGATGGTCAGTTGCAGAAGAGACAGCATGTCGCCGCGCAGTTCCGGCGGGAAAGCCTCCTGCAGCGACAGCAGATACGTGCCGGCGCGCGTTTGCTGAAACTCCTGTGACCCGATCATGTTCAGCACGTCGATGTCGCGGTCCAGCTTTCCTCCCAGCCACGCGCGAAGAGATTGTTCGCTGAAGTAGAACACGACGCCAAGTATGAGCGGAACCCCGGCTGCCGCGCCCAGCATCGACGCTACCGGATGCTGCAGGCTCTGGTTAAACATCGAGTGAAGCAGAACCGCGGCGATCAGCCCCGGAGCAAAAACACGCATGATGCCTTTTTGTCCGCTCTCGAGCAGATACGCCGAAATGGTTGCGCCGAGCGCCGCTACGCCGCCGTGCATGACCGCTGTGCCGAAGCCCCTCAGGATCCAGATCCCGATCCCCTGGCCCTGCAGCAGGTGGAGGTAGGAAATGTTTTCGACCAGCGCGAATCCCGCTCCGACGGCGAAGCCGCAGATAGCGGAATCGGCCATGAATGCCACCCTCGCCGTCGCAATCAGGAAAATCCAGTACGCCGCCTTCGCCAGTTCTTCCACGACCGGAGCGCCAAAGCGGGCGTACTGATCCTGACCGGCGGGAAAGCGCTCGAAAACGAGGGTATTAATCGCGAAGCAAAGCACGGCTGCCATGGCCCCCGCCGCGACTGCCGCTGTCACCATGCGCCAGGAAACCAGCTTGTAGCTGTCCAGCGCCCGCAGCCCGGCAAGAAACACCAGCACCGGAACCAGTGCCAGCGCCAACCGCACTGCGGCGCTGCTCTGCAGCATTGGGAGGATCACGGATTTGCCGAAATCCCAAACGTCAGGCGGTTCCAGCCCTGTTCACGGCGATACGTCAGCGACTTGGCGAACGACCGCAACATAAAAATACCCAGGCCTCCAATGGGCCGGTGTTCCAGATCGAGCGTCAGGTCGGGAGGATCAGCGGCCAGCGGGTCGAAGGCTACGCCCCGGTCGCCGACCTCGACGGTAAGCTCTCCTGGCGCGGCAATCGAGTACGTCACCGTTACCATGCCCGGAGCGCTTGCCGGATAGGCATAGCGCGCGATGTTCATCAGGATCTCTTCGATCAGGAGGTCCAGCTCGCCGATTCGAGATTCCGGCAGCTTTGCCTCCCTTGCCCCTTTCCTGACAAACTCCGTAGCAGGGGCCAGCGATTCAGCTTTTGCGACCAGCGTCAGCGATGGAGCAGATCCCGGCACGCCTCTTGACTAGCCCTCCATCAGTGCCGACTCGACAGACTCATGTGGTGGAAAGATCTGATTGAGCCTGGTAATCTCGAACACCTGCCGAACCAGCCCGGTCAGCCGGCAGAGTCGCAGATCACCGCCCTTGTCGCGCAGTTTCTTTGCGACCGTGACCACCGAACGCAGCCCCATGCTGCTGACGTAGGCGAGATCGGCCAAATCAACGATCAGAGTCCTGCACCCGTCTGCAATGCAGGATTCGCACTGCCGTTCAAACTGAACAGCATTCTCGGCATCCATGCGGCCGACGACATGCAGGACGATTTTTTCCCCAACCTGCGTCCGTTCAAAAGTCACGGTTGAACAAGGGTGCCCCATGCCATGCGCAGCGTCAATCTTGATCGACTCGCCAACAGGCCGGCGGTGTCTCGGTTTCTTCCTTGATTCCCAGGGCTGACCGGCTTCGCGATCCCCTTGACAACTCTCTCTCGGTTCAATAATTTCGTTCCACCCCCATAGAGGCTCTCTCCAAATAGGTACCAGGCGATCCTGCTCCGCTTATCGGGATGAACAGCCCGCAGTCCGCCATTCCCCCAATGGCCATTTGACGGTTCGAGTCGGCAATGAAGAGGACGATGCCGAGCGTGTCCGCGACTGCCGTATCTGTCGAGCTGCTTTGACTTGCTGAGTGGTGCGCTTCAAGGGCCACGGTGCTGTCCATCGGCGTGTGCCGATTCTCGGGAGACCTCAATGACCAGGCAGTCGGTTGGTTTGCATTCCTCCGCGCATTGCGCATCCCCGTTTCCTGCACTTCACGGTTCTGCTGGACAGGACACGAACAGCCGGCGCAAAGCCGCGCGGCGGATACTCACATGGGGACGAACCGCCTTCGGGTTCGTCGCGGCTCTCCTGCTGGCCGGCGCGACCAGCGCCTCGGCGCAGGCCCCCACTCTGCTTCCAGCCTGGAATCAGCTCTCCGGCGGGCCTTCCGCGCGCTATTTCGCTGGCATGTCATACGACCCGGGACACGGCCAGGCGGTGCTGTTCGGTGGCACAAGTGGGGCAATTTTTCTGAACGATACGTGGCTCTGGAACGGGACGGCCTGGACCCTCGCGAACCCTGCGCTCAGCCCTTCCATCCGGAGTGCCTTCGCGATGACGTACGATGCGGCGCACGGGAATGTTGTTCTGTTTGGAGGACGTCCCGCCGCCAGCGGTGCGATGAGTGACACGTGGCTGTGGAACGGGACGATCTGGACTCAGGCGACCCCTGGAACGATACCTCCTGCCCGGTCCAACAATGCCATGGTCTACGACGCGGCACGCGGCAACGTCGTCATGTTTGGAGGCCTGGTCGGCGGACTGGGCGCGAATGACACCTGGATATGGAACGGGTCCAACTGGATTCAGATGTTTCCCGCGGCCAGCCCCACCCCGCGCTCCGATTATGGGATGGCCTATGACGCGGTGCACCACAACGTGGTCTTGTTCGGCGGATCCGACCAATTCGGAAACAACCTGAATGACACGTGGATCTGGAATGGAACCACCTGGACCCAGATGTCTCCTGGCACAAGCCCCACTCCGCGCTATGGACAGCGTATGACCTGGGATGACGCGCTCGGCCAGGTGGTCCTCTTCGGTGGAACGGACAATGTCTCTTACTTTGGCGACACCTGGTCATGGAATGGCGCCAGTTGGATTCAGCGAACCGGCTCGAGCAGTCCGGTCCAGCGTGAGGCGCTGGCGATGGCTTACGATGCGGCGCAAAGCCAGGTCCTCATCTTCGGCGGCTACAACGGCGGCTTTCTCGGCGACACCTGGGAGTGGTCCACCCCGCAGAACTTCGGAAACGTGAGCGTTTGCCCGTCTGGGCCAGTTTCTGGGCTCACCTGTACCACAACGGTGGCGCTCACCTACAGCGTTCCCGTCACGACGAGCTTCGGAGCCACTACGGTTACCGTGCAGGGCACCAGCGTCTCTGACTTTTCGCTCGTCAACAGCACCTGTACCGGAACCGTTTCGGCACTGAAACTTTGCAATGCCACGATCACCTTCGCTCCACAAGCGCCCGGTCTGCGCGTGGGCGCGGTGAATCTGTTCGACAGCGGAAACAATCTGCTGGTCAGTACTCCGATCTATGGCACTGGCCTGGCGGCGCAGACCGCGTTTACTCCGGCCACCCAGACCACCATCCTGGGTATGGGTACTTTGAACGGCCCGGGAGGCGTCGCGGTCGACGCCGCGGGCGATGTTTTCGTCGCGGATACGAATAACGCGCGAGTTCTGGAAATTGCGGCGAACAGCACCCAAACTTCCATTGGCTTCGGACTTAATAAGCCGCAGGCCGTGGCGCTCGATGGGGTGGGCGATCTGTTTATCGCCGATAACAACGCGAGTGGCAACTTAATCGAGATCCCCTACGGCTGCACCACTGCCACATGCCAGAAAAGCATTGCTACTGGTTTGCAGAGCATTGTGGGAGTAGCGGTCGACGGATTGGGCGACTTCTTCGTCAGCGATTCCACAGATGGTGAAGTGGAGGAGATGCCGGCCAATGGAGCCTCGCCCGCCATTGTTTACAGCCAGCCGGGGTCCGCCCCGCGCGGGCTGGCGGTCGACTCCGCCGGCGATCTGTTCATCGCGGCCTATGGTTTTGGGAAGGTGATTGAGATTCCGGCTGGCTGCACCAACAGCGCTTGCAACGTCGCGATCGGTATCGGATGGAGCTTGCCGGAAGCCGTGGCCGTCGATGCTGCGGGCGATGTCTATGTCGCCGATCAGGGCCTGAGTCAGATTGTTGAGGTCCCTGCCGGCTGCACCACCGGCGTTTGCCAGATGAACGCCGCGGGCGGTTTCCCGTCCATGGGAGTGGCGCTCGATGGCCAGGGCAATATCTATTACACCGACACCAGCGCCGGAAAGCTCGACAAGGCCCTGGTGGGAGCCAACGCTCTGGCGCTCGGCTTTGGCGCCCAAACCACCGGCTCGCAAAGCGCGCCAAAATCTTTCACGCTCCAGAACATCGGCAGCCAGACGCTGAGCGCGATCTCGCCGGGTTTGCAGATCGTCGGCGGCGATTTTGTCCAGGTGAACGCTTCGAGCCCAGGCAACTGCACATCAAGTTTTTCACTCACGCCAGGAGCGGTCTGCAACACCAGCATTGCCTTTTATCCGCTGACGCCCGGATCGTACAGCGAGTTCGTCAACTTTACGGACAACTCTCTCAATGGGACTCCGGCAACTCAGTCCATCAACCTGGTGGGCAACGGTGTCGCTCCGACCTACACGCTGACCGTGACCCCCATGGGCGCGGGCGCCGGCACCGTCACGTCCAGCGATGGATTTATCAACTGCAGCATCGCGAACGGAAGCGTGACAGGAACGTGCTCGAAGAGCTATTCGAGCCCGCCATCGGGTCTGACCGTGACCTCGGCTGCGGCTCCCGGATCGACCTTTCAGGCTTGGGGTGGCAGCACCTGCTCAGGTGTGTACCCAATCTGCAGCGTCAACCTGGGTTCGGCAACCACCATTACCGCAACCTTTAACCCGATTTATTTTGCGGTTACGGCGCCCACGACGCCGGTAAACACGATCAGTGCGGTGGGCACCGCGACCGTCAACTTCACCGGCAGCGGCACTCTGGGAGCTATCTCGGTGGTGACCCAGGGCGCCGCCGGTAAAGACTTCAACATTGCCACGGGCAGCACATGCGCCATCGGCACTGCTTACACCCTCTCGCAGACCTGTACCGTGAACTACACCTTCACGCCGCTGGCGCCGGGCGCTCGCAACGGCGCGGTGGTGCTCACTGACTCCTCCGGCAATGTGCTGGGCACCACGTATCTCAGCGGCATCGGCACCGGCCCGCGGGGGCTCTTCGACACCACCCCGCAAACCCTGAGTATTACCGGCCTCCAATCTGAGCGCGGCATCAGCGTGGACGGCAGCGGGAACATCTACGCTGTTGAAACGAGGAATAACGGCGCGGCTCTCGAAGAGTTCCCCGCCGGGACCAGCACCAAGATCCAGATTGCCGGCAGCCCCGTGGTGTTCACCGGGGGGACGGCGGTGGACGGCGCTGGTAATGTGTGGATGGTCACCAACAGTGGAACCCTCTACGAACTTGTCGGCGGCAAAACGCCGCTCGTGCTCGTAGCCAGCGGCATTCCGACCTCAGACAACAATCTCGTGGTTGATGGCGCCGGAAACCTCTATTACACCGGATGCTGCAACAACAACCCCGGCGCGGTTTACGAGATTCCAGCTGGAACGACCCAGGCAATACAGCTGATTTCAACCTCAACCGCGCCAACCGGGCGACGCTTTGTCGGGATGTCGATCGACGCAGCCGGAAACCTGATTGCGCCGGACTTTAATGGCAACGTCATTTATGAGATCCCCGCCGGCACGAGCAACCTTGTGCCCCTTGCCATCACGGCCGCTGCGGGCTTCTCGAACCCCCACGGTGTAGCTGTCGATCCGGCCGGCGCTATTTACGTCACCTATGCCACCTTCCCGTCCGGGACTGCTTCGGTCATTCGCTATACCCCGGGAGCCGGAGGGACCTACACGTCCACGGTTCTGCCCGAGATTGGCCAGAAAGGGATCGCGTTCGACAGCGCCGGCAACATGTACACCATTGCGGACGACGCCACGATTGCGGGTTATACGCGCACTCAGGCTTCACCAATCACCTTCGCAAGCACGCCCGTGGGCACGATCAGCAACTCGCTGCAGGGCGACCTCTTTGAAAACGGCGGCAATGCGCTGCTGAGCATTACGGGTTACTCGGCGACAGTGCCGTTTGCGCCCGGCGGTCCGCTGAACACCTGCGCCACGGGCGTGCTGGCTTCCGGCGCAAGCTGCGTCGTCGGAGCGACGTTTACTCCGACCGCTGCAGTGACAGTCGGCGGAACGGCGACCGTTGCGGATAACAACCTGGGCCTCTCGGCCACGCAGACGATCGCGTTGTCGGGCACTGGCATAGCGGCTACTTACACGCTGACCGTAACCCCGATCGGTTCGGGCTCCGGCACGGTAACCGACAATTTGACCACGATCAGCTGCACCACGCTGAACGGGAACTACAGCGGAACCTGTGCGGCGAGCTACGCGACGGTGACCTCGGTTACGCTGACAGCGACTCCGAGCGCAGGATCGATCTTCCTGGGATGGGGCGGCGGTGCCTGCACAGGGTTCGCGCCCACTTGCCAGGTCTCTGTGGGCGGCCTGTTGACGGTCACGGCTAGCTTTACCCAGCAGAACTTCGGCACCCCCAACGTTTGCCCGCCGGGGCAAACCACTCCAGCACCGTGCAGCACGAGCATTCCAGTCACGATCAACGTCCCGATAACCACCAACATCGGGGCGATTCAGGTGGTCACGCAGGGAGTCACCGGCCTCGACTTCTCTCTCGCTAACGCCGGTACTTGTACCGGCACCGTCACGGGCGGTACCGCGTGCACCGTGAACGTGAACTTCGCGCCGCTTGCGCCGGGCTCCCGCCTCGGCGCTGTAAAACTCTATGACACAGGCGGCAACCTCGTCGTCACGGTACCCATCTACGGCATCGGCCAGGGGCCGGCCGCGGCCTTCAGCCCCAGTAAGGCCATCCCGATTAACACCGGCACGCTCGACTATCCAGCCGGCCTGCTGGTGGATGCTGTCGGCAATCTCTTCATCGCCGAGGGTGATGTTACCAACCAGGTCTTGAAGATCACGCCCAACGGCAGCATCTCCACCATAGGTTCCGGAATGTCGCTTCCGCAGGGAATGGCGGAAGACGGCGCGGGCGACCTCTTCGTTGCGAATAACAACCTCAACGAAGTCATCGAATTTCCGGCAGGCTGCACCAGCTCCACATGCCAGGTTGTCCTGGCGAGCAACCTTGTGGCGCAGCTGGGAGTGGCGGTCGACGGGGCCGGCGACCTCTTCGTCGGCGAGTTCACGAAAGGCCAGGTTGTAGAAATCCCTGCCGGATGCACCACCAGCAGTTGCCAGCAGGTCATCTATAGCGCAACAGGTTCCACCCCTGTTGGAGTAACCGCCGATGCCGCAGGGAACGTTTTCTTTGCCGACGAGGCTCACGCGCAAATCATCGAGGTTCCAGCCGGATGCAGCGTCGCCAATTGCTGGAAATTCATTGGCGTTGGCTGGGCCCAGCCGGATGGAGTCGCAGTCGACGCAGCGGGCAACGTCTACGTTGCCGATCAGAAATTGCAGGAGGTCGTCGAAGTTCCGAACGGCTGCTCGGCGAGCGGCTGCCAGATTGTGCTGGCCAGTGGTATTCGCGCCGTTGCGGTGACGGTGGACAGTTCGGGCAATCTCGTCGTCGACAACATCACGACGAATCAGGTACTGGAGATCCCTCGTTCGCTGACGCCCTCTCTCAACTTTGCCCTCACCAGTGTCGGCAGCACCAGCACCGACAGCCCACAGTCGGTCTCCATCCAAAACGTCGGAAACCAAACGCTGACGGGCGGCCTCAGCGTGCAGAACAGCCAGGATTTCGTCAATTTCCAGCAGACCGCAACGTGTAACCAGTTCAATCTGGCTCCCGGTGCCGTTTGCACGCAGGCATTCAGCTTCGCGCCGACAACGACCGGCGTACTCACCGACACGCGGACCTTCAGCGATAACTCGATGAATATTGCCGCGTCTGTCTCTCTCCAGCCGGTCAACCTGAGCGGCATCGCGAATCTCAATGGCGCCACCGGTACCGTCGTCCCCAACGTGGTGGGAATGACCGCATCGGCCGCGGCAACGGCCCTCACCAGTTCCGGCCTGACAGTCGGAAGTGTGAGCAACGGGTACAGCAGCAGCGAGCCTGCAGGCAGCGTGAGCGGTGAAAGCCCGGCGGCGGGTTCGCCCGTGAACCTGGGATCCGCGGTCAACCTCATGATTGCGATCGGCCAGGCGCCAGCGCCCGTCGCAAATCCGCTGAAGCTCGAGAACAACTACTTCGTTACCGGCGACTTCGCCAGCGCAGGAGTGACGCTGAAGGGAGCCCCGGCCAACAACGGCGTGTCTGCCGGAACCATCACCATCCCCGATCTGACCTCCTGCAATTGCAGCCAGGGTGTTCCCGACGGCGCCGACATCGTGGATGGTTTCCTCTACTGGACGACGATCGAGAGTCCTGGAAGCACGCCTACCGGCAATACGGGAACCTTCCTTGGTTATCCCATCGTCGGCCAGCAGGTCGGCGTGGACGTGCCCAACTATAGCGACGGCACCACAACCGGCACGCTGCGCGTGTATCGCGCCGACGTGAACGGCTATTTCCAGGTGCAGCCGGGCTGGAATGGCGAGCGCCTCGGCTCCGGCCCATTCGCCATCACTCTGCCCAATGGTTCGGCTACGCAGGGCGGCTTCCCGGTCACCGAGGGTGCGAGTCTGGTGGTCATTTATCGCGTGCTGTCTCTCAGCGTTCCTCTCAAGTCCGTCGTCATTTACGACGGCGCGGCGGTGCCAGCCGGCTCTGCGACGCAGACGGTGCAGGGATTCTATGACGCGCTTGGAGGGAACGGAGAACTCACCACCCTCTCTGCCGCCGGCGGAAGCTGGAACAACAGCCTGAGTTCCGTGTCGCTTACGGCACACGGCTCGCAGTACACGGCCACCCTGAATCCGAACACGGCCTACGCCGCAGTTGTCTTCTCAACGCCTGTGACCAACAGCGACAACGACGGCATTCTCGATGCGTGGAAGGCCGGGCCAGGGGCACCCGACTTCTTTGCCGGTCAGCCGGGCTATTACGACGTTAAGACCCAGTCCTGGGTGGCATTGCCGGGCGCAAAACACGGGCAGAAGGACCTCTTTGTCCAGTTCGACTGGATGTGCGGCAGTGTGGACGGAAACGGCAACTGCACTGGGGAGAACCTCTTTCCGTCACCGGACGTCAATGGCAACGATCCGCTGGCCATGGTCCAGCAGGCATTCAAGAACGCTGGAGTCACGCTCCATCTCGAACCCGGAAACCCGGTCGCCGAGAGCACATGCACCGACAGCCCCAGCCAGGGCGCGACGCTCTGCCAGTTCCCCAATCAGCCGGGAGTGGTCGAGTGGAAGAACGGCCTCGAATTCTCCAAGCTTTGGCCGCGCAACTATAACTCGTGCCTGTCGGGCGGGGATTGCACCGCTCGCTTCCCGTATGGGCAGAAAGACAGCTACCACTACGTCCTCTTCGGCCATTCGCTGGCTATACCGGCGTGGAATACCCGTTTCGGAACGCTGACGGCAATCTCTGCCGATCCCATAGCCGGCACTACGACCATCACCACGGCCGATCGCGGCCCGGCTCAGCTCGCCGATGGCAGCGCGAGTCCCCTCTACTGCTCGAGCCGCTTCACCATCACAGGCGTGCAGGGACTGCCGAGTCTCAACGGCGTGTTCGCGGCGTCCTGCCCGAACTCAACGACCATCATCCTCACCACTCCGAGCCTGGGCACCAAATCCGCCTGGACTTATCCCAATGGCAACCTGCCGGAGCCGGACATCGGCCTCACCTCGGGCACAGTAACCAGCATCTCCGGCTACTCCGATCTTGGCGGCGCCGACTCAGCCGTGACGCTGGCTCTTTGGGAGACGGATCCCCAGCAGGACATGAGCAAGCGCGCCCAGGTCATCGCCGGCACCATGCTCCACGAGATCGGCCACACTCTCGGCCTGAGCCACGGCGGCATTTATTACCAGTCGGGGTCGGGCGGTTTTGTCCAGAACGGAAATGCTGTTCCACTCGGAAGCTATATTCCGAACTTCGACATTAACTGCAAGCCCAACTATCAGAGCTCGATGAATTATCTGTTCCAGCTCGCCGGCGTCGGACCAAATGCAGCGGTGACGTTCTCCAACCAGACGCTTCAAACGCTGACCGGACCCTCGTTGGGTTCCGTTACGAACCTTCAGGACGTCAACAACGCCCTTGCGACCTATCCCGGCTCTTCCTGGTACTCTTCATCGCAGCCGCCGAATTCTTCGGAAACCCAGGCCTCGCGTCATTGCGACGGCACTCCGCTCAACGCAGGGGAAACGGGATACTTTGTCGAGGGCTCCGTTGCTCCCGTCACTCCCGCCTGGACGGCAAACCAGAACATCACCTTTGACGGCGTACCGGCCGGATCAACCGGTTTGCCCGGGCTGGTCGGATACAACGACCAGGCCAACATGGATCTGCGGCAGGTGGGCGCTACCGGTGGTGAGTTTGCGTCTCTGTCGAATGTTCTTTCCTTTGGATCCTCTCCAACACCGCTGAGCATTCTCAGCGGTGGAACGGCGACTCTGGGCGCCGGTGGAACAGTCACGCTGGGCGCTGGCGGTTCCGTGACCATGGTCAACGGCGGGTCCATCACGGTCGGCAGTGGCGCTGTGATCAGTGGCGGCGGCGCCATCCAGTTCGGCACCGCCGGCAGCGTAACCGTCACGACCAACAGCACCGTCACTCCCGGCGCCAACGGAACGATAACGTTCGCCAGCGGCGACATAGTCACTCTGACCTCTGCCGGCACCTTCACCTTCCCGAGCGGCGGAACGGTAACGCTGGGTGGTGGCGGCGCCGTCACTCTGGGTGGCGGCGGAACGATCACCACGAGTCTCGGTACGGTCAAAATTCCCTCGACCGGTGGCTCCTACGACCTTACCTCTGGTGGCACTGTGACTCTGGGTGGTGGCGGTACGGTCACTCTGGGTGGTGGCGGCACTGCGACCCTCGGCGGCGGCGGTACTGCGACGCTGGGCGGTGGCGGAGCGGTCACCCTCGGTGGCGGCGGCACGGCTACGCTCGGCGCAGGCGGCGCGGTCACTCTGGGCGGCGGTGGCACTGCGACGCTCGGCGGCGGTGGCACGGTCACTCTGGGCGGCGGCGGAACGGTTACCCTCGGCGGCGGCGGCACTGCAACCCTGGGCGGCGGTGGCACCGTCACTCTGGGCGGTGGCGGAGCCGTGACGCTCGGCGGGGGAGGCACTGCGACCCTGGGCGCCGGTGGAACGGCGACGCTGGGAGCGGGCGGCACGGCCACTCTCGGCGCGGGGGGAACGGTGACAGTGGGTGCGGGTGGAAGCATCACCATGCCCGGTGGCGGTACCGTAACCCTGGGCGGCGGCGGAACGGTGACGCTGGGTGGGGGCGGAACTGTGACCCTCGGCGGCGGCGGCACCAGCCCGATCACTGTCAATGGCGTGTTTTTTGGAACCTGCTCCGGTAGCTGCAATGTTCCTGCAGGCGGCACGGTCACGCTGGGTGGCGGTGGCACCGTCACCCTGGGTGGCGGCGGTACGGTGACGCTGGGCGGTGGCGGAACGGTCACGCTGGGTGGTGGCGGAACTGTCACACTGGGCGGCGGCGGTGTTGTCACGCTCGGCGGCGGCGGAGCCGTCACTCTGGGCGGTGGCGGAACGGCGACTCTGGGTGGTGGCGGAACGGCCACGCTCGGTGGTGGCGGAACGGCGACCCTCGGTGGCGGTGGAAACCTCGCCACGGAGCTTGACTACGCAACGGCCGACTCGGTGGCTCGCCCCCCGAGTCAGCCTACCTACTCGCAGTTGGGGAACAGTATCCAGGTGAATTGGACGGCGCCGATCTTTGGCGTGGTTCTGACCTACACCATCTCGCGCGAAGTCGTTGACCCGATCACAAGCACGGTAATTCAGGCCCCGCAAGTCATTGGCAGCGTCACCGGCGTCGGCGGAGCTGCGCCGGCAACCACCTTTACCGATACGAATCCACCTACGAGCGGGAAGGTGATTTACACGATTACCACAACGCTGGCTCCAGACCCAGCCAACCCGACCCAGCTCCAGAGCGCGGCATCGGCTCCGGCTGTGCTGACCGTGGGACAGACCATCGTCCTCGGTCCATTGCCGAGCTCCGTCGTGCTTGGAAGCACCCAGCCCACGACCATGACGGTCACGGCGACCGCCGAGGCGGGTGGTAAGGCGGATATGCAGCAGGTAAGCTTCAGCGCATCGGGTCCATGCTCTGCAGGCAGTCCCACGATTGACGTTAATGGAATATCGTCCGCCACCGTGACCTTGGCCAGCACGGGGAGCTGCACCATCACGGCATCACAGCCAGGTGACAGCACCACCGCTACCACTCCTCCTGCATATAGTGCGGCCACCCCTGTGTCAGGAACATTCAGCATCTTGCCGCAGGGTTCGAATCAGAAGTCGCAAACCATCAACTTCTTGCCGTTGCCCAGCGTGCAATATGGCAGCGGCTTCTCGGTGACTGCTAGCTCCTCCGCGGGGCAGCCCGTCAGCTTGTCGGCCAACGGGCCGTGCGCGCTCACTACCACGAGCAGCCCGGCAGGCGGCACCACCAGCGCCGCCGGCTTGTGCAGGATCACTGCCACTGCCGCGGCCGGCAATGGCTATACCGGAGCTTCTCTGACGCAGTCGTTCAACATTACGGCGGCTCCGCTCACCGTAACGGCGAACAGCTTCACGATTGCATATGGACAAGCGCTTCCGTCGCTGACGTACGCGTTCGGCCCACTCGTGAACGGTGATTCGCTCAGCACGGCGGTGAGCGGCACACCCTCGCTCGCTACGACGGCTGCTCCCTTCAGCAGTCCCGGCGCCTACCCAATCACGGTTTCCCCGGGTACGCTGACCGCGGCGAATTATGCCTTCGACCTGATCGGGGGCACCCTCACCATCAGTCCGGCAACGACGGCCACCAGCGTCGTCTCTTCCTCGCCGGGCAATGCCTCGAACTTCATGCAGCAGGTGACATTCACGGCCACCGTTGTGGACAGCTCTCCGGGAAGTCTCGGCGCTGCGCCGACGGGAACGGTGAGCTTCTATAGCAATGGCGGGCTTATCGGAACCGGGACCCTGGCTGCGCTGCCCTGCACCACGCCGCCATGCGCGAGCCAGGCCATGGTCAGCACTACCACTCTGGCGACGGGTTCCAATAACGTGACCGTCAGCTACAGCGGCGACGCCGGCACCAACGGCGATGGCCTCGGCAACTACTATGCAAGCGGGCAGGGCGGGAGCACGGCTTCCGGACTGACCCAAACCGTTACCCCGGTAGCGATCGTCAGCCTGAGTCCTGCCTCCCTCGCATTCGGAAACATCAATGTCGGCAAGACCAGCAGCGCGCCGGTTACGCTGACGAACACCGGGGATGCCAATCTGATTCTCAGCAGCATCCAGGTGACGGGCCCGAATATGGGGGACTTCACCGCCACGAGTGCCTGTGGTTCGAGCGTTGGCTATACGAGCGGCAGCAACAGTTGCAAGATCACCGTGACATTCACTCCGTCGCAGACCGGAGTCGAAAGCGCCACCTTACAGATCACCGATAATGCGGACAATACACCGGGCTCGCAGCAGTTCGTGTCGCTCACGGGTTCCGGATTGAGTACCATTGGTGGAACCTCGGTCTACACCGACGCGATCTTCTCGAATTCCAATGGCTGCGGCGCGATCACAGTCGGCGGCAAGAGCAGTGTCAACAGCTTCAATTCCGCGCTGGGCTATTCTTCGTCGGCGCAGAACAGCGGCGGCAATGTCGGCACCAACGGCAATGTCACCGTGGGAGGCGGCAGCACGATTTACGGGTCGGCGGCGACCGATATTCTGACGACCGGAACGTGCAGCGCGCGTTCGGTAACGGGTCTCGCCACCAGTGGCGGCGGCAGCGTCACGGGAGGCCTTGTCGCACTCAATGGTCCGGTCAACTACCCTGCGCCTTCTGCGCCCAACCCTGCTCCGCCGACAACCAGCCAGACCATCAGCGGCTCATGCCCCAGCGGAATGAGTGGCTGCAGCAACACCGGCAGTAAAGCCGTCACTCTGGCGCCTGGCCGCTACGGCAATGTCACTGCGAACAGCGGCACAACCGTTCATGTCAGCGCGGGCACATATTTCTTCAACAGCCTGAAGATCACCGCCAACAGCCTGCTGCACGTGGATTCAGGCCCAGTCATCGTGAATCTCGCCGGCGCTTCTCTCACCGGCGGTACACCGGTCCTGGATTTCACCGGAGGTGGCATGGAGAATCCAGGCGGTATTCCCGGCAATCTCCAGTTCACCTATGGAGGCTCGCAGGGACTGAACCTCGCGGGCGGAGCGAACGCCTACGCTGCGGTGTATGCGCCGAACGCTCCGGTCAACCTGAACGCCGGGACTGATTTCTTCGGATCCATTACCGGCAGCACCGTCACCAGCAGTGGCGGCACTTCGATTCACTACGATACCAACCTGCCGAACATCGCCCAGGGGAGCACCATCTGGTTCGCTGCGGTGGTGAATAACCTGAAGGGATTGCCGGCCAATCAGCAGGTGAAGCTCTACATGACTAACGGCAGCATCAGCTTCACGGCCAACAACACCCAGTACACCGTCCCGGTGCCGAATGCCGTCGTCACGCTCAACTCATCGATATCCGGCAGCAAATCCACGACATATGATCTGGCCAACAGTCGCTGGAGCACCAGCATTGCCAGCACGAACCTGACCGGTAACACGTTTGTCAGCGGCGTGGCCTTCCCGGTGCCTGTCGCATTCCCGGCAGGCATACAGAACGTGACGTGGTCTGCGGCATTCTCTACGGATACACCCGGAATCACGCTGCAATGGCAGTGGAATGCCCAGGTTTTCACCCAGTTCAGCCAGACCTACGCGACCACAACCAATACCAACGTTCTGGGGGTGAACGCCGAAGACGGCGCAGCCGATGCCTATGGAATCGATGCCGCAGGCACGCCGGAAACCTACAAACCGAACGCGACCTTCGGCGCAACGGACGGCTACTTCAGCGCGGCCTCCGGCGTGGTGCCCACCGTTGCTCAGGTCAGTGCCTCGCCGAGCAGCCTGAGCTTCGGAACGGTGCCCGTGGGCCAAAGCAGCAGTCCAATGACGGCTGTCCTGACAAACAATTACGGGAGTGGATTCACGATCTCAGGCATCGCGGTTTCGGGGACCAATGCAAGCGACTTCACTGAGTCGGACAACTGCCCCCGGACATCCGGAGGATTTACCTCCAGCTGCACCATCAACGTGACGTTCAAGCCAGGCTATACCACGCCGGAGGCGGCAAGGATCGTTATCACGGATACCGCCAACAATAGTCCGCAGACGGTGTACCTTTCCGGGACCGGCCAGTGACGCAGGTGGCTGCAAACCGCTGGCCACGATGTTTCGAGGGGCAACCGGCGCCGCCGTCGTTATTGGCCCATACGGCGGCGGGCGTCGACCGCCAGCGGATCTTCGGATGAGGCTCCGCGAATGCTGAGGTAGGTTTTGTAAAACTCCGCGAACCCACTGCTGTTCATTCCCTGGCGCACGCGGCCCTCGTCGTAATAGACCGGCGGAAGAAAAGCATAGGTGGGCACGTTGTCGTCAAACAGCTCGATCGCCTCGCCGCGCCGCTTAATGCACTGATCGAACTGCGAGTCCGCCTCGGTGAAGAGGCCCGCATCCAGGTACGTTTGCCCCAGATCGAGATGGCCGACCCATGTGTCGAGCAGGTTGTTCGCATCTCTGATCTGCCGCACGGCCTCATTCGTGTCTTTGCGTTTCAGCGCGATCAGCCCATTGATGATTTTTCCGTAGGCCTGTGACTCGCCTGACACCTCGGAAGAAAGGCTGGCTGCAAGCTTTTCCGCCTTAGCAAACTCTCCGGTCTCGGCATACGTTCTCGCCGCGAGGAACTCAATCGGGGCGATCTGGCTGCTCGCGAGCGCCTTGTCTGTATTGGAGATCGCCGCGGCGTGGTTCCCCTGGATCTCCTCGATCGTTCCCAGCGCCACATACTTTCTGGCTGCGTTGTCCGTCATTTTCGCCGCCGCATCGGCGGCGGCCCCCTGCACGAGGAGGCGCGCTGCCTCCGTGTACTTTCCCTGATAGACGGCAAGGTCGGCGAGTGCGTCTGTCGCCGTCGAGGCTGCGAGCGGACCAAATGTCTCAAGCTTGTGATAGCTCGCGGCCGCGTTGTCGATCTGCCCCTGGGCAAGCTGCGCCTCCGCCAGCGTCAGGAATCCCTGGGCAGCTGAGGGATTGATAGACAGCGCAGCGCGCGCTTCCTTTTCGCTCGTGACAAAATCTCCCGCAAAAGCGCTGGTAAACGCCAGATTAAGCCGCTGACTCACCGCTTTCGGAGCCAGCTGCACTGCGCGTTGCGCAGCCTCCAGCGCCTTCGGCGCGTTGCGCAGCTGCAAATAGCAGATTGCCAGATTGTTCTGGCCTACACGGTCGGCGGGGTAGTGCATGATCAGCTGCGTGTATTCCTGAACGCAGTTCTGCCAGTCCCCCGTGGTGCGGTAGTACAGTCCGCGGTCCCGGTAGCGCTCCCGGTCGGTCATGTTGTCCACGTGTTCCATGGCAAGCTTCATGTACTTCACTGCATCTTCGGGTTTGCCCAGGTTGTCGGCCATGGCGGCCATGCCCGTATACGCCCAGGTTAAGCCCGGATCCATTTCCGCAGCCTTCTGGAAAGAATCGAACGCCTCCTGGAACTTGCCCGCGAACTGCTGATCAACCGCGATAGAAGCCTGATGAACGGCCTCGAGCGATGCGGCCTTAAACCCTCCGGCTACCTCGTCAAACTGCTTTGAGGCAGGCGTGGAATCGCCCAGAGCCTTGCGAATCGGGACCGCAAGCCGCGGCAGGCTCGAAAGAATCTGCTTCTTATTGGGAACGCTCACCTCAGATTTCGCGAGCACTTTCCCGCTCACGGCGTCGAGCGCAATCGCAGAAATGTCGTACTCGTCGCCGCGCAGACTGACCTCGCCGGTAATTACGGCGTTCACACCCTGATTCACGGCGACCAGCCGCGCCGACTGCTCGTCGAGCTTGTCGGTCGGATGGGCAAGTTGCCGGGCCGCCTTGCGCGCATCCGTGCGGCTGAAGAGGTTGACAAAGCTGGCACCTTCCAGGGCTTCACCGAGCATCGGCTCGATGGTGTTGTCCAGAAGCGGGTCGCCTGTGAGATTGGAAAAGTCGGCGACCAGCACGGAGACCGGAGCAGGGGCTCCTGCCTTCGGAGCCTGCTGCCGCCTGACGACAACCCAGGCAATCGCCGCTGACACTGCCAAAACCAGCCCGCCCGTGATCGCGAAACGCGTCCACGGAAGCTCCCGCATGCGGTTCATCCGCATCCGCGCCGCAGTCGCGGAGACCTTCTTTCCTTCGCCTCTGCCTTGCCATGCGCGAAGATCCGCATCCAGTTCTGCCGCGCTCTGGTAGCGGTTGGCGGGGTCCTTCTCCAGACATTTAGCGACGATATTGCTCAGCGACCCCGGGATATTCTTATCGATATCCACCAGAGGCACCGCCCGCTGCTGCATGCGCATGACCAGGCTGGCGATCGCGCTCTCTGCGTGAAAGGGCGTTCCCCCGGAAAGCAGCTCATAGAGGATCAGGCCGAGCGTGAATATATCGGAGCTGGGCTTGAGTTCCTTCCCCTGCGCCTGCTCGGGAGACATGTATTCCATGGTCCCCAGCATCGCGCCCGTCCGCGTCATCCCGTCGCCTTCGACGGCGCGCGCCAGCCCGAAGTCCATCACCACCACTCGGCCGTGGCTGTCGCGCATAATGTTGCCGGGTTTCAGATCGCGGTGAATGATCCCTTCGCGGTGAGCGGCCGAAAGTCCGGCGGCCACCTGCTCCATGATCTCGACGGCTTCCGCCACCTCCAGCTTGCCCCGCTCCCGCAGGATTTGGTGGAGGCTCTGACCGTCGATGTACTCCATCGTGATGAACTTGGTGCCGCCGGCCTCTCCCAGATCGAAAATGCGGATGATGTTCCGGTCCGTCACTTGGCGGGCAAGAATCAGCTCCTGCTTAAAACGTTGCAGGATTTCAGGATTGCGGGACAGTTCCGGCCGGATGACCTTGAGTGCGACGTCCCGGTCCAGCTCCAGATCGTGCGCTTTGTAAACGGCTCCCATGCCGCCCTCGCCCAGCAGAGCGATGATCTCGTATCGGTTCGCGAAAACAGCGCCCGCATCCAGAGGCGGCCCGCCCCAGGCAGCGCTTGCATGGGCGATGCTGTCGCCCGGACGGATCGGTGTGCGCGGAGGCAGAGTGGCCCCCGGGACCAGCGTAGCCATCTCGGCATCGGAACCGGCCGAACCGGCGGGAAACCCATGGGAACCCGTTCCCAGCCCAGGGACCGTTCCTGCAATGGTCTCGTTCCCCCCCGAAGTGGGTGGGCCGGGCACACCGCTGCTCACGGCAATCGTCGGAGCTTCCGGCTGGTACCTGGCCTTTTTCGGGTCGTCCATCGCTGATCCGCACCCATCCGGGGAAAAAACAAGTAAACCGAAGAGAGAAGCTGGCCCGCCGCCCATTGCAACGAAGCGTTCAAAAATGGGCAGCTGGAGATTCCATGCAGTATACCGCTGTGTTCATGAGTGTCGTTGTATATATGCGAGCATCTGCATCCGAAAATAAACCCGCGTCCAGAGCCATCTGGTTCTACGGATTTTTGAAGCTCCCCAACCCTCCAGAACGCACTGCTCACAATGCCATTCGGCTCCTGCCGTAACGACGCCGCGTGTTCGTCCCGAAATCCTGGCCGCTCGTCACGGATTCCGTTTCACATACGCGCGGAGACGTAAACGTCCATAATGTCGAAGAGCCTCTGATCACCCTCTCCATCAAGGTTCGCCCCACGCGAACCGCTCGCCTCTCTCGCTCTGCAGGCTGCACCCGCACGAAAACCATTCGTCACAATTCCGCCCGTCCGGCAGGCTGGTGGTCACAACCCTGCACCGTGGCCCCGCAAGGCCAGTGACGAACGTTGCGAAAGAGCGAATCGGGTCCGCAATCCGGCGCTTCACCTCAGGAA
>DASYYN010000270.1:0-12512 GCA_035933815.1 Acidobacteriaceae bacterium
ACCCGCGAAGTCTCGCGCCGCTTCAACCAGTTCTATAAAAGGCAGCAGTCGGCGGTCAGCAGTCAGCAGTCAGTCAGCGGCGGCGACAGAACTGAGGAAATCCTCCCCGAGCCGCAGGTGCTCCTCACCCCCTCGCCCAAACTCCCCGGCACCGACGGCCGCAAGATGTCCAAGAGCTACGGCAACACCATCCTGCTCAGCGATCCGGAACCGGAAATTCGTGCGAAGCTGAAACCGATGGTCACCGACCCGGCACGTATTCGCCGCAAAGACCCGGGCAGTCCGGACAAGTGCCCGGTGGGCGACCTCCACAAAATCTTCTCGTCGCCGGAAACAATGACGAAGGTCTACGAAGGGTGCACCACCGCCGGTATCGGCTGCATCGAGTGCAAGACCTGGGCCGCCGACGCGATCGTCGCGCACCTCGCGCCCATTCAGGAGCGCCGCCGCCACTTCGAAGCACAGCCCGAGCTCGTCACGGAAATCTTCGCCGCCGGGGCGCAGCGCGCCACGGCCCGCGCCGAACAGACCATGCAGGAAGTCCGAACGGCTATGGGACTTGCCGGAGTTTTCGCACAATGACCGATCAGCAGCCCACGCAGCCGGAAGAGACGCAGGCCTCCGCCACTCCCGCCAGCGACAGCGCCCAGCAAGCCTCACTCGTTGCCGACGCCGCCGCCGCACCCGCAGCGAAGCCCGCATCGCGCCCCGACGAGGATTCCGCCTCCCCGTTTTCTGTCACCGTCGGCCAGGTCTACGACGGCCCGCTCGACCTTCTGCTCGACCTCGTCCGCAAGCAGAACATCGACATCTACGACATTCCCATCGCGAAAATCACCGCGCAGTTCCTCGCCTACGTGGAGCACATGAAGGCGACCGACGTCGATACCGCCGGCGAATTTATTTACATGTCGGCGATGCTCATCCACATCAAGAGCAAAATGCTCCTGCCGCGCTCGCCCGCCGAGGGCGCCGAAGGCGAAGCTGAAGATCCCCGCCGCGAACTCGTCGAGCGCCTGCTAGAGCACGAGCGCTTCCGCAACGCCGCCCAGATGCTCCAGCAGAAGCGGCAACTCGAAGAAGCCACCTGGACCAACCCCGGCATACGCGATTTCCGCCAGGAAGCTGAAGACGATCAGGACATCGCCGCCGACACCATGGACCTCGTCCGCGTCTTCCGCGAGATCCTCGAACGCGCAAAGAACCGCCCCATCCTCGACGTCACCGAAGATACGGTCACCGTGCGCCAGATGATCGAGTTCCTGCGACGCCGCCTCATGATGGAGGACCGCCCCGTCGCGCTGTCAAAGCTCCTCGCGAATTCCCGATCCACCGGCGCGGTCATCGCCATGTTCCTTGCGCTATTGGAACTGGTCCGGCTCCAGGCCATCCTGCTGCGCCAGGACCGCGGCTTTAGCGAAATCTTCGTCAAGAAAAACTCCGGCTTCGAGCAAGTCATGAACGACCGCCTCGCCCTCCAGGACGACTGGCGCTAACGCACAAGTGGCCGCGGTAAAAAGAAGTTGTCATCCTGAGCGAAGTTCGTCCGCGGCAGCGGACGAACGCAGTCGAAGAACCTGCATTTCGGCTCCCTATTGCCTGTTGCCTATTCCCTGTTCTCAATTACCTATACCCTGCTGGCCTAACCGCTACACGCTAAACGCTATCCGCTGCCTTCCCCGGGTAACTCCCATTGGTAATTTGGCCGATCTCCCCGGCGGCCCCTACAATATTTTTGACAGCATTCTTTCCTTTATGGATGAAGGCATAGCGGTCGCAATTGCTCCGCCGCAAATCGCGGCAAGTTCTCTTCCTGAACAGTCCCGAAACAAACCTCACAGCCGCATTGGTTTTTTCGTTTTCGGATTGGTTCTCGTAACCGGCCTCCTCTACGCCGGGTCGCAGCTGGCGCACGACCTCTCGCGCGTCCACACGCTCACCGCGTGGCCCTACATGCTGCTGGGCCTCGCGTTAGTCATCGCCCTTGGCTTTGAGTTCGTCAACGGATTCCACGACACAGCCAACGCCGTCGCCACCGTCATCTACACCAACTCGCTCCAGCCGCAGGTTGCCGTCGTGTGGTCCGGCATCTGGAACCTGATCGGCGTGCTCACCTCTTCCGGCGCCGTCGCGTTTTCCATCCTCTCGCTGCTGCCCGTCGAACTGGTTCTCCACGTCGACAAGGGCGCCGGCTTCGCCATGGTCTTCGCGCTGCTCATCGCCGCCATTCTCTGGAACCTCGGCACGTGGTGGTTCGGCCTGCCCGCCTCCAGTTCCCATACTCTGATCGGCTCCATCATCGGCGTCGGCATTGCCAACCAGCTTATGAGCGCCCGCAGCGGAATCTCCGGCGTCGACTGGGATCAGGCCCGCGCTGTCTTCAAAGTTCTGCTCATCTCCCCGCTCGTCGGATTCGGCCTCGCCGCCCTGCTGCTGCTGGTCCTCAAATTTGCCGTCCGCAACCCTGCGCTGTACGAGGCGCCCAAAGGCGACGAGCCTCCGCCCTTCTGGATCCGCTGCCTCCTCATCCTCACCTGTACCGGCGTCAGCTTTGGCCACGGCTCCAACGACGGCCAAAAGGGCATGGGCCTGATCATGCTCATCCTCATCGGCACCGTCCCCACGGCATACGCCCTGAATCACGCCATCGGCTACGACAAGGTGCAGGACTTCGCCGCCGTCTCGCAGCAATCGGTTCGTGTACTCGATCACTACGCCCCGCCCGAGGCCGACCCGCCCGACCCGCGCGCCACGCTCACCGGCTACATCCGCAACCGTGCCCTCACTTCGGACACGGTCCCCGCGCTCCGGCAAATGATCGAGCAGATTGAAGGCGAAGTCGTCACCTACAAGACCCTCGCCAACGTCCCCGCCGGCCAGCAGCAAAACGTCCGCAACGACATGTACATCGCCAGCGAATCCCTACGCCTGGTGATGAAGTCTGAACACACCAGCCTCAGTTCCGCAGACTCCGAAGTCCTCGCCAACTACCGGCACTACCTCGACAACTCCACCAAATACATCCCCACATGGGTCAAAGTCGCCGTCGCGCTCGCCCTCAGCCTGGGCACCATGGTCGGCTGGAAACGAATCGTCGTCACCATCGGTGAAAAGATCGGCAAAGAGCACATGACCTATGCGCAGGGCGCCGCCGCCGGAGTCGTCGCCGCTGCCACCATCATTGGGGCCGACAGTTTCCACATGCCCGTCTCCACCACGCACGTGCTCTCTTCTGGCGTCGCCGGCAGCATGAGCGCCAACGGCAGCGGTCTCCAGATGACCACCATCCGTCACATTGCGATGGCCTGGGTCTTCACGCTGCCCGCCGCCGCCCTCCTCGCCGGATCGCTCTTCTGGCTCATGCGCCAGTTCCTCTGATCCCTCAGGAAATCTGCACGCCGCGTTTTCTGTACTATCAAGAAGGATGGCTCGGGACCCCCACCATCGCAGCTCCTTTGCTGCGTTACAGATGGCGTAGTCCCCGCCGTTTCTACGTTTCCCCGGAATACCCACGCAACGATGAGTCTCAAAGCCCGTCTAGAAGCCGTCATCTACGCCGCCGAAGAACCGGTAACCCTGCCGCAGCTCGCCGCCATCTTCGGCGACGAAGCCCTCGCCAGCCGCACAGCCCGGCTCACCAGCCAGGCGGCCGCCTCCGCGATCCCTTCCGAACCGGCCGCTCAGGACTCCGCCGATGCCGAAGTCGCCACCCCCGATTTCGCCGGACAGCCCCAACCGGAGACGGACATCCAGCCCGCCCCAGCCGAGCCGCCCTACGCTGAATCGAGCGAAGCGCAGCCCGCTGAAAGCGAAGGCCCCGCACCATTGTCCGGCGAAGACGAAAAGAAAGCTGCACGCCAGCGCGACCGTGAGATCCGCGACGAAATTCGCCGCCTCGTCGACGAACTCATCGGCGAATATACCGCCGCCGATCGCGGCGTCGAGATTCGGGAAGTCGCCGGCGGCTACCGCATGGCTACCCGCGCCGAATACCACGACGCGGTCCGCGCGTTCGTGAAAAGCCTGAAGCCGCCCATGAAGCTCTCGCTCCAGGCACTCGAGACACTGGCCGTCATCGCCTACAAGCAGCCCGTCACCGCGCCTGAAATCGGCGAGATTCGCGGCGTCGACTCCGCCGGCGTTCTCGGTTCTCTGGTGGCGCGCAAGCTCATCACCACCGCGGGCCGCAAGCAGGTCATCGGCCGCCCGATCCTCTACAAGACGACGAAAGAATTCCTGCTGCGCTTCGGCCTCAAGGACCTGAACGAGCTGCCTTCGATTGAGGAGTTTGAAAAGATGGCCACCGAATTAGCCGAAACGGAGCAGGAAGCCGCGACCATTGCGCCTGCCGAGAAGGAGCTGCCCTTCGCGCAGGAAGACGCCGTGGACTCGGAGCAGGCTGCAATTTCGTACGATCCAAACGAGCCCGCGCCACCCATGGACGATCCCCGCCCCAATCCCGAGCCGCCCATTGGAGAGCCGCCCGCAGAGCCGAATCCCGCGCCAACCACCGAGCGGGATTAGCGAGAAACGTTTAGAGAAAGACGTTTAGCGATGAAGCGATTAGCAAGCTGCTGTTAGCAAGAACCTGCACAGTCACTCGCTAACAGCTTTCCTCTAACAGTCTTTCGCTAACAGCTTCTCTCTAACAGCTTCTCTCTAGCCCCTACTGCACCGTCACCGTCAGCGAAGTGGACGCCGTAGCGTTCGCGCCGGTTCCCGTTACCGACACCGTGTACGCTCCTGCCGTGACTCTGGCCGCGGCGGGCGCACTCCCGGTGGAGGTCCCGCAACCCGTCGCAAATCCAACCGTGAGCGCCAGCGCCACGATGGCCAGCATCATCCATGTCTTTGACCGCGCAACCTGCCGCACTCTCCGGAATCCGAAGAGCAACAGCCCCGCCAGCGCCGACGCGCCGATCGGCAGCCCCGTTCCCGAGGGTGTCCCATTGGCTGGGCCGCTCGAAACCGACGCCGCGCCCGCCCCGCCGGTGCTCGCAAAGCTGTGCACGCTCGATCCGCTGCACTGATTTTGCGCGGTGTAGATCGTAAGCGTCGCGGTCGCCGCCGCGCTGCCCGTCACCGACGCGTTGCCGATGGAGTAGCAGCCACTCGTGGCCAGCGATCCCGTTGCCGTCACGGCAAAGCTCACGGCCCCCGTAAACGCATTCACCGGAGTCACGGTCACGGTCGAAGTTCCCGAACTGCCCGCAGCCAGAGTGACATTGGTCGCGGCGAGCTTGAATGTCGCGCTGCCCGTGCCTCCGCCTGTCCCTCCGCCGGTGGTGGTAGCGCCAGCCCACGCGCCCATCAGGGCGTTAAAGTCAAACGACCCCAGCCCGGTCGCTTCGTCATAGCCTGCCGCAGCCGCATACTCCGAGGCTCCCGTCGACGAGCAGTAACTCGACCCCGCGGTGCAGGCGTTCGTCCCGCCGGTGATGTCGTGAAAGACCGTCGCGTATGTAGCCGCATTCGACGCGATCGAATACAGCTGGGAATTCAGCAGTCCCTGCGTCGATCCCGCCTTCTGATCCAGAATCGCCACCATTCCGGCAAAGATCGGCGTCGCGAAGCTCGTACCGCCGCCCGCTGTCAGGTAGCCCGTGGCCGAGTCGCGGAATCCGCTGTTGCAGCTCGCCTTCTGTCCGCTGGTCCAGGCCGATGTGTCACTCGTGCAATAGAGATACCCGCCAATATCGGCTGAGCTGTTCAGAGAAACGTCGGGCACCAGCCGAAAGCTGCCCGACGGAATCCCCGCCACGCCGCTTTGCCAGCTGGGCCGCGACGTGAAGGTGCTCACGCCTCCCCCTCCCGCCGACAACGCGTACTGCGCGCCGTACTGCGTGCCCACCTGCGCGCTGTCGTCGTTCCAGGTCACTTCCGGAATATACGAAAGCGCCGAACTCGTCAGGTCGCTCCCGCTCGCCGACTTCCAGTAGGTCCCCGCGTTCGCCCCGCTCACATCCGCCGCGGGAAATTCCGTGCCCCCGATGCCCGTCGCGTACGCGCTGCTCGCCGGGTAGTCGACCGCAACCTGTTCTTCTTTCGCCGTCGGATTCGGACTGGTTTTTGGATTGCTGACGATATCCGCATAGCACGCGGTCGATCCGTCATCGCCGGAAGCCACCACGATGCTCTGCCCCTGCGCTGCTCCCTGCTGCATGATCGCTTCCAGCGTGTTGAAATCCGTCTGCGTCATGTCCGGTTCGCACGTTCCATAGCTCAGGCTGATGATGCCGCCGATCTTGCTGTCCACCGCGTACTGCAGTGAGTCGTAGACGCTGGAATTGCTGTTGCTGCCCGTGTAGACAAAGTTGATCGTGGCGCCCTTGCCGATTCCGGTTGCGTACTCGACATCGAGATCCGATTCCGCTTCGTCGCCCGCGCCCACTGGGTTCACTTTCGCAGTTCCCGTATTCGGCACCAGCGTCATCGTGGGATCCTTCACCGGCAGACCCGCCGCCGTCTCGAACGCCTCGATGTCGCTGGCCGTGATCTGCGACTGTCCGAGCACGGTGATAGTCTCGCCGCTGCCGGTCTCTCCCGCGTTGTACGCCGGCTGAATGTCATAGATCGTCGCCACATCTCCGGGCGTCAGGTAGTGCCCCTGCGTCTGCGACGAGGTAAAGTCCCCCGTCGCCTGGCGATGAAAGTGCACCTGCGGCCGGGGACGGAAGTTGTTCAGCCCGCGCACCGACAGCACCACCCCGTTCAGCACCGCGGGCACAGAGATCTCCGTGGCGTTTGCAAAACGCGCTTCCCCATCCACCACGTAGTTGTGCAACTCCGTCGCGAAGGCGCTCTCCACCTGCTCTGCCGTTCCCGAAAACGTGATGCTGTTGCGGCTGTTCGCCACGCGGTCAATCGTGAACCCCTGCGACTGCAGCCACATTTGCACCTTCGCCAGATCCGCGTCGCTCATGCCGAAGCGGCTCGCGTACTGCGCCGGCGTCAGCCACTGGTGGTAATACGGCGATCCAGGCGTTTGCTGCGCCTGCACCAGCGCGTCGAGCGCCGCCTTTTGCTGCGCCGTCGGCTGGAAGTACATCGTCATTCCCTGCATTGCAGTGGCGGGGCTCATCCGGCCCATGTCTGCAGCCGCTGCCAGCCGCGGGCTGACCGAATGCGCAAGCGTCACGCTCGGCCCGCCGATTTCGCCCGCGATGCGCACCTGCGGTGACTGCGCCTGCATAAAAGGAGCAGGCCAAAGCATCATGCCGGCGGCAACGATCCCCATCATCTGACCCAGGAATTTCCGATAGGACAAAAAACGCATAGATCGCCTTACCTCTGGATTTGCTTGGATGTGCGGAAAGGGCTTCCTGTCACGTCGAAGGACAGGTTTCCTCTCCCGGTTTCGTTGTTCAATCAGCTAAGTTCCTGATCCGGCAGGACCAAACGAGGCAGGCGGGGAGCCGTCAGGGGGACGTTTGGAAGTTGCTTGCGAGGGAGCAGCTGCTTCAACTCCCAGTCGGCTTAGACGAGAACTGCTGGAATTGGTTTACAGAAGGAGCGCCTGGGGTCTTTCCGCCTGCGGCTTGAAAATTCGGCCGATCGGCAGTGAGCGCAACCCTTGCAGCAATCGTTTGCGCTGGTCAGCGGTTACTAATTTTGTCGCACTAAAACGATTGATCTTGACGGTGGTATTCTCCCGCCATTACGATTTGCCTTTCCAGAACGAGCCTGATCGAGGTTCGCCGGATCCGAGGAGCCCATGCCGATCTTTTCCCCTTCTGCTAAACACATCGTTCGCCGTCTGTCTGCCCTGGCCTTCGCTGCCGCCCTTTCCGCAGGCGCGCAGAACCAGTCCGCCCCTCGCCCCTGGATGAACAAGAGCCTCTCCCCCGATCAGAGGGCCGACCTCGCGATCCAGCAGATGACCCTCGACGAGAAGATGAACTTCGTCCACGGCACCGGCTGGAATGGCCTGCGCCCCAATGCCGTCGTCCCCAAGGGATCACTCGGCGGCGCCGGATACGTGGAGGGCGTGGAGCGGCTCGGCATTCCCGGCATCAATATGGCCGACTCCGCCGTCGGTGTCCGCCTCTCCGCAGCGGGCAGCCACTACGCCACGCTGCTGCCCTCGGTCCTCGGCGCGGCCAGTTCCTGGGATCCCAAAGCGCTCTTCCTCTTCGGCGACGTAATCGGCCGCGAACTGCGCGACACGGGCTACAACATGTCTATCGGCGGCGGCGTCGATCTCGCCCGCGAGCCGCGCAACGGCCGCAACTTCGAGTACGCGGGAGAAGATCCGCTGCTCGCCGGAACCATGGTCGGCCAGCTTGCCTCCGGCGTGCAGTCCAACCAGGTCATGGGCGACATCAAACATTACGCCTTCAACGACCAGGAAACCGGCCGCACCATCGTCAACGTCGAGATCGGTCAGCGCGCCGCCCGCGAATCCGACCTCCTCGCCTTTCAGATCGCCATCGGCATCGCGCATCCCGCCGGCATCATGTGCTCCTACAACAAAGACACCATCACGCCCCCCGACAACATCCCCGACTGGTCCTGCGAGAACGACTACCTCCTCAACCAGGTCCTCAAGAAAGACTTCGACTTCAAGGGCTTCGTCCTCTCCGACTGGGGCGGCACGCACTCCACCGTGCACGCCTTCACCGCCGGCCTCGATCAGGAGCAGCCCGGCTCGCAATACTTCGGTGACCCGCTGAAGCAGGCGATCCAGTCGGGCAAAGTCCTGCAGTCTCGCCTGGATGACGCGGTGCACCGCGTCCTCCGCAGCATGTTCGCCGACGGCGTGATCGATAACCCGCCGCACTTTCAGGAAATCAACCCATTCCGCGGGCGCGACGACGCCGAGCACATCGCAGACGAGAGCATCGTCCTGCTGAAAAACGCGAACGACATCCTGCCGCTCAACGCGTCCTCCGTGCAGTCCATCGCCATCATCGGATCGCACGCCGATGTCGGCATTCTCTCCGGCGGCGGCTCCGCGCAGGTCGATGCGCCCGGCGGCAACGCCATCGGCCAAAAGCATCCTGGCGGAGCCGTCTGGATGGAGCACGTCTGGTTCCCGTCCTCTCCGCTCAGGGAAATCCGGAAGCGCGCGCCCAACGCAAAAATCGCCTTCGATGACGGCACCGACTCCGCAGCCGCCGCCAAACTCGCCGGCAACTCGCAGATCGCCATCGTCTTCGTGCAGCAGTGGATGAGCGAGGGCATGGACCGGCCCACCAGCGCGCTGCCCGTCGTGGATGAAGACAACAAAAAGATTAATCAGGACGACCTGGTGAACGCCGTCGTCGCGGCGAATCCGCGGACCATCGTCGTGCTCGAAACCGGCGGCCCCGTCACCATGCCATGGGCCGACAAAGTGCAGGGCATCGTCGAAGCCTGGTATCCCGGCATCGGCGGCGCGCAGTCGCTCGCCTCAATCCTCTTCGGCGACGTGAACCCCTCCGGCCGTCTGCCCATTACCTTCGCCAAATCGGACGACCAGTTGCCGCACCCCCAGGTTCCAGGCCTGAAGACCTCCGGCCCAGGCGGTCTGCCGGAGAGAGGCTTCCACAAAGAGACGCCGTTCGACGCTGACTACAAAGCGGAAGGCGCCCGCGTCGGCTACAAATGGTTCGAGTCCGAGCGCAAGACGCCGCTCTTCCCCTTCGGCTTCGGCCTCTCCTACACCACGTACGAGTTCTCAGACCTCCACGTTGACGCCGCGCAGCACACGGCTACCCTGACCGTCCGCAATACCGGCTCGCGCCCCGGAACCGAGACCGCTCAGGTCTACGCCGTTCTGCCCACCTCGACCGGCGAGAACAACTACAAGCGCCTCGTCGGATTCGATCGCGTGGCCCTCGACCCCGGCCAGTCGAAAACCATTACCGTCTCCCTGAACCCGCTCACCCTCTCCATCTTCAACGTGGAGAAGAACAGCTTCGAGATGCCCCAGGGCGACTACCAAATCCTCGCCGGCTCCTCCTCCGCCGACACACCCCTCACCACCACGATGCACGTCTCTCAATAAGCGACACACCGGGTGCCCCATGTCTCCCGATTTTGGAGACATGGGACAGCGCGTGAGCATGTACGCTGATAACAGCCCCATGCCCTCCGACTCCACCCAGCGCCTGCAAAAAATCATCGCCGCCGCCGGCATCGCCTCGCGCCGCAAAGCCGAAGAGCTCATCACCGAGGGACGCGTCCAGGTCAACGGCCAAACTGTAACCGAGCTGGGCACAAAAGCCGATCCCGCCCGCGACCATATCCGCGTCGACGGCAAGCTTCTCCACGGATCCGAGCGCCCCCGCTACTACGTCCTCAACAAGCCCCGCGGATACATCACGACCGCCTCCGACCCCGAAGGCCGCCCCACCGTCATCGACCTCATCCGTGGCGGCGAGCGCGTCTTCCCCGTCGGCCGCCTCGACTACTCCAGCGAAGGCCTGCTGCTGATGACCAACGACGGCGCCCTCGCCAACGCCCTCACGCGCGCCGCCGCCCGCGTCGAAAAAACCTACCTCGTCAAAGTCAGCGGACACCCCTCCGAAGCGGCGATCCACCAGCTGCGCCAGGGCGTGATGATCGACCGCGCCTCGCAGGTCCGCAAGCCCGGCGAAGTGCCCCGCCGCGACGAAGGCCGCGTCATGACCGCGCCCGCCCGCATCCGCCTTCTCCGCGAAGCCGAGAACCCGTGGTACGAGATGATCCTCATCGAGGGCCGCAATCGCGAAATCCGCAAGATGTTCGAAGAAGTCGGCCACCACGTCGAAAAGATTCGCCGCGTCGGCTACGGCCCGCTCGTCCTCGACGTCGAGCCCGGCAAATTCCGCGAGCTTACCCCCGACGAAGTCGAATCCCTCCGCCGGGCCACCTCTGGCAACGCCACTCCGCGAGCCTCCGCCACGCCTGGTCGCAAATCACGCGGCGCCGCACCTTCAAAAGGCCGTCCCGCTGCAAAATCGTCGCACCGCCCACCACGTCCAGCCCGCAAGCGCAATGGCTGACTCCACCCTAAGTTGCATAATGCCCTCGAACCTGCGCCCCTTGCATATCGTCCCTCCGCCCGTTCATGCTTGAGCTTCCGGTTCCCCTGCCGAGGAGGATGTCCCCAGCATGACGCGTGACGCGTCCCTGTTCGCCAGCCCCACCCGCGCCCTCGCCTTTTGGGCCGGATGCCTCGCCGTAACCATCGGCGTCCTGCTGCACGTGCCCATGTTCTGGATGGGCCGCACCAACCACTTCCACCTCGCCGGCATGCCCATGGGCACCGGCATGCTCATCGGCATGTACCTCATCGTCGCCGGCTTCGTCGCCACGGGATACGGTCTCATGCCCCGCCGCAGCCAGCGCCAGACCGCCTCCCTCGATGAGATCGCCCCGCCGGAAGACGCGCCCCTCACCGCCGCCCACTGGGTGCAGATCACCCTGCTCGCCGTCGCCCTCGTCATCGACATCATGAAGGCGGCGACCCTGGGCTTCGTCATCCCCGGCATGCGCGTCGAGTACCACATCACCGCCGCCCACGTCGCGCTCGTCCCGCTCGCAGGACTCAGCGGCACCACCGTCGGCTCCTTCCTCTGGGGAGCCCTCGCCGACTTCTACGGACGCCGCGCCTCCATCCTTCTCGCCGGCGTCATCTTCATGGGCACAGCCATCTGCGGAGCCATGCCCTCCTTCAACTGGAACATCTTCATGTGCTTCCTCATGGGCATCGGCGCGGGCGGCATGCTGCCCGTCGCCTTCGCGCTGCTCGCGGAGATCATGCCCACGCGCCATCGTGGCTGGTGCCTCGTCCTCATCGGCGGCATCGGGACCGTCGGCGGATACTTCGCCACCAGCGCGCTCTCCGCTGTCCTGCAGCCCTACTTCGGCTGGCGCATCATGTGGCTCATCAACATGCCCATCGCGCTGATCCTCATCGCGGTCAGCCCCGTCCTGCAGGAGTCCGCGCGTTACCTGCAAAGCATGGGCCGTATCGACGAAGCGCGCGCCACCCTCGCCCGCTTTGGCATCACCTTCCAGCCGCGCCGCGCGTCAGAAGCCGCGCCGACCTTCACGCCCGCGCCTTCGCCGCTCAGCATTCGCGAGCTCCTCGGGGTCACCGTTGCACTCACGCTGGCCGCGCTCGCCTGGGGATTCGTCAATTTCGGCGTGATGCTCTGGCTGCCCGGCTCGCTGGTCGCGGAAGGCCGCAGCATGGGCGCCGCCAGCGGCCTCATCGCCCGCTCCACGCTCATCGCCGTGCCCACCATCGCGATCGTCACCTGGCTCTACAGCTTCTGGAGCACCAAGCGCGTCCTGGTGCTGTCCATCGCGGTCACGACGCTGGGGCTCGTCTGCGTGCTCCTGCGCGACCGCAATGGCTTCGGCGCGCTCTCGAACCCGCTCTTCATGCTCACGCTGTTGATCGTCGGCTCCAGCGCCGTCATCTCGATCCTGCTGCCCTACGCAGCCGAGAGTTACCCGCTCCGCGTCCGCGGACGCGCCACCGGATGGGTCGCCGGATTCAGCAAAGCCGGAGGCATCGTCGCTCAGGGCCTCGGAGCCCT
>DASYYN010000297.1:0-19685 GCA_035933815.1 Acidobacteriaceae bacterium
ATCGTGGTGAACGCGACGACGCTGCGCATCGAGTTTCATCCGCAGATGGACGGCTCGACGACCAAGACACCGGATGACGTCGTCACCGTCAACCTGAAAACAGGCACCGTGAGCTGATTGCAGCCTGGGCGCAGAAAAAACTGCAGGGGGATGCGGCAAGCGCCTGCATCAGAATGGGTTCCGTAAAATGATTAACTACGCAGTTATTGCCGTCAGAGTTAATTCCGGGTGCCCCATGTTTCCCCGACTTTGGAAGACATGGGAACTAACTCGCTAACTTGCTGACCGGCTAACTCGCCCGTCAAAAATAATTGAGACTCGAGTTTTGCGAACTTGTTATTCTGAACTTATAGAGTAGACATCAGGAAGCAAGCCTCGCACCCGTGCGGGGCTTTTTCATTTCCGGGGCTGAAGCCCCCCTTTTTTTTGATTTGACATGTTTCCCCGGGCTGAAGCCCGGGGCTTCTACCGCCGTGCTGCTGACGCAGCACATGGTGCGAGTTGTCGCCGTATGCGCGAAGCGTGATTCGCACAGCGAATCGACGGTAGAAGCCACCGCCTTTAGGCCGTGGAGGAAGGCAACAAGAATCACCGGGCTTTAGCCCCGGAAAACTAGCGCGAGAGCGTCCGCCTTTGCATGACGGCACGACTTCACATCTCGCGAGCAATGTGCTTTGAAGGGGCACGACTTCAGTCGTGCCGTTAGGCAGTTCGAAAACAGCGGGCTTCAGCCCTCTGCAAAAGGAGAACGTGTGAGCGGAGATTGCGATCAGGTCAGCACAGGCAGCGCGCAGCCGGCTGAGGTTCACGAGAAGCGGCGCTGCGAGCAGATCAGCCAGGAGGGCCGGCGGTGCGCACGCTGGGCGACCGCGGCGAGGAGATGTGCCAAGCGCATCTGGGATACGCCGAGGCGCGCGCCAGCCGAGTCGTCCACGTGCCGCTTCTCGAGGATGAGGCGTCGATCCGCTATGTGATCTCGCAGACTACGCATGCTGTGGCGACCGGCGCGATGCCTCCGGCGAATGGACTCGCGGTGATCAGTGGCTGCAAGCTGGCCGTGCGGCTCCTGGAATTTCAGCTGAAACAAAGGCAGTGGGAGGAGAAGCAGCGTTCCATGTCTCCGAGGACGAGAGAGATGGAGCATCCCGCAGATCCCATGTCTCCAACATCAGCAGACATGGGGCACCCGGATCTCGGCCAGCCGGCGGATCCCATATCTCCAAACTCAGGAGATATGGGGCACCCGGATCTGGGGCAGCCGGAGGTCGGCAACGCGGATCTGATGGCGGTGAGCAATGAGGAGTGGCCCTTCGTGCCGGCGGGGCAGCGGCCGTTCGACCGCGTGCAGGCGCGCGTGGATGCTGCGGAAGCGGCGCGCTATGCGGCGGAAGGGCCGCGGCTCAGGCTGCCGCGCTTTCGCCCGGAGGACCTGAAGAAGCAGTGGGAGAGCGGTCTGCAGCGTCCCTACCGCCGCAACGAAAACAACATGTGGCCGAGCAAGGAGGAAACGCAGGCGATCTTCCGCTGGCAGAAGGAGCACCCCGAGGTGATGCGCGCCCGCGAGCAGCGCATGCTCGACGAGTACTTTGGGCGGGTGAAGAAGGACGGGGCAGAACAAGCCTGAGGGGCTACTAATACTGCATCGTGTTGCGATGTCAGCGGGAATACCGGCCCAGGGGCTACGCGAAGGCGCCTACTCCTCGCCTCGAGCAACCGCCGTGAAAGTTCCGACGATTCCGGTGAATCGGCCCTCGGCGTTGAACATGGGCGTCGCCTGCACCTGGACCCACACGGCCGTGCCATCGTTTCTGCGGAGTCTGAACTGGAAGGGCGCTCGACTGCCGTCTGTCTTCTGCCTGAAGAGACGTTGCGCGGATTCCAGGTCTTCCGGATAGATGTAGTCAAATGAGTTCTGCCTGGTCATCTCAGATTGAGACGTGCCCAGGATTTCTGCCATACGGTTATTCACGAAGACGGTATGTGCGTCGTCGTCAATGATCCAGAGACCATCTTTCCCGTTCTGCTGATGCTGTTCCATTGAAGGCCCTAAAACACCTTGCATTCCTGTTCGATGCAGGATCGCGATTCGCCGCAACCGCGGCCTTGCGATACCCTCATTTGTTATGTCCGAAGCCCTTTTGCTGGCCGGCCAGCCGCTCACACTGGATGAAATTTGCACTGTAGTCCTCCACGGACGCAGCGTCGCTCTCGATCCCGCCGCGGGGCCGGGCATCCGTGCTTCCCGCACGATCGTCGACAACCTGCTGGCCAGCGGAGGCACGGCGTACGGCATCAACACTGGATTCGGCAAGCTCTCTGACATGCGCATCGAGTCGGGGCAGGTGCAGGCCTTGCAGCGCAATCTGGTGCGCAGCCATGCGTGCGGCGTGGGCGAGCCGCTGCCGCAGGACGCGGTCCGAGCGATGCTGCTGCTGCGCGCCAACGTGCTGGCCAAAGGCTTCAGCGGCGTCCGGCCGGAACTGATCGAAGCGCTGATCGCGTTTCTCAACCGCCGCATCCATCCCGTTATTCCCTCGCGCGGATCGGTGGGCGCCAGCGGAGATCTCGCGCCCCTCGCTCATCTGGCGCTGGCGCTGATCGGCGAAGGCATGGTGACGTTCGAAGGACGCACGGTGCCGGCGGCGTTCGCGATGCTGCAGTGCGGGCTTGCTCCGATCACGCTTGAGGCCAAGGAAGGCCTGGCGCTGCTGAACGGAACGCAGGCCATTACGGCGGTGGGCGCGCTGGCGCTCGCGCGTGCGCTGCGTGTCGTGGAACTGAGCGATGTGGCCGGAGCCATGACGCTCGAAGCGCTGCGCGGCACTCCTACTCCCTTTGACGAGCGCATTCACGCGGTGCGCCCGCATGCCGGACAAATGGCCGCGGCGGCCCATCTGCGCGATCTGCTGGCCGACAGCGAGATCCGCGAATCGCATCGGCACAACGATCCGCGCGTGCAGGATGCGTATTGCCTGCGATGCATGCCGCAGGTGCATGGAGCCGTGCGCGATGCGCTGGCCCACACACGCGCGGTGCTCGAAATGGAGAGCGGCGCCGCCACCGACAATCCGCTGATCTTTGCCGGAGGCGACATCCTCTCCGGCGGCAACTTTCATGGGGCACCGCTGGCTTTGGCGCTCGATTATGCGGCCGTGGCTGTTACGAATCTGATGAGCATGGCGGAGCGCCGCATCGATCGGCTGGTTAATCCGGACATCAACGAAGGCTTGCCGCCGTTCCTCTCGCAGACGCCGGGGGTTTCGTCGGGCCTGATGATCGTGCACGTAGCTGCGGCGGCGCTGCTGAACGAGGCCAAGGTCCTCGCCCATCCTGCTTCAGCCGATTCGGTGCCAACCTCGGGAGGCAAGGAGGATCACGTTTCGATGGGCATGACCGCGGCGCTGAAGTTCCGGCAGATTGTCGAGAACGCCGAGAAAGTGCTGGCCATCGAACTGCTGTGCGCGGCGCAGGGAGTGGAATACCGCCAGCCGCTGAAGCCGGCACGGCGAGTCGCTGCAGCACATGACGCGGTGCGCGGACTGGTTCGCCCGCTCACGCAAGACCGCGTACTGGCTCCGGACATCGAGGCGCTCGCCGGCGCGATCCGCGATGGAAGTTTCGATCAGTGGTGCGCCTGACCGCTGACCGCTGGCTGCTGGCTGCTGACTGCTGGCTGCTGGCTTCAGTACTCAATTCCGCGCTGCGCCAGCACGCCTTTTTCGTACGCGTGCTTCACCTGCCGCATCTCGGTCACGGTGTCGGCAATTTCGATGAGCGACGGATGCGCGTTTCTGCCGGTGAGGATGACGTGGACCATCTCCGGCCGCTCGCGCAGCGTTTCGACCACCTTCGCGGGATCGAGCATGCCGTAGCTGATGGCGTAGTTGATCTCGTCGAGGATGACCATGTCCCACTCGCCGGAGAGGATCGCCTGCCGCGCCTCCTCCCACGCGGCCTCGACCAGACGGATGTCCTCGGGATCGGTTTCCGCGCCGCCGATCTTCACGAAGCCGCGGCCCATCTGGCGGAGCACGAAGTTGCCGCCGAAAGCTTTCGCGGCGTCGAGTTCGCCGTAATGCCACGAGCCCTTCAGGAACTGGAGCATCAGCACGCGCATGCCGTTGCCGACGGCGCGCAGCGCGGTGCCCATGGCCGCGGTGGTCTTGCCCTTCCCCGCCCCGGTGTTGATCAGGATCAATCCCCTTCTGCTCTCTGACACGCGCTCTCCCCCTGAACAGACTACCGGCTCCCGGCTCGATGATACGGATGTCCCTTGAGGATGGTCAGCGCGCGATAGACCTGCTCGCAGAGCAGCAAGCGAGCCAGTTCATGGGGCAGAGTCATCGCGCTGAGCGACAGCAATACAGCGCCGCTGGTGGATTGGCTGGGAGCGTGCGCGTGGGTCCAGCCGTCCGCGGGACCGACGGCGAAGATGATCAGCTGGCGGCCTTCGTCGCGCTCGCGACCGAGCCACGTGGCGAGCGCTTCCGAGCCCATCTGCCGGCCGCGTTCATCGAGCACGACCAGCAGCGGCGCTGTGCGCTGGCGTTCGCGCTCGACGGCTTCCCAGAGCGCCTCCTCGGTTTTGAAGAACGGGGCCTCCACTGCGGTCTTCGCTCCGCCTGGCAGCAACGGCCCAATACGGGCGAGGTACATCTGCGCGAGGTCCTCGAACGCCTGCCGCGGACGCGAGCCGATCGCCGCAATCCAGAGTCGCATGGCACCAGTGTAGGTCCTGAGTGGGAAGGGCTGGCGGGCGCGCAGTTGGCGCCAGCAGCGGCTGCGGCACGCTGCTGACCGCAGGTTTCACGCCTGATATATTGGATGAAGCAGGTCCTCTGCAAAACGGCGCCATGGTGTAATTGGTTAACACGTCGCCCTCTCAAGGCGAAGAGTTCGGGTTCGATCCCCGATGGCGCTACCAAAGCCTCAAATTTCTCCCAGGTCCTGAAGCTCCGTGTGACTCGTCGGCTATTCCGCCGCTGCCGTCTTCGGAGCCGGCGCCGCTGGATTCGGCATCGGCGGCGGTTGCAGGTTCCTGTAGTTCATCAGCGTGTTGAACATCATGCGGTACTCGCCGAGGTTCTGCCAGCGCCACACTGGGTTCGTCGCGAACATCACCACCTCGCCCTTGCCCTCCGGCGTGACCACAATCGCTGCGCGGCCCTTGATGTTATCTGCGCCATTGAAGAGGCCGCTCAGCACCGACTTTTCCCCTCCTGGGAACCGCATCAGCACGTTGTTCTTGTCCATCTGCTCCGTCAGCCGAAACAGGGGCCCGTTGGCGTAGCGAACCGCCACCGTCTTGTCGGTATATCCGTAGAAGATGGGATCGTCGGGACGCACGATATCGGCCTGCACGATCGGTCCCGGCGCGTAGAACTTGCCCGTCGGAGCGCTCGTGTCCACGGTCGGCGTAATGCCGAAGGCGGGCGGGAAGAGGCTCGAAGCTCCCAGCGTCACCAGGGTGCCGCCGTCGTCGACGAACTTCTGGAACTCCGCTACGCCGAGTCCGCCCATGCCTCCGGTGATGTCGGCTGACGAGCCATAGTCTCCGAGGAACTTGAACTGCGCCGACTTTTCGTAGGACAGCGGCTCGGACCGCTTCGGGATCCCGGTGACAAGCTGGTTCGCGCTGCGCGCCTGAGTGGGAATCACAATGAGGTCATAGTCCTGCGCGAGATCTCCCTTCTGCACCCGTTCCTTGAAGATCAGGTCGTACGGGACCTTATATTGATCGAACGTGTAGCGCACCCAGCCCACGTCCTGCGTCCCGCTCCACGTGCTGAATACCGCCACGCGCGGCAGCGCAGCCGCATGCGTGGCAATGTCCGGCTGCTTCGCCAGGCCAACCACGTCCAGCCCCAGCTTCTCCGCGGTCGCCTTCAGGCTGTCTGCCGCGCTGGCCGGAACCAGGAATGTCCCCGCCGCAAAGCTCTTGCCCTCTGCCGTGAAGGGCTTCTCCGCAATCTTTACTTCCGCGTCCTTCAGCGCATAGCGCAGCGTGACCATGTTGGGCGAGCCGCGATCCGGAACCGCATACACCGCCGCGTCCGACGCTCCCGTCACGGTTCCCTGCGGCGAGTACTCATCCACCGGATCTACAGCGACCGCCTGCACCGCGACATCGTCGGTCGGCTTGATCTGGGTATGCGTCATCAGGCCCATCGTCCAGGCGCTGTCATCGTAGGTCGTCAGGTCCGGATCGGGATCTTCCTGCTTGCCCAGCAGCGTCTTTGCCAGCGGCCCGTACGGCTGATTCGTCTTGACGATGAAGGAGCCTGCCGGATAGCTGCCGTCGCTCAGTTTCAGCGCGGCCTTTGCGCGGCCCACTTCAATGCCCTGCATGCGCAGGATGTGGATGACGAACGCTACGCGCGTCATGTCCTGCTGATCTGCGGGAATCGCAAAGCCGTATGGCTTCTCCTTCGTGCCCGCTTCCACAGCGCTGCGGCTCTTCACATAGAAGTCGCTCAGGATGACCTGCGGAAAGGCCGACACAAATTCCAGCGAGGTCAGCACGCCCGTCTCGGCGTAATTCGTGTTGTCGCGCATCGACCACAGCACGTGCTGGTACGGCGGATTCGGCCGGTACCACTCGCGCTTCGTCATGTTGCCAAACATGCCGCCGCCGCTCCCCTGGATCGCCGGATTAGGCTGGTAGACCGTGCGCTCCATGGTCGTCGCGCCGTCGTTCCCGAAGATCTCGTAGAAGCGCATCAGGCCGTTGTGGTCGGTCGCCATCTCGGCCACATATCCCGGCGACCATGCGTCGACGTACGCGTGCGTCCACACGCCGGGCATCCCGTACTTTGTCAGCTGGCTCATGTCCCAGTTCGACAGCATCGGCAGCTCGGCGTACAGGATCGGGCTCCACAGCGGATTTTGCGGCGCCTGCCCGCTGTAGATGTAGAGGAACGGCACCGACTCGTGCAGGTCATGCATGATCGGCGGATGCCACTGCAAATACCATCGCAGCAGGTTCTGGTTGGCCATCGCCGAATAGTTAATATCGCGATTGTTGTCGTGCATGATGTACCTGCCCCAGTAGGGCAGCGGCGCCAGCTTCGAGTAATCCGTTACGTCCACGTTGTGGTCGTAGTACCAGTCAATGGACCGGTCGCGCCCATCGGGATCGGCTACCGGCACGATCGCGACAATCACGTTCTGCCGCATCTTCTCGATCAGCGGCGAATCCTCGGTCGCCAGGCGATAGGCCAATTCCATCAGCATCTCCGGAGGCCCCAGTTCCGCGCTGTGCAATCCGCCGGAGAGCGTGTAGATCGGCTTCGTCTGATCGATGATCGCCTGCTCGTCCGCTTCGGTCATTCCGCGCGGATCAGCAATCTTCGCCAGGTTCGCACGGTCCTGATCCAGGTGCGCGATCGAATCCTTCGACGCGACAAAGACGATCACCGAGTCGCGTCCCTCTTCGGTTTTCCCGATCCGGACCACCTTCACCCGCTGCGTATGCGCGGCCAAGTTGTCGTAGTAGCGCAGGATGTCGGTGTAGTAGGTCAGCTTCTTCGGCGCGCCAATCCAGTGGCCGAGCACGTCCTTCGGCGAAGGAACCGTCGTGCTCGCGGGCAGATGATCCACGAGCGGGCTCATGAACTCAGGCTTCGTCGTCCACTGCTTTACGCTGGCGGCATAATCCGGATCCATTTGCTGAGCCGGCGGCGCCTTCTTCGTCTGAGCGGACGTCTGAGCGGAAAAGGAAAGCCCGGCAAGCGCAGCGAGCAACAACATGAACGGCCGTGGGAACATGCGGAATTCTCCAGGGAGTTGAATTCGAGCCATGTTACACATCCGGCGCGGTTGACGACGACTCACGGGCGAGACCGGTGCAGGGCAGCGCATCCGGCGCATCTAATTCGGGCGTGAGTCCGACGGCCGAAGCCGGAACGCTGAGCAATGCGGAGATCGCTGACCGCCTTTCTTCGCTCGCGCAGATGCTCACTATGGAGAAGGCCAATCCCTATAAAGTGCGCGCGTATCGACGCGCGGCTGCGGTCATTCGCGGCCTGGGCGAGAGCGTCGACGAGCTGGTCCGCAATAACGCCGATCTGCGGGTCTATGCAGGCATTGGCGACGCTATTAGCGGCGCGGTTCGGGAGATTGTTGAAACCGGCACTCTCAGGAGCCTGGAAAAGCTCCGCTCGACTGCGAGTGCGGAGCTGGTCGAGCTGAGCGCGCACCCGCGGCTCGATCCTCGCCGCGTGCTCCGGATCTATAAGAAGCTCGGCATCTCGACGGTGAAGGAGCTGGAGTCGGCACTGGAGGACGGCCGCATTGAAGGCAGCTTCGGTCTGCGCATGGCACAGCACGTGCGCTACGGGCTGACGGAGGTCGAGACCATCCTGCTGTATCACGCGCATCCGCTGTGCGCATCGATTGCGAAGTTTCTGGTGAACAGCGCGGGCGCTGAACGCGCGGAGGCCGTTGGCGAGTATCGCCGCCGAGTCGAGGTGATCAGCAGGCTGGATTTTGTGATCCAGACGCGCGACTTCAGCGCCGTTGCGCAGGCGATGAAGCGCTATGGCGGACGTCTTGATCCAATCGAAGTGACGGCGACCACGGCGACCTACTCGCTTCCTTCCGGTCCGCTGCTTTGTCTGGAACGGGCTGAGAAGAAGAACTGGGGAGTGTGCCTGATTCGCGGGACCGGCTCCGCCGCGCACCTGCGGAAACTGAGCCGCGTCACGGGCAGCCTCTCCGGTCGCGACGACGCGAAGCCGTCTGCGAGCGAAGAGGCTTTATACCAGCACTTCGGGATGCAGTTCATCCCTCCCGAGCTGCGCGAAGGCCTGGATGAGGTGAGCCAGGCACGGAAAGGAACGCTGCCGCAGCTGATCGCGGCGCAGGACATTCGCGGCGACCTGCACACGCATACTGTTGCGAGCGACGGCGTCGACTCGCTCGAAGAGATGGCGCGCGCCGCGCGAAAACTCGGCTACGAGTACGTCGGCATCACCGACCACTCGCCTAGCCTGAAGATTGCCAACGGTCAGTCGATCGAAGACCTGCGCGCGCAAATCAAAGCTATTGACAAGCTGAATGAGCGCCTCTCCGGCTTTCGCGTGCTGAAGTCTGCGGAAGTCGACATCCTCGCCGACGGCGCGCTCGATCTGCCCGACAGCGTGCTGCGCCATCTTGATTACACCGTCTGCTCCATTCACTCGCGCTTTGCCATGAACCGGGAAAAGCAGACCGAGCGTGTGTTGCGCGCCATGGACAACCGCTATTTCACCATCCTCGGCCATGCGACGGGACGCCTGCTGCTGAAGCGCCCCGGCTATGAGCTGGACTTCGAGCGGATCATCGCTCACGCCAAGGAGCGAGGACGGTTCTTTGAGCTGAATTGCAGCCCCGACCGGCTCGATGTGTCTGCGGAAAATGCACGGCTCGTGCGCGCAGCCGGGATCATGATCGCTGTGTCGACCGACTCGCACAGCACCGGCGAGTACCGCACCCTGCGCTACGGCATTGAGCAGGCGCGGCGCGCTGGTCTGGAAAAGGCCGATGTTCTCAACTGCCAGCCCCTCGACGTGCTGCTGAAGCTGCTGGCGCGGTGAGGTCGAGGAGGAGCGCTTATGGATGGCCAGCGTTCCCTGTTTCCTGGGATCGAGCGCGCGCCGCAGGAAACCGAGCCCCGCGGGTTCAGGTATCAGGAGGAGATCGTCACTGAAGAGGAGGAGGCCGCGCTGGCAGCGTCGGTCGCGCAGCTGGATCTGAAGCCCTTTGAATTTCACGGCTATCTCGGAAACCGCAGAGTCGTCAGCTTTGGGCTTGACTATGACTTCGCCCGCCGTTCTGTTGAGCCGGCGGCGGAGATGCCTCCATTCCTGACCGAACTGCTCGCCCGAGCCGCTGCCTTCGCCGGCTGCCACAAGGCCGCGTTCCGGCAGGTGGGAGTGAACGAATATCGCGCGGGCGCGGGGGTGGGCTGGCACAGGGACAAGCCCCAGTTCGGAATCGTGGTTGGGGTTTCGATTCTCGCGCCGGCAACCATGCGGTTCCGCAACGCCGACGGCGCACGGTGGATTCGGGTTTCCCACACGCTGCAGCCGCGCTCAATCTACATCCTCTCCGGCGAGGCCCGGACGGAATGGGAGCACAGTATCGCTCCCGTCGATCGCCTGCGTTACTCGATTAACTTCCGTACCCTAGCGGACAAGTTGCTGGCCCAAAACGGCGCTGCCCACTGATTCAAATTGAGTCATTCGTCTCCGGCGGCGAAGCTCCGGTTACCGCTGCGCAGCCGACGCGCACTCCCGTAATGCCGCTTATTTGCCATCCCTGATGTTCTTCGGGGGGATTTTGAGAGCGTTGCTGGTCCGCTAACCTGCAACAGGGTCACGAGTGGCCCTCACAATTTTTGCATTGTGCGGTGCCAAATATGAATGCAAGTGGCTTACTAAGCCGAATCGCGGCAGTGATTGGCTGGCTTCTCTACTGCTTTGGCTGGTTGCGGATCATCTCCATCACTCCGCGCCGGGAACCGCTTACGTTTGCGCTGTTCCTCTGCGCTGCGGCGATCATGCTGTTCGTGATGGTGCACAGCTGGATTGCGCATAACAAGCGGCTGGCAGCGCACGGCCGGCGCGGCAACATGACGCGCTACACGCCTCCGTCGTACACCACCGATCACCTGGGTCGCGTACTGCTCTTCGCTCCGGAAATGGCTTCGGCGCGAGAGATCAGCGTTTCCGTTAAAGAGGGCTGCAAGTCGTATGCTATTGCGGCACAAACCGCGGGACGCGCTGCAGCCCGGGCGGCGTTCGTAACCGCGGGAGAGAAGGAATAGCTGTGCATCCTGCAGGCGACCTGAGCGTTCTGTGGCCGCTGCTTCACGCAGTGGACCACTCCCGTTTTTACCTGGGCGCGCTCATCTTCTACGGTCTTTATCCCATCGCGATGAGCTGGTTGTGGATCACGCTTTCGCTTTCATTCCGCCGGCGCCAGGAAGAGCGGCCGATGACGCTCGAGGGCGATCTTCCCATGGTGTCGGTGATTGTGCCGTGCTACGCAGAGGGCGATACCCTCGGCGAGACCATCGACGCGCTGCTGGCGCTCGACTATCCGAATTACGAAATCATAATTGTTAACGACTGTTCGCCGGACAATACCGCCGCGGTAGCGCGGTCGTTTCTGCATAATCCGCGGGTCACGCTGCTCGACAAGACGGTGAACGAAGGCAAAGCGATGGGGATCAACGATGCCCTGCCGCTGTGCCGCGGCGAAATCCTGCTCATCGTCGACGCGGACATCATCGTGACTCCGGGCATTCTGCGCCACATTGTTCCGCATTTCCTGGGCACGCGCGTTGCCGCGGTGACGGGCAATCCGCGCGTACGCAACCGCACTTCTCTGCTTCAGCATCTGCAGGCCATTGAGTTCGCTTCCATCGTTTCCATGCAGCGCCGGGCGCAGCGCGTGCTGGGGCGCATTCTGACCGTCTCCGGTGCTGTGATGGCTGTTCGCCGCACTGCCCTGCTCGATTTGGGCGGGTTTTCTCCGCAGATGGCGACCGAAGATATGGACCTGACGTGGCGGCTGCAAATGCAGTACTGGGACGTACGCTACGAGCCGCGCGCCGTGGTCTGGATGCAGGTGCCGCTGAACCTTCGCGACCTGTGGCGGCAGCGCCGGCGCTGGAGCCGCGGCCTGGCGCAGGCCATCCGCCGGCATCGCAGCATTCCGTTTCAGTGGAAGATGCGGCGCATGTGGCCCATCTTTTACGAGTCGTGCGCTTCGATCCTGTGGGCCTACACGTTTGTCCTGATGACCAGCTACTGGGTGATTTGCAAGCTGGCCGGCTACGCGCCTCGGGGCGCCTCACCGATCCCCAATTTCTGGGGCATGATGATCGCCACCACCTGCATTGCGCAGCTGCTGATCGGCGCGTGGATGGATCGCAAATACGATCCCAGAATCATGGCCTCGATTCCCGCTTCGGTGGTTTATCCCGTCATTTACTGGATGATGATGGCGATCATCACCTTCACCTACACGCTGCCTGCTCTGCTGCGGACACCGCCCAAAGTGCAGACGTGGCGCATCCGGCGCAGGCTCGCATGAAGACTCTCGATCCATTCCGTTTGAGGCGCCTGGCAGCATCAGCCTGGTTGCGGAAACAGGCTATCTCGCTGGTGGTCTCGGTCCTGCTTCTCCCGCCGGTTGCGGCGGCGCAGTCGGTGATGCTGGTGGCCACGGAACATGACACCGCGGTGGCGCAGGCGCGGGCCGGCGATGCACGCGGCGCGCTGGCGGTGCTTCGCAGCCTGCTGCAGCAGGATCCGGAGAATGTCCGGCTGCTCGCGGACACAACGATTGTTGCCAGCTGGGCCGGGGAGGACTCGTATGCGCTGGAGCTTTACGGCCGTCCGTCTGCTCCGCGAGACAACTACGACGTAACGGCGGCAGCGGCGCATTCGGCGCGCAATCTTCATCAATATGACGAAGCGCTTGACCTGTATCGGCACGCGGCGCAGCTTCAGCCGGATCGCTGGCAGGCTGTGCTGGGGGAGGCGTTGGTCCTGACCGACAAGGGCGACCTGCCGCAGGCCGACGCGCTCATGAAGCCTCTGCTGCACGACCACCCCGCCGATCTGGAAGTGGAGTCCGGCGAGGCGTACCTCTGCATGCGAGAAGGCGATTACGCGTGCGCGATCAGCATGGATCAGCGCCGGAGCGCGCAGATGTCTCAGGTCTCGGCAGAAGTGAAGGATCAGATGGCGCTCGCGCTGGCGCGCATCGGGGCCAATAACCTTGCAGCGACGGCGTACGAGGGCAGCGATCCGCAGCGGCATTTGCAGCTTCAGGCTGACCTGGGAGCACAGCGAGTGAGATGGGCGGAGGCCGATCGCACCTGGATAGACCGGAAGGTGGATGCGAGCGAAGCCGTTTCGATGCTCAACGATGTGATTGCGGCGACGAAGCCCGGCGACCCGCTTTGGAAACAGGCACAGTCTGACCGGCTGCTGGCGCTTGCCGATCTCGACCGCCCGCGCGATGTGGTGCGGGCGTACCAACATCTACAGGAAACGAAAACCGAAGTTCCCGATTACGCTCTGATCCGCGTCGCCGACGCCTATCTGGCGGCCCGCGAGCCGGCCCGCGCCGAGAGCCTGTATCGCACGCTGGCAGCGCGCATGCCGCACAGCCGGGACCTCTGGTCGGGTCTTGCGTGGTCGCAGTTTGAGCGCGAGCATATCGGTTCGGCTTTCGCGACGGTGGATCAGGCGCATGGCGATGCGCCGGCGATGCTGCGGGCGAAAAACCTGAACGTTTCCCAGGCGAACGAGTCGAAAACGGACTTCGCACTACAGGCGGCCCAGATGCGAGGCTTTGCCGGCCTCGCCAGCGAGGAACAGAAGATGCTGACCTCGGCGCTGTCGGCCGCACCATCGAATGCGGACCTGCATCACGCGCTTGCCGCTACTTATCTCTCTCGCGGATGGCCGATGCGAGCGGCGCGCGAGGAGCGAATCGCCGACGGGTTCGCACAGCCCGACGAATTGCCGTCGATTCAGAACGCCGAAATCCTGGAGCAGCTCGGGCAGCGCGATCGCGCCGATGCTCTGCTGACTCCCCTGCTCTCGCGTGAGGGCGACAATGCTCCGATGATGCGCTATCTGCGCGACCGCGCCGTCGCGCGCGGATGGCAGGGCGATGTTCATGGGGCCTATGAGAAATCCAGCGGGAAATTTATCGGCACGACCAACGAGTCTTCCGAAGCGCGGCTTGATTCCCCGCTGATCGACAACCGCTGGCGCATGTATCTGCACGGCTGGGGCGATCATGGACAGTTTCAGGCGGGCGAGACTTGGCGCTCCCGGGGCGCGCTGGGCATGAGCTTCAACTACGACCGGAAGGAATTTTGGGGCGAGGCGGGGGCGGATCAGAATCCCCGGGGCAGCCGGCTTGGCGTGGCTGCCGGAACGAATCTCTCGTTCGGCGATCACTGGACGTTCGGCCTGCGGGGAGATACCGACGATCTGAGCCAGGTGCAGCTGATTTCATCGCTGTCGAACATTCACGCGCGCAGCGGCAACGGCAGCCTGCAGTGGCGGTCCAGCGATTTGGCGTCGGTCAGCGTCGGCGGCGGCAGAATGCTGTTCAGCGATGGGAACCAGCGCACGATCGCGAGCGGCACATGGGACCAGCGCGCGTTTACGGCTCCCCATTTTCAGGTCATTCTGAGCCCGCAGGTGTGGACGTCGTGGAACTCGCTGGACGAGAGCCGGGTGTACTTCAACCCGAAGCACGACCTCTCGGCAGGCGGCGCAGCCACGTTCCGGTGGATTACGTGGCGCCGCTACGAACGCAACTTTACGCAGCAGCTTACCGTCTTTGGCGCACCGTACTGGCAGCAGAAGTACGGCACCGGTGGCGCTGTGAATGCGACCTATATGCAGGACTTCGCGATCAGCCGCCGCTTTGCAGCGTATGGCAAAGTGACGTGGAACAGCCAGCCGTACGACGGCAGCAACGAGCCTTATACCAATGTGACCTTCGGCCTGACATGGGGGATGCAATGAGAGGGCCGTTCGCCATCGCCGCATTGATGCTGGGAGTGCTCTCCGGTTCTGCTGTTGCTGGAGCGCAGTCGGCGGATGTGACGGTGCTCTGCTATCACGACGTTCGCGATACTGTGGGCGCGGCGCCGATTCCTGTGCGCAGTCAGCTGGATGCGCGGCAGGAAATTGCGCCCGATCCTGGCCGTTTCGATGCCGACCAGTACGCGATCAGCACGCGCAATCTTGCCTCGCAGTTTGACTGGTTGCGCGCGCACGGCTATCACGCGATCAGCCTGCAGGAATTGATCGATGCGCGGCAGGGGCGCGGCACGCTGCCGAAGAATGCGGTGCTCATCACTTTCGACGATGGCCTGCGCAGCGTTTACACAAAGGCGTTTCCCCTGCTCCGGGCTTTTCACTATCCGGCGGTCGTGGCGGTCGTCGGCGCATGGGCTGATCTTCCCGCCGATGGTTCGGTCGATTACGGATTCCGACGCTTCACGCGCGACGACTTTGCCACCTGGGATGAACTGCGCGAGATGCAGGACAGCGGTCTGGTCGAGATTGCGTCGCACACCTATAACCTGCATGAGGGAATCGTCGCCAATCCGCAGGGCAACCTGATTCCAGCTGTTTTGGTCCATGCCTGGGGCACGAAGAGCCATCAGTACGAAACGGATGATCAGTACGCCGCCAGAATTCGGGCGGACCTCACGCGCAATTCGCAGGAAATCCAGGACAAGCTCGGCCGCGCCCCGCGCGCCATCATGTGGCCGTACGGGGCGTATACGCAGGCATCGCAGCAGATCGCCGCATCGCTGGGGATGATCAGCAGCTTTACGCTCGGCCTGCCGGTGACGTTTCCTGCTTCGGCATTTGGCGACAAGGGGCTCTCCGCGATTCCGCGCATGGTCTTCACGGGAAATCCCACGATCGCCGATTTTGCTTATGAGATCGAACATACGCGGCTGCGTCGCAATGTCCGCGCGGTACAGGTCGATCTCGATTACGTTTACGATCCCGATCCGGCGCAGCAGGAGCGCAACCTGAGCCAGCTGCTCGATCGCATTCAGCAGCTTCATCCGAATCAGGTGTGGCTGCAGGCTTATGCCGATCCGGACGGATCGGGCGCGCCGTCATCGGTATACTTCCCGAACCATGAGCTGCCGGTTCGCTCCGATCTGTTCTCGCGCGCCGCATGGCAACTGCACACACGCTGCGGCGTGGAAGTTTATGCGTGGATGCCGGTGCTCGCCTGGCAATTGCCGGATCATGAGCTGCAATCGCAGCTGCAGATCCAGTCGAAACCGGGCGTGGCGTTCGATCCGCCGGTTCGTCTGAATCCATTTCTGCCGCGCACGCGCGAGATTGTCGGCAATCTGTACGAGGACGTCAGCCGCGCGGCTCCGATTGCCGGTGTGCTGTTCAGCGACGACGCTGTCCTCCGCGACACCGACGTGCTCGGTCCGGATGCGCCGACTGCCGGCCCGGCGCGCACGATGGCTCTGATCGACTTTACCGACCAGCTCGCCGCGCGCGTGCGTCGCTGGAATCCGGAGATCGCGACCGTTCGCAACCTGTTCGCAGAACCGGTTTTGAAGCCCGCGTCGGAAGCGTGGTATGCACAGTCGCTGCCCGCATTCCTGGCCCACTACAACACGGTCGCCGTGATGGCCATGCCGGATATGGAAGGCGCCGGAAACGGTAAGCGGTGGCTGGCGCGGCTGGAAAAGCGCGTGAATGCCGATCCGAACGGCGCGCGCCGGACCGTATACGAAGTGCAGACGGCCAGCTGGCGCAGCAAGCGGCCGATCGACAGCCGCACGGTGGCAGCCCAGATGCGCGAGCTGCAGGATTCGGGGGCCCTTCATCTGGCCTACTACCCTGATGACTTCCTCCACGACAGTCCGAAGCTCCGGGTGCTGTTCCCGGCCTTCTCGGCAGCCGTGTATCCGGATCCCGCTCACGCAACCCCTGTTACGAAGCAATGAACATGCGGTGCCTGGGGTGGTGCAGTTCCTCTTGACTCTGCGCAAAATGTGCGGTTTGCTGGGTTGGCTGCCGTCCTGATGCAGGTGGACGGGCTTGAACTGATCAGCACGAATTGATCAGTACGAATTGACCAGTACCCAGGAAGGCCATGATCGACCCCACCGCTGCTGCCGAGAGGCTGGTTCGCTGCTTCGATCCCGACGCTGCGCTGGCCGAAGGAGCCTCAGAGGTTTTGGTTATTTCTCCGCGCTATGGCAGGATTCGGCGGCGGCCTCCCCTGCTCGCTTCAGTTCCCGCAGCCCACGGCTCGCCTGCGGTGTGGAATGCCGCGCGGCACAACCTGCTCACGTGCAGCGACCGGTCTGTCCAGCTGGCGCTCGCGACGTACCAGCACCGTATCCGGATGCGAGCGCAGTTCTCGCTGGATTTGCTCCGCGATGGCCGCGTCGACCTTCACGCGCACTGCCATCGTCTTCTCGAACGCTGCGGGCACGAGAGATCCGCCGTGCCGATAGCGCCCGAAGGCTTCTGGATCCGCTACGCAGCTTCCGCCGACGCCGGCGGCGTCCTCTTTGAATTCGGCAACACGTTCCTGGTTCCGATTACCGAATCGGCGCTTCATGCCGAGGCGCGCACTCTGCTCGGCCCCCGCTCCTGACTGCAATCACCACCCGCTGGTCTGGGCGCGGGAGTGCCGCTGCGCCCGGCCCCGGGCACGTGGACTGAACGTCAAGGGCTGCCGGTCCTTCCCATTTTGCGGAAGATCAAAAGGCCAGATTTCTTCAGGGCGGCGTCGCCGCATCACAAAGTGAGAGAGATACTTTTCAGCTTTTAATTTGCTGAGGCGGAGGTGTGCATGGCAGGCAGTCTGGCTCTGGTCACCGGAGCCTCTAGTGGAATTGGCCGTTCGCTGGCCAGAGAATTGGCCGGACGCGGCTACGACCTCATCATCTGCTCGGCGGGGGATCGGCTCGAATCAGCAGCTTCGGAACTGCGGTCCGCCGGCGTGAATGTGACGGAGGTTCAGGCGGACCTGGCTACGCGGCAGGGCGTCGAACAACTTTGGCAGCGAGTCCAGTCGGCCGGTAAGCCGCTTGGTATCGCCTGCATCAACGCTGGAATCGGCGTGGGCGGGCAGTTCTGGGAAACCGATCTTGAGCAGGAGCTGAAGCTCATCGAGCTAAACTGCGTCGGCACCGTGCATCTGGCGAAGTACGTGGTTCGCGACATGGTGAGCCGCGGCGCCGGCAGGATCCTGATCACGTCTTCGATCGCCGGGGAGATGGTCGCTCCGCGCGAAGCGGTGTATGCCGCCAGCAAGGCGTTCGACCTTTCGTTTGCGCACAGCCTTCGTTATGAACTCCGCGACACCGGCGTGACGGTGACGGCCCTGCAGCCCGGGCCCACGGACACCGACTTCTTCCATCGCGCGGGCATGGACAACACGGAGGTAGGAACGAAGGGCAAGAAGCAAAGCCAGCCGGACGACGTGGCGCGCCAGGGGATTGACGCGCTGCTGGCCGGCAAAGACCACGTCTACGCCGCCTCAGCAAAAACCAAGATGCAGGGCGCGGTGGCCAACGCAATTCCCGGCTCTGTGAAAGGAGCCATGCACGAGAAGATGGCGAAACCACTGGACGAGAAGAAGGCCGGCTGATTCTCGTGCGCACACCATCAGCTACCAGCTGCGGGAGAAACTCATGCCTGAAAATCTGAAAGAAAGACCGAATGCCGAGCCGGTGCCTCTCGAATCGGGCGCCGGCGTCATCGTCAACGGCCACTATGCGCCGCCACCGTCGGATAAGGACGGCAAGCAGTGGGTGCGGCGCACGGCGATGATCAAAGCCGAGCCTGAGGATCTGTACAGGCTGTGGCGCAACGTGGAAGGGGTGCCGCTCTGGCAGGAACAAATCGTCGCCGTCGTCCCCACGGGCGAGAAGACCTCGCACTGGGTGATGCAGAGCGCCTTCGGCACCATCGAATGGGATTCCGAGATCATGGCCGATGAGCCTGGGCGGCGCATTGCCTGGCGTTCCATTGGTGGAGATTCGGAGAACGCCGGCGAAGTGGTCTTTGAACGCGCGCCGGGCGACCGCGGAACCTACGTGACGGTGCTGCAGGAATTCAGAATGAACAAACTGACCAGCGGCTGGGAGACAGTGCGCGGCCGGAATCCGAAGCAGGCGGTCATCGAAAATCTGCGGAACTTTAAGGCGCTTGTCGAGACGGGCGAGATTCCGCGCACCGAGGGACAGCCGCACGGTCCGAGGGGGGCGATCGGCAGAGTGAAAAAGTCGGTCTACTCGGAGACCATCCCCAAGCCGCCCGGACTTGAACGGCGGGCCAGCTAAGCCGCCCGGCGCCACCGACACGAATTTCTACCGGATAAAGGAGTACAGCGATGAAAGCTGTGTGCTGGATGGGCAAGAGCAAAGTGGAAACGCTCACCGTTCCCGATCCCACGATTCTCAATCCGCACGACGCGATCCTGAAGATCACGCGGACGGCTATTTGCGGGTCGGACCTGCACCTGTACGACGGGTTTATTCCCACCATGGAGGCGGGCGACATCCTCGGTCACGAGTTCATGGGGATTGTCGAGGAGGTCGGGCGCAGCGTCACGAACCTGAAACGCGGCGATCGCGTCGTGGTGCCCTTTACGATTGCGTGCGGCAGCTGCGAGTTCTGCCGCAAAGGGCTTTGGTCCGCGTGCGACAACACTAATCCAAACGCGCACATCATGGAAGCCGCCTACGGCTACTCGGGCTCGGCGCTGTTCGGTTACTCGCACATGATGGGCGGGTATGCCGGCGGGCAGGCGCAGTACGTTCGCGTCCCTTTTGCGAATGTGGGTCCGCTGAAGATCGAAAGCGATCTGCCCGACGAGAAGGTGCTCTTCCTGTCGGACATCTTCCCGACCGGCTATATGGCCGCGGAGAATGCCCAGATCGAGGAGGGCGATATCGTCGCCGTTTGGGGATGCGGACCGGTGGGACAGTTCACCATTGCGAGTGCCTTCATGCTCGGCGCGTCGCGCGTGATCGCGGTGGATCGACTACCGGAGCGCCTGCAAATGGCGCGGTCTCTGGGCGCGATTACGGTGGACTACACAAAGGAAGATGTCAGCGTGCTTACCGCCATGAAGGACCTGACCGGCGGCATCGGCCCGGA
>DASYYN010000025.1:0-12552 GCA_035933815.1 Acidobacteriaceae bacterium
CGACAAGGACGGGAAAGTGCTGCGGCCATCGCTCATTTGGTGCGATACGCGCACCGGACCGCAGGGTGACTGGCTGCATGCGCAATTCGGCAAAGGCGAAGCGGGCAGGGAAAAGCTGATCGAGTTGACCGCGAATCCCGCGCTGCCGAACTTTACCCTGACGAAGCTGCTGTGGGTGAAGGAATACGAGCCGGAGGTTTTCGCGAAAATCGCGCACATCCTCTGCCCCAAGGACTACGTGCGGTATCGCTTGACCGGAAAGTACGCGATGGATGTGCAGGAGGCATCGGGCACGCTGCTGCTGGATGTCGCACATCGCCGCTGGTCGAAGGAAGTGGCGAAGGTCGCCGGGATTCCGGAGAGCTGGCTGCCGGAGCTGTTCGAGTCACCGGGGATCTGCGCGAAGATCAGCGAGGAAGGCGCACAGCGCACTGGACTGACGACGGGAACACCGGTCGCGGCGGGTGCGGGCGATCAGGGAGCGGGCGCGGTGGGGATGGGGATCCTGCAGCCCGGTTCGGTTTCAGCGACGATTGGCACTTCGGGCGTTGTTTTCGCGGCGACGGCGGCTCCGACGCGCGATCCGCATGGGCGGCTGCACACCTTTTGCCATGCTGTTCCGGGGCGCTGGCACGTGATGGGGGTGACCCAGGCGGCGGGTTTATCGCTGCGCTGGCTGAAGGAGACGCTGGCGCCGGATCAGACCTACGATGCGCTCACCGCGCAGGCGGCGAAGGTTCCGGCGGGCAGCGACGGTGTGCTGTGGACGCCGTATCTGCTGGGCGAGCGCACGCCGCATCTGGACGCAACGGCGACGGCGGCCTTTGTCGGCATTACGGCGACGACAACGCGGGCGCATTTCACGCGCGCGGTGCTGGAGGGCGTCGCGTATTCGCTGAAGGACACGTTCACGCTGTTTTCGGAGTTGGGTATTCCGGTTAAAGGCGTGCGGCTGGGCGGCGGAGGAGCGCGCGGACCGCTGTGGCGCGAGATTCAGGCGAATGTGTACGGCTATCCCTGCGAGCGGCTCACTGCCGAGGAAGGCGGGGCGTTCGGCGCGGCGCTGATGGCCGGCGTGGGCGCGGGAGGCTGGCCGAATCTGGATGTGGCGTGCGCGGCCGCCATTACGGTGGCGGAGACGATTGAGCCGGAAGCGGCACTTCTTCAGCGGTATGCTGAGGGCTACGCGGGCTACCGCCGCGTCTATCCGGCGCTCAAGGGAATCCACGGGTAGCGGCGGCGCAGGGGGGCCCTCGAAGGCTGGGTCGTCATGGTGCCAGTTGCCAAACTGATCGCGCTCACGCTCAGCATGCTCTCGCTTCTGGTGCTGCTGGGGCATGCATTCTTTGTGCCGGGCAGCTCGTGGCCGGACCGGCTGCGCGATGGTCTCGGCATGCTCGGCCTGGCGGCGAGCATCTGCTTTGCGAGCGGCCTGGTGTTCGAGATTCCGAATCGAAAATTCGATCCGGAGCCGCCAGTGCCGCTGACGCAAACCCTGCCGGTGCGGCTCTTCTTCTGGTGCGTGGGGCTGACGGCCGTGCTGTTTGCGGTGAGCTGGTTTTTGGCGGAGGACTTCGTTCCGCTGATCTGGAAGAATCAGCCGTACTAGCGGGCGAGCAGTTTCTACATCCAAGGATTAGCGCAGGCAGATCGCGGTGATGGAGTCGATGCTGCCGCGTGTGGTTCTTAGGGTTTGCGCATGGCGAAAAACGGCAAGAGCACTGAGACAGGGTTTCACGTCTTCGCGACGCATGCCGCCAACTGGGTGGGCACGAAATGGGCATTCCTGGTTGCGCTGTTGACGATAGTGGGCTGGCTCATATCAGGGCCGTATTTCCACTATTCAGATACGTGGCAGTTGATCATCAACACGGGGACGACGGTCGTAACGTTTCTGGTTGTGTTTCTGATCCAGAACACGCAGAACCGCGATGCGCGCGCCATTCATCTGAAACTTGACGAGATCATCAAGTCGATCGACAAGGCGCACAACGAGATGATCGACATTGAGCATTTGTCGGACGCGGAGTTGCAACTCCTCGCCGACAGGTATCAGAAAGTGCGCGAGGAATGCGATGTCAGGAGCCAGCGCAGCAAAGCGAAATCCGACAGTCATTAAATGTCGGGAGTCAAACGGCCTGCCGACGAAAGTGCCGGAGGAACACGCTTATCAAACAGCTAGTCGCCCTGCCTTCTGATCTGGGATTTCGAGTGCCGGCTGCTGGTCAGAGATTTCGATGATCATGCCAAATGGGCGCGAGGCTTCGATCACCGCCGGCAGGTTCATGTCCGCCTCGGAGAGGTGGATGCAGCCGTAGCGGCTGGGCACGGCCTCGCAGTTCGGGCAGTAGGGGATTTCCATGCGCCACGCGCGGCCCGGCCCGGAGCACTCATTGCCCTGGCGCTCATCGTGGAGCAGGACATAGGCGCGCACCCGGTTAATCTCAGCCCGGCATGTTCGGCAGGTTACCTGGCGTGCATCGCTCCAAGTGCAGCGAGAGCTGAAGTAATCGGAGATTCGCGCCAGCGCTTCGGTGATTCCCATTTGCTTTGGAGTATCCATCGTGCAACTCCTTTTCGGGGGATCGCTCCTGGGGGTTCACTTCTGGTGCAGAGCAGTGTAGCGCAAAACGCAGAACTTTGGCCCGGATCAGGACGGAGATGGGATATCCGGCATTTCCCTGCTGCCGCGCAGCTTCCGCCAGACATACCAGCCCAGGGCGCCAAAGATGGCCGCGAGCACGAGCAGAGTGACGACGAGGTGACGTTTTGCCAGGTCGGTCATGACGTTGATGATCTGCGGGCCGTATTTGACCACCAGGGCCATCTCGACCCCGAAACGGATAGTCCTGCCAATGAAGACGGCCAGCATGAACGCCGGTATGCGCATCTCGAAGACCCCAGCGCCGAAGACGAACAGCTTCCAGGTGGTGGGGGGCGGCAGCATGGAGGGGATCATGACCGCGAGGAACTCCTGCTTTTCGAAGCGGTTGCGCAGCGATTCGAAATGCGCGCGATTGATGCGGCGGAGGAGGAACAACTCGCCGCCGGCGCGGCCGAGGAAAAAGGGAATGAGGCCACCCAGGGTCGAGCCAGCGGCCGCCAGGAGCGCGTAGAGGTAGAAGTGGCGCTTGTCCTGCCAGGCCCAGACGGCCATCAGCAGGTCGATGGGGATCGGCACCGAGGCGGAGTCGATGAAGGCGCCCAGCAGCACCCCCCAGGGGCCAAGCGGCAGGAGGGAGTGCTGGATGAAGTGATTGAACTTGAGAAAAAGCTCTTTCAGATGCGCGGCACCTTTCGTTCCGCTGAAGGGCCGGCGACGTCACCGGCATGTTCTGTCCGGCCGGAGAGCAGTTCGAGAGCATGGGGCAGTACCGGAAGGGCGGCGCGCAGGGAATTGACGGCGCCTTTCGGGCTGCCGGGAAGGTTGAGAATGATGGCGGTGCCGCGTGTTCCGCAGAGGCCGCGGCTGAGGACTGCCAGGGGCGTGTCGCGGCGGCCTTCGGCGCGCATCAGCTCGGCAATGCCTTCGAGCATCCGGTCACAGATGGCCCTGGTGGCTTCCGGGGTGACGTCGCGGGGGCTGATGCCGGTACCGCCCGTGGTCACGACGAGGCGGGAGGCGCCGGCGGCGGCCCGGATGGCGGTCAGGATCGCATCCTGGATCGCAACTTGTTCGTCTGGAACTACAACCGGCTCAGCGGTTTCGAACCCGACAGCGCGCAGCTCAGCAGCGACGGCGGGGCCGGAAACGTCCTGCCGAGATCCACGGGCGCAGGAGTCGCTCACGGTGATGACGGCGGCCGGCCAGCGCTCTGCATCTTGCATCTGCTGAGTCACGATTCGATTGTACAAACTGCCGTGGAAGCGCCCAATTGATGAGAAAATAGTCAAAAGCAACGTGGCGTTCCATTTACGTATGCCGCGCCTACAGACGTCACCCAGGGAATGCCGACTCGCTTAACGCCAACCAGTCCAGAGATCGAACAGTCTTCGGAGGATCAGCCGCGGCAGGCGCCCTCCGAGTTGTCCGCTGGCGATTCCTCCGCGTCATCTTCCTCGAACGGGAACGGGTCGGGGCAACTGGCGTCGTTCCGGCGCTACCGGTACGAGGAACTCGACCACACCGACCTGCTGCACATCATTGATGAACTGGAAGGCAGCCGCAACTGGGCCAGCCTGCGGGAAAAGTTGTGGATCGCACTGATCATCCACCTGCTGATCGCCTGGTATCTGTTCTACGGGCCGAAATACATCTACCACGTGCGGGTCGTCGACCCCTCGGTGGTGATGAAGCAGCGGGAGAAGGAACTGACTTTCCTGGACCTGCCGCCCGATCTGCGACAGAAGCCAACGAAGCCGACGAACGTCCTCTCTGACCAGGACCGCAAGGCGCAGACTCCTCACCCGGCCATTGACCGCAAGACCCTCGAACAGCTGGAGGCGATGCGCCGGGCCGGCGAATCGAAGCCGCAGCCCGCCTTGCAGCAGATGCAGCAGCAGGCGCAGATGCCTGCTATGCCGTCGCCGCCGGCTCCGCAGGTGGCGGAGGAGCAACAGCAGCAGCGCACGCCGCCGGCGCAGCCTCTGCCGCAGAATGATCAGGCGAAGCTGGAGATGCCCTCGGCTCCGCAACCGCATTTTTCCTCCGGGCCCAGTAATCCCAATGAGCAGATGCAGCAGGCGATGCGCCAGGCAATGCGCGGAGGCGGCCAGAACAGCGGGGAAGGCGGCCTGAATATGCCCTCGCAGCATGCAGGCGCGGAAGGCGCTGTCGATGTGCTCAGCGATACGAGGGGGTGGGATTACGGGCCGTATATCTCTCGGGTCATCTACGACACGAAACGGTCCTGGTATCCCATCATTCCCGAATCGGCGCGGCCTCCGCTGGACAAGAAGGGCGAGGTCATGATCCGGTTCAAGATCCTGCGGGACGGCACTGTCAGGGATATGGTTCTGGAGGGCCCGTCGGGAGACGTTTCTCTGGATCGGGCCGCATGGGCGGGGATCATTGGAGCGACGCCCTATCCGCCGCTGCCGAAAGAGTTCAGCGGCCCATTCCTGGAACTGCGGTTCAAGTTCCTCTACAACATCATGCCCGGAGAAGACTGAGTGAACGAGCGGCTGCGGCGTCAGCAGGTGTTCGGAATTCTCCTGATCGCCGCCGCCATTCTGCTGTTCACGCTGTTCCGGGCCGACCTGCGCGGGGTTTTTCCGACGGGCTGGTGGCGCTGGTAGGCGGAGTCTAAGCCGCCCGCTTCGTTCTGCGCGTAGTGCGTGCCGGGTTCACGCCGGGAGAGGTTTCCGCCAGACCCTCATTGCCGCTGGCCATCTGCGCCTGCATGGGCTCGACGACCTCTCCGAACTCGCGGCCTCCGAGGCTCTGCGACTCCGAGCGCTGTGGCTTCCGGCTGTTGCTGACGGGTGGGCGTTTGTTCATCGATTTCCCCGTGCTGCTGCTCCTGGCCATATTTCCTCCCATAAAGGACTGGATGCCCCGATACCAGCCGACTTTGCCCGCAACTTCCGGAGTGTGCTGTGGAGGCAACGCTGCGATGCTGGAGCCATGCAAGCCAGAGGTAGGATGGACATGGAATCTGCTGTGATGCTGAACGAAGAACAGGCCTGGAGTGCGGTGCTGGCGCGCGATCCCGCAGCCGATGCGGAAATGGTTTACGCGGTGACGACGACGGGCGTTTTCTGCCGGCCCACGTGCCCCAGCAGACGGCCTGCGCGCGAGAATGTGCGGTTCTTCGCGGATACCGATGCGGCTCTCGGTGCGGGATTCCGCCCCTGCCGGCGTTGCCGTCCACTGGAGCGCCACAGCGACGCAGAGCTGGTGCAGGCGATTTCCGCGCGACTGCGGGGAGAGGAGCCGGTAACGCTGGCGAAGCTAGCGCGGCACACGGGGCTGAGCCCGTTCACGATCGAGCGGGCGTTCAAGCGCGTTCTGGGCATCACGCCGGCGCAATACCAGCGACAGCAACGGGCACAGTCGTTTCGCCGGGAACTGACGAGCGGCGGAGCGCGCGTGACCGACGCCGTCTACGAGGCCGGCTATTCCGGACCGGGGCGCGCCTACGAAAATGCTCAGCTCGGCATGGCTCCGGGACGGTACCGGGCGGGCGCACCGGGCATGCGGATCGGCTACGCGACGGCCGAGTGCAGGCTGGGGCGCGTTCTGATTGCAGCCACGGAGAGGGGGCTTTGCTCCGTGATCCTCGGCGATGAAGAGGAGCAGATAGTTGCGGAGCTTCGCAGGCAGTTTCCGGCGGCAGAGGTGTTTGCGGACGCGGGACTGAATGGCGCGCTGGAGCGGGTGGTGTCGCAGTTCACCGAACATCCGGCGGCGCTGGACCTGCCGCTGGACCTGCGGGCGACGGCCTTCCAGATGCGAGTCTGGGAAGCACTGCGGCGCATTCCGCGCGGGGAGACGGTGAGCTATGCCGACCTGGCTCGTTCGCTGGGACAGCCAACGGCTGTGCGGGCGGTGGCGCGGGCGTGTGCCACGAATCCCGTTGCGGTGGTGGTCCCGTGCCATCGGGTGATCGGGAGCAATGGGAAGCCGACGGGCTATCGCTGGGGGATCGAACGCAAGGAGAAGCTGCTCGAACTGGAGCGGTCGTCACCACGCGACTGACGGCGGCAGAGCGGCCATTTACTATGCGAGGAGCGTCAAGTAATCAGGGTGCTGTTCTGGTCCTGATTCCTTAGACCTTCTTCGCTTATGGACGGCACCGCTGAGACCGAACTGCAGGTAAGCCGCGGGCTACGCTCGTCCCTCATCAGCATCGTTTCGAATTTTTTGCTGGCCGTGTGCAAGTGCGCCACGGGCCTCGTCGGCCATTCCTTCGCGCTGGTCGCGGACGGCATTGAGTCGCTCGCGGATGTGGTGAGTTCGTTTGTCGTCTACCTGGGACTGCGCGTAGCGATCAAGCCGCCGGATAAGGAGCATCCTTACGGTCACGGCAAGGCGGAGCCGGTGGCGGCGGCCGCAGTGAGCCTGGCGATGGGGGCGGCGGCGATTGCGATTGCCGTCGAAGCGATCATCCTGCTGCATACGCCGCACCCTCTGCCGCACACCTACACGCTGTGGGTGCTGCTGGTGGTTTTCGGGATCAAGCTGCTGCTGAGCCGGTACGTTTCGTCGGTGGCACGGAGCATCAGCAGCACGGCCGTGCGCACCGATGCCTGGCATCACCTGAGCGACGCGATCATTTCGCTGTTTGCGTTTATTGGGATTTCTGCCGCGCTCTGGACCGGCGACTATCGTGCGGACGACTGGGCGGCGCTGTGCGCGTCGCCGGTGATCCTGTACAACGCGTGGCGGCAGATTCGCGAACCGATGGATGAGATTCTCGACCGCGCACCGGAGCCGGAAATCGAGCAGAACGTCCGCCAGGCGGCGGCTTCGGTGCCGGGTGTGGTGGGGCTGGAGAAGTGCTTCGTCCGCAAGGTGGGGTTCCGGTACTACGTCGACCTGCACGTGATTGTGAATGGCGATCTGACGGTTCGCTCCGGGCACGCCATTTCACATCGGGTGGAAGACAGGGTACTCGCGAAGGTGGACCGGGTGGCGAAGGTACTGGTTCACATCGAGCCGGAGGAAGAACTGATGAATCCCAGCCACAGCGATATGTAGCTCCCGTTTGACCAGGGTCAACTGTTTCCAAAAATTCAATGAACCGGCACAAGGGAGCGTGCGTATCCTTACTGCTATGTTCAACGCCTCCTGCAAGTACGCCTTGTTGTTCCTCATTGCCTTCACCGCCGGAGCGCAACAGCAGCAGCCGCCCGAGACAGCCAGACCGCAAACGACAGCAGTGCCGCCCCCGGCATCACCGGCGGCCAGCACGGCTCCGAAGATTGAGAATCAGGAGAGCTTTACGGTCGTCGGCGTGACCGTCCGAACAAACAACAGCGCCGAAGCTGGAGGTCAGGGGAAGATTCCCGGCGTGTGGCAGGACACGATGACCAACGGACAGCTGGAGCAGGTTCCGAATCGCGTGGGCGACGGTCTGGTCGTGGTCTACAGCGGATTCGCGCCGAATGGCGATTATGACTACACGCTGGGCGTGCGGGTTTCGTCTGCCGATAAAATTCCCGACGGCATGGTGAAGCGGACCATCGCTGCAGGCAAGTACGCCGTCTTTCAGTCGCAACAGGGACCGCCGCAGGAGGTCATTCCGGCGCTGTGGCAGCACATCAACAGCTTGTCTCCGCAGGAACTCGGAGGGCAGCGAGCGCATGAGACGGATTTCGAGACGTATCCGCCGATCACGGATCCGGGCAGCATGCAGCTGACGGCGCATATTGGGCTGAAATAAGCAGTCAGCAGTCAGCGGTCAGCAGCCCAGTATCCAGCAGGGGCGCTGGTCTGAACGCTTGATGCTGACTGCTGGATTCTGGCCGCTGCTCCTGTTCGTTTACCCTGTTTTCATGAGTTCTATTCAGGTTCAGTTGCCCGACGGCTCCGTCCGCGAGGTACCGGAGGGCACGACGCCGCTGTCGATTGCCGAAAGCATTTCGTCACGTCTCGCACAGGCTGCGCTGGTCGCGCGCATTCGTCCTCTGAAGGCCGCCGGGGTCGCGACCGCATCGGCTGACGGTTCTGAAGCTTCCATGTATGGCGCAGGCGATCCGAATGCCGAGCGCCTGGTCGATCTGACTACGCCTCTGAACGAAGACGTTGCGCTCCAGTTGGTGACGGAGAAGGATCCCGAAGCGCTGAAGGTGCTGCGGCACTCGGCCGCGCACGTGCTGGCGACGGCGGTGCTGGAGCTTTTCCCTGAAACGAAACTGGGACATGGGCCGGCGACGGAGAGCGGCTTCTTCTACGACTTTTGGCGTCCGACGCCGTTCACGCCGGAAGACCTGAAGCTGATCGAGGGGCGCATGGCTGAGGTGGCCGCGCGCGATGAAAAATTCGTGCACGAACTGGAGCCGCGCGAAGAGGGCCTCGAGAAATTCCGCGCCGGCAACGATTTCATGAAGGTGCATTTTGTCGAGAAGTTCACGAAACCGGGCGAGCCGATTTCGCTCTATCGCAATGGCAAGTTCGTGGACTTCTGCCGCGGTCCGCATGTGCCTTCGACGGGGAGGGTGAAAGCCGCGAAGGTGATGAGCCTGTCCGGCGCGTACTGGCTGGGCGACGAGAAGAATGCGCAGCTGCAGCGGATCTATGGAACGGCGTTCTTCTCTAAAAAGGAACTGGACGAGTACCTGGAAAAGCTGGAGGAGGCGAAGCGCCGCGATCACCGGCGGCTGGGGAAAGATCTGGAATTGTTCACGGTGAGCGACGAGGTCGGCGCCGGTCTGCCTTTGTGGCTGCCCAAGGGCGCGACGATTCGCCGGCTGCTCGAGGAGTACATCCTGGAACGCGAGCGGGAGCTGGGGTACGAGCATGTATACACGCCGAGCCTGGCCAAGGTGGAGTTGTATAAGCGCTCGGGACACTGGGCCCACTACCACGAAGACATGTTCCCGCCGATGAAGTTCGAGAACGAGGAGCTGGTGCTGCGGCCGATGAACTGTCCGCACCACATCCTGATCTACGAGTCGAAGCTGCGCAGCTATCGCGATCTGCCGGTGAGGCTGGCGGAGCTGGGAACGATGTACCGCTACGAGCGCTCCGGTGCATTGAGCGGACTGAGCCGTGTTCGCTGCATGACGCTGAACGATGCGCACATCTTCTGCACGCCCGATCAGATCAAGGAAGAATTCTCCAGCGTGATGAAGCTTGTGGAGCTGGCGTATCGCGATTTGGGCATCACGAATTACAAATACCGGCTGTCGCTGCGCGATCCGAAGAACAAGCAGAAGTACGTCGACAACGACGAGATGTGGAACCTCGGCGAGCGCGTGCTCCGTGAGGCTCTCGACTCGCTCGGTCTTGCCTATCGCGAAAGCATCGGAGATGCGGCGTTCTATGGGCCGAAGCTGGATGTTCAGCTGGCCGATGTAATGGGACACGAGGAGACGTACTCGACGATTCAGGTGGACTTCCATTTGCCGAACCAGTTCGGTCTGGAATACACGGGAGCGGACGGGAACAGGCATCGGCCGGTGATGATGCACCGCGCGGTCATCAGCACGATGGAACGGATGGTGTCGTATCTGATCGAGATGTACGCCGGGGCGTTTCCTCTGTGGCTCGCGCCGGTGCAGGCCGGCATTGTGCCGATCGCAGAGCGGCATCATGCATACGCGCAGAAGGTGCAGAAGGCATTGCAGGGCGCGGGATTGCGCGTTGAAATTGATGCGCGCAACGAGAAGATGAATGCGAAAATCCGCGACTTCACCTTGCAGAAAGTGCCCTATGTTCTGGTGATGGGCGACAAGGAAGAGGCGAATGAAGCGGTGAGCGTGCGCACGCGCGGCAAGGGCGATCAGGGATCTATGCCCCTCGCGCAGTTCATGCAGCGCGCGCAGGAAACGGTGGCGAACAAATCCATGGAGCTGTAGGCAAGCCTGCTTGCCGGACCGCTCGCGATCCGGCAGACAGGCTCCGCTGGGTCATTGCGGACGATTCCTCGGCGGAGCGTTTGAGAGTGGCTGGCGGGTGGGCGCCGCAGCTTGTCCTGGGCGGCCAGGCCTCGCCATGGGCGCGGGGCCGATGTGGCCCGGGGCTGTGCGTCCTGACGGCGAGGGCGCCGGACGGTTCAGGCCGGTGATGGGGTGAAAGGTTTCGGGAGAAGGTGCGGGAAGCGCTCGTCCGCCATTGACGGGGCGGCTCTCGGCCAGCATCTGCGGATGTCCATGACTATCGCGCGCAAACTGCGCGCGGTTTCCTCGCGAGCTTTGCTGCAGTTCCTGCTGCACCGGCAGGGCGGGCATGTGTTGCTCCTGCTCGGCTGCGAGTTGTTGCGCGGTAGGGCGGAAGCTGAGTCCGCCAGGACCGCCGTCGTAGCTGACGTGTGAGGTGTTTTGCCGGTTCTGGACGCGGTAATCGTACACGTTGTGGATGGCGCGCGTGTCAACGCGGCTCACGTTGCGGTTGTAGTAGAAGTCGTTGCCGCGCCAGTAGCCGCCTTCGTAGCCATTCCCGTCATAGCCAAAGCCGTAATTCACGCCGCCGTAGTAGCCGACGTGATGTCCCCAGTAGCCGTGGTGCCAGCGGTAGCGTCCGTTCTCGTAATTCCAGTAGCCCGGTGTCCAGAGTGCGCCGACGTAAGGAGCGAGCACCCATGCACCCGGAACCCAGTAGTAGCCCTGACTGGACCAGGACCAGTAGCCGGGAGACCAGATGTAGTTGTCTCCGGGAGCGGGCGGTTGCTTATAGTCGGGCAGGTCCGGCGGCGGATCGGGCGCGACATCGTCGGCGGTAGTCTCGGCGCCGGCTTCGGAGTAGTAGGGGTTGGGTTGCGCGGGGCTGCTGGTGGGGTCGTAAGAGCCGGGCTGATCGAGCTGGTCTGCCGGAGGAGCGGGCGGGTTGGTATCGGTGGTGTTGCTGGCGTTGGCCAGATTCGCGGCGGCCGGGTCCTGCGCCGGCTCGGCGGCCTGGCTTTGATTCTGTGTCGCAGTCTGATTGCTGTGGCATCCGGCAACGGCGAAGGCCAGAAGCACGGTGGAAACAGAAAATTGTGCAATGCGATTCATCGGTGCTGGATCGCGTCCGGCGTGACTGAAACGCAGAGGAAGCTGGGCCGGCGCGAATCTCCTCTCTGTGTGTTTTCCTCCTCCCCCCACCAGGTGGGATGCGGCTCCACAGGAGCGTCGTCAGACGGTTTTGCGCTTGTGAAATGAAGGCGCGGCGGGGCAACCCGCGATGGTTTGCGCGCTGGCGGGACGGACGGATTAAATCTCGCTGGGCTGGAGGGCGGAGTTGCGCGGTTCCGCAGCCAGCATGGCGTCGACTGAATGCGACTGCGCCTCGCGGAGGGCTTCGCCGGCCAGCAGGATAGAAGGCGCTGGAACAGCGGCGATCTGATCGAGATGATCGAGCGTGGTGCGTACGATCTGCTCATCCGGCTGCGCGGCGCGCGAGACGATGACGCAGGGCAGGTTGGCGGGATGGCCTTCGCTGCGCAGTTGTGCGGCAATACCGCTGAGTTCGCGGCCCGGCATGTAGACCACGCGCGTCGCGCCGAGGACCGAGGCGGGCTCAAGGGGAGAGCCGGGGGCGTGGTGTCCGGAGGAAAAGCTGATGCTCGATGCGCTGCGGCGGTCCGTAAGAGGGCGACGCAGGGCAGCAGCGGCGGCGAAGGCGGCGGTGATTCCTGGCACGACCTCGTGGGGGATATTGGCGGCACGGAGCGCGTCGATTTCCTCGCCGGCGCGGCCGAAGACCAGCGGATCGCCGGACTTGAGGCGGACGACGGAGAGCCCGCGGCGCGCATAGTCGACCATCATGGCTTCAATCTGCGCCTGGGTGATGTTCTTTTTCCCGCAGCGCTTGCCCACGTTGATGGCGAGCGCGCTGGCCGCGTGGCCGAGCACGGCCTGCGGGACGAGATCGTCGTGGAGGACGACGTCGGCCGTGGCGAGCAGGCGCGCGGCTTTCAGGGTGAGCAGCTCGGGATCGCCCGGGCCTGCGCCGACGAGGTACACCGT
>DASYYN010000070.1:0-9315 GCA_035933815.1 Acidobacteriaceae bacterium
CGGCGGCGTTCCCATGGCGACCCGCAGCGGCGACTTCGATCCCGGCGTCGTTTTGTTCCTGATGCGGACCGAGCAGCTCGCGGCCGATGCACTCGAGTCGCTGCTCAACAAAGATTCGGGTCTGGCCGCGCTGTCCGGGGGTGAGTCGGACATGCGGCTCATTGAGCAATGTGCAGCGAAGGGCGACGCAAAGGCGCAACTTGCGCTGGACGTTTTTGCGCATGCCGTGCGCAAGGTGATCGGGGCGTATGCGGCTGAGCTGGGCGGACTGGATCTGCTGGTCTTCACAGGCGGCATCGGCGAGCACGATGTGTCGATGCGCAACCGGATCTGCGAGGGGCTGGAGTTTCTGGGCGTGACCAGCGGCGATCCTGAGCAGTGCAGGAAGGTTCGCGTGATGGAGAGCCAGGAAGAGCTGCAGATCGCGCGGATCACCTGCGCGCTGCACGAATAGGAAGCAACCGGGCGATTGATTGACTGTGCCGGGCACGCACGGGCTTTTTCTCCGCGCAAACTTTTCCCACGCCGCTCTCCGATTCAAAATATTTCTGCTCAATATCTCCTTTTCGCATCTGCGCGGTGAGCGAAGAGTGAAGAAAGCTGCGCCCTTGCGGGGGCGGCGAGCATCTTTCATGTGTTTCTGCAGCGTACCTGCAGCTGGAGCCACATGATGATGCCGCGACCCACACGATGGGCCTTTACGGTTTTGCTTTATCTTCTGGTTGCAGCCGCGGGCGCGGCGCAGGCGCAGCAGATCTCCGCCCCCGAGCCGGAGGCGGGAACCATTATCGGAACAGTGCTCGACACGAACGAGGGTGTAATTCCGGGCACCATCGTCACCTTGCAGGATGCCTCCGGGAGCGCCGTTCAGCACGTTACAGCGCAGGACAACGGATCTTTCCAAATCAGCGACGTGAAACCCGGAGTGCCCTTCCGCATCTCGGTTGCAGCCCAGGGCTTTTCTGGCTGGACTTCGAATGACGTTGTTCTTCAGCCGGGTCAGTTCTTCATCCTGAGCGGTGTCCAGCTGCGCATCGCAACGGTGCAGGTTACGGTCAGCGCTGTCACTGCGGAGCAACTGGCCACGCAGCAGGTGCACGACGAGGAGAAGCAGCGGGTTGTCGGAGTGATTCCCAATTTCTACGTCGAATATGACCACAACGCGCCGCCGCTTTCGCCGAAGCTGAAATTCCAGCTGGCATCCAGGGCGCTGGTGGATCCCGTAACTCTCGCCGGATTCGGATTGGGCGCCATTTTCTATCAGTCTGCCCGTTATCCGGGATACCGCGAGGGGTTTGTGGGCTATGGCCAGCGGCTCGGCTCCACGTTCGCGGGCGGTTACACGAACGTCCTGATAGGCAACGCCATTCTGCCATCGCTGCTCCATCAGGATCCTCGCTACTTTTACCAGGGAAGGGGCACGACGAGGTCGCGCCTGCTGCACGCGCTGTCCAGTCCATTTGTCACGAAAGGCGACAACGGGCGCTCGGAGATTAACTTCTCCAACATCGGAGGCGACCTGGCCTCAGGCGCCATTGCGAATGCGTATTATCCCGCAGACGAGCGCGGCGGCCAGCTCGTGGTCAGGAGCGCCCTCATCGGAACCGCGGGGCGCGTGACGAACGCGCTGCTTCAGGAGTTTGTTCTTCCCAAACTCACATCGCGGCGCGACAGAGGCGATCGATAAACGGCTGCCCGGCAGCGCGACCACGTTACTCCGGTTCAGTGCCGCAGGTTGACGCTGATTGTTGCGAACACGAATAATAAAGAGTTCGCCTTTTCATCGAATCCGCGCAGGCACGCGGAGCGGAGTCCCATCCCCGAGGAATGCTGACGTGATCACTTTGAACGAAACTGGGCAGGCACGATGAGCACCACAGTCGCTGGCCCGCACGAATATCGGGCGCCGGGTTTCTGGCAGTCCACCAACGGCAAAAAGGCAGTGATGGCGGTAACGGGAGTGATCCTGTTCCTGTTCATCATCGGCCATCTGCTGGGCAATCTGCAGATTTTCGAAGGTCCGGGGCCGATCAATGCCTATGGCCGTTTCCTGAAGAACACGGGCGAGCTGCTGTGGTTTGTGCGCGCCGTGCTGCTGGCGTGCGTCGGCCTGCACATTCTGGCGACGGTCCAGCTGGCGCTGCGGAACCAGAAGGCGCGGCCCACCGGCTACAAGGTGAAGAAGTCGGTGAAGTCCAACTACGCCGACCGGACCATGTACTGGAGCGGCCCGATCATCCTGGCGTTCGTGATCTTCCACATCCTCGAGTTCACCTCCGGAAACATCCATCCGGAGTCGCGCTTCATTGAAGGCGATGTCTACCACAACGTGGTCGCGGGATTCAGTGTGTGGTGGGTTTCGGCCTGGTACATCTTCTCGATGATCCTGCTCGGCTTTCATCTGCGCCACGGGCTGTGGAGCATGTTCCAGTCGATGGGCTACAACCATCCGCGGCACACGCCGGTGCTGCAACAGGCGGCGCTGTGGATCTCGGTCGCCATTGTGGCGGGATACATTTCGATCCCGATCTCGGTTCTCGTGGGGCTGGTGCGATGAAACTCGATGCAAGAATTCCTTCCGGACCCATTGAGCAGGCCTGGGACTCGGCTCGGTTCGAGATGAAGCTGGTGAATCCGGCGAACAAGCGCCGCCATAACCTGATCGTGGTGGGATCGGGACTGGCCGGCGGTTCGGCGGCAGCCACGCTGGGCGAGCTGGGCTACAACGTCAAGTGCTTCTGCTTCCAGGATTCACCGCGGCGTGCGCACTCGATCGCCGCGCAGGGCGGCATTAACGCGGCGAAGAATTACCAGAACGACGGCGACAGCATCTACCGGCTGTTCTACGACACGGTGAAGGGCGGCGACTTCCGCGCGCGCGAGGCGAATGTCTACCGTCTGGCGGAGAACAGCGTCAAGATCATCGACCAGTGCGTGGCGCAGGGCGTTCCGTTTGCCCGCGAGTACGGCGGATCGCTCGAGAACCGGTCCTTCGGCGGTGCGCAGGTGTCGCGCACGTTCTATGCGCGCGGGCAGACCGGGCAGCAGCTGCTGCTGGGCGCGTATCAGGCGCTGGAGCGGCAAATCGATGCAGGCGCGGTGACGATGTTCCCCCGCACGGAGATGCTGGACCTGATCGTGATCGACGGGAAAGCTCGCGGCATCGTGGCGCGCAACCTGATCACCGGTAAGCTGGCCGTGCATCTGGCCGATGCGGTGATTTTGGCGACCGGCGGATACGGGAACGTCTACTACCTCTCGACCAACGCGAAGGGATCGAACGCGACGGCGATCTGGCGGGCGCACAAGCGCGGCGCGCTGTTTGCCAATCCATGCTTCACGCAGATTCACCCGACCTGCATTCCGGTGTCGGGCGATTACCAGTCGAAGCTGACGCTGATGAGCGAGTCGCTGCGCAACGACGGGCGCATCTGGGTTCCGAAGCAGAAGGGCGACAAGCGCAAGCCAAACGAGATTCCCGAAGGCGAGCGCGACTACTACCTGGAGCGGCGCTATCCGAGCTTCGGCAATCTGGTTCCCCGCGACGTAGCTTCGCGCAATGCCAAGGCCGTTTGTGATGAGGGCCGCGGCGTGGGAGAGAGCGGGCTGGGCGTCTACCTCGACTTCTCGGAGGCGATCTCGCGGCTGGGCGTGGAGACGATCCGCGAGCGCTACGGAAACCTGTTCGACATGTACCAGCGCATCACGGACGAGGATCCGTACAAGGTGCCGATGCGCATTTATCCGGCGATCCACTACACGATGGGCGGCCTGTGGGTCGATTACCACCTGCAGAGCACGGTACCGGGGCTGTTTGTGCTGGGCGAGGCGAACTTCTCTGACCATGGCGCGAACCGCCTGGGCGCGAGCGCGCTCATGCAGGGGCTGTCGGATGGATACTTCATCATCTCCTACACGGTCGGCCATTACCTGGCGTCGCAGAAGCCGGGCAAGGTGGATGCGTCGCATCCCGCGGTGCAGGAAGCGATGCAGTGCACGCAGGCGACGATCAATAAGTTGCTCTCGATCAAGGGCAAGAGGACCGTCGACTCGTTCCATCGCGAGCTGGGCAAGATTCTGTGGGACGACTGCGGAATGTCGCGAACTGCAAAGGGGCTCGAAGAGGCCATCGGCAGGATTCGCGCGCTGCGCGAGGAGTACTGGCAGAACGTGACGGTGCCGGGGTCGGGTGACGATCTGAACCAGAGCCTTGAAAAGGCAGGGCGCGTTGCGGACTTCATGGAGCTGGGCGAGCTGATGTGCATCGATGCGCTCGAGCGGAACGAGTCCTGCGGCGGGCACTTCCGCGAGGAGTACCAGACGCCGGAGGGCGAGGCGCAGCGCGACGACGAGCACTACAGCTACGTGGCGGCCTGGGGCTACACCGGTCCGAACTCTCCGCCGGAGCTGACGAAAGAGCCGCTGGAGTTTGCCTATGTTCATCCCAGCCAGAGGAGCTACAAGTAATGAGACTCAAGTTGACTATCTGGCGGCAGAAGAACGCGGCGACCAGGGGTAAGTTCGTCAGCTACGACGTGAACGATGTGAATCCGGAGATGTCGATGCTCGAGTGTCTCGACGTGCTGAACGAGACGCTGATCGAGCGCGGCGAGGAGCCGATTGCTTTCGAGCACGATTGTCGCGAGGGCATCTGCGGATCCTGCGGTTTTGTGATCAACGGCATCGCGCACGGCCCGCAGCCGGCGACGACGGTGTGCCAGCTGACGATGCGCCACTTCAAAGACGGCGATGAGCTGGTGCTCGAGCCGTGGCGTTCGGTGGCCTTCCCTTTCATCAAAGACCTGGCGGTAGATCGGCGCTCGCTTGACCGGATCATCCAGTCAGGCGGCTACATCTCCGTCTCGACCGGCAATGCGCCGGACGGCAATGCAATTCCGGTGGGCAAGGAAGATGCGGATCGCGCCATGGACGCGGCGGCCTGCATCGGCTGCGGAGCGTGTGTGGCCGCGTGTCCCAACGGATCGGCGGCGCTGTTCACGGGCGCGAAGATCGCGCACCTCGGAGTGCTGCCGCAGGGTCAGCCGGAACGGAACCGGCGCGCCGTGCGCATGGTGAGCCAGGCGTACGCTGAGGGCTTCGGAAGCTGCACCAACATCGGCGAGTGCACCGGCGTCTGCCCGAAGGAGATCCAGCTGGAGGTGATCGCGGCGATGAACCGCGACTACCTCGCCGGATACTGGAAGGAACGCAAAGAGATCGCCGAGCCGATCGCTCCTGCGCGGGAGTGGGAGTTCGAGCGGAAGTAGGCCGGGGAGCGGTTAGCAGCTAGCGGCTAGCCGTTAAGATCGTGTCGGCGGCCACGTCGCGCCCGTGTGGTATAAGTGCGCGATGCCGATCGAGCAGCACGTCGACCACGAGAAAGGGCTGCGACACCAGCTGAGCGCGGCTCAGATGGCGATGGTGAGCGTCGGCGGCTCCATCGGGACCGGGCTTCTGCTGGGTTCCGGTGCGGCGATCCAAATTGCCGGCCCGGCTCTGATTCTGACTTATGTGGCAGGCACGTTCCTCGCGTGGACGGTGACCAGCGCGCTGGGAGAGCTGGCCAGCGCCCATCCAGGCGCGGGATCGTTCGGGCTCTACGCCGATCTGTATCTGAATTCCTGGGCCGGGTTCGTCGCCCGATATGGATACTGGTTCGCGATCGCCATTGCCGTTGGCGCGGAGCTGGTGGCGGCGTCGACGTACTCCACCTACTGGTTCCCTCGCGTTCCCGGCGTGGCCTGGGTTGTGCTCTACTCGGCGCTTCTGCTGCTGATCAATTTGCGGCCGGTCGGCGACTACGGCAGTTTTGAATTCTGGTTCGCGATGATCAAAGTCGTGACCATCGTCGTGTTCGTGCTGACCGGCTCCTTCCTGCTGCTGGGCGGGCGCGTCGAGCCGCAGTACGTGAACCACGGCGGCTTTTTCCCGAACGGCCCAATTTCAGCGCTGATGGCCGTGTCGTTCCCGTTGTTCAGCTTCCTTGGAATCGAGATGGTGGCGATTTCATCGGGAGAAGCACGCGCGGCCAGGGAGATTCCTCGCGCCACGAAAATCATGTTTGCGCTGCTGACGTTCCTGTACGTCGGCTCAACGGCGGTGCTGGTCGGTTTCCTGCCCTGGAATCGCGCCGGGGTGACGCAGAGCCCGTTTGTTACGGTGTTTGTCGTGGCTGGAATTCCGGCGGCCTCCACGATCATGAACTTTGTGGTGCTCACAGCCGCGCTTTCCGGCGCCAATGCCAACCTGTACGCCGCCAGCCGGATGATGTTTTCTTTGGCGCGGAGCGGCCATGCTTCACCCGCGCTGGGACGGCTGAACGCTGCCGGTTCGCCTCGGCTGGCGCTGCTGGTTTCGGGGATCGGGGTCCCTCTGGCTCTGATCAGCGAACACTGGGCGCCACGGTCGGCCTTCCTCTGGCTCATCGGGACATCGCTGGCCGGCGGCATGCTCGCGTGGTGCGTGGCGCTGGCTGCTCATATCGCATTCCGGCGGCGAGTCACGCCGCAAGAACTGGCCACGCTGGCCATGCGCGCGCCGGGAGGCGCTGTGGTTTCCGCCATTGGGCTGAGCGGAATCCTGCTGGCCGTTGCTTCGACGTGGTGGGTGCCGCAGTCGAGAATCACCATTGTCAGCGGCCTGCCCTATCTGGCAATCCTCAGCCTGGCGTACCTTGTGATGCGCAAGGCGCGTGCCCGGCGAAAGTACGGAGAGGCCGTTCTTCATGACTCCTGAAAAAGACGACGAGCTGCTTCGCTATCGAAGCGAGTTTCCCATCCTCGAACGCACAACGTACCTGATCAGCAACTCGCTGGGCGCCATGCCGCGCGGCGTCTACGACGCGATGAAGGGCTACGCCGATACCTGGGCGACGCGCGGTGTGCGCGCATGGGAGGAGCGATGGTGGATGCTGGCGGCGGAGGTCGGCGATGCAATTGGCGCGCTCATGAACGCGCCCCGAGGCACCGTCTCCACCCATCAAAACGTGACCACCTGCCAGGCTGTGGTCGCGTCGTGCTTCGACTTTTCCGGTAAGCGGAACAAAGTCGTTTATTCGGACATGAACTTTCCCTCGGTGATGTACTTCTGGGAAGCGCAGCGGGCTCATGGCGCGCGCGTTCATATGGTGAAGACGGACGATGGAATCACCGTCCCAACCGAGCGATTGCTCGAGGCCATTGACGAAACCACTTTGCTGGTCCCGATTTCGCATGTCATTTTCCGGAGTTCGTACCTGCAGGACGCGAAGGCCATCATTGAAAAGGCGCATCGGGTCGGCGCGCATGTTCTGCTGGATACTTTTCAATCGCTGGGAAACGTACCCGTGGATGTGCAGGCCCTCAATGTTGATTTTGCGTGCGGCGGAGTTTTGAAGTGGCTGTGCGGCGGCCCGGGGGTGGGTTATTTATACGTGCGTCCGGACCTGGGCAAAAGTCTGGAACCAAAGTTCACCGGGTGGTTTGCGCATCAGAATCCGTTCGCCTTCGAAGTTGCACCAATCCGTTACACCGATCCTCCCTTCCGGTTCATGAACGGCACGTCCAATGTCCCCGCGCTCGAGGCGGCGCAGCCCGGGCTGAAGATCATCGCCGAAGTAGGCGCGGATCGCATTCGCGAGAAGTCAAAAAGGCAGACGGCGCGGCTGATCGAACTGGCGGACCAGCACGGCTGGGCGGTGAACTCCCCTCGCGATCCGGAGCGGCGCGGAGGAACGGTTTCCATTGATATGCCGAACTCGCAGGAAGTCTGCCGGGAGCTGCTGCAACGCGAGATCCTGGTGGACTGGCGGCCCAGGGCCGGCGTACGCATGTCGCCGCACTTCTACAACACCGACCAGGAGCTGGAGCTGGCGATCCGTGCGGTGGAAGAGATATTGAACGAGCGGACGGCGGCGCGGAGAGTGTAACTCTCCAGGCGCGCAGATTCAGCCACTTACACACAAGATGGATCCGATTGGCGCAACCGGACTGCGCAAATTTTCGCAGGAAAAGCCAACAAAGCGCTGGCTATGCCCCCAGGTATTTTGTAGAGTATTACCAACTTTACAAACAAACCTCAGGGGTGAGTGTTGAAGTTCCGCATTCTGTGTTCCCTCCTTGTTGGCCTAACGGCGGTTGCCGTCGCCGGTTGCGGCAGCATATATATTCCCGGTTCACCGGTGTCGACCAACATTTTCGCGGTGGCGGTCACCTGTACGCCATCCGCTGTCACCGGCAATGCCACCGTGCAGTGCAACGCGACCGTCCAGGGGACCGGCAGCTACAGCCAGCAGGTAAGGTGGGCGGCGAGCGCAGGGACGATTAGTCCAGATGGCACGCTCACGGTGCCATCGTCGGCAGGCAATGTAACGGTGACGGCGAGAAGCGTGCAGAATGCTTCGGCCGTCGGCCAGGCTACGGTGACGGTTCAGGACCAGGCGCCGGCGGGGCCGACCATTTCGTCCGTGTCGGTAACGTGCAGCCCGTCGGTGGTGGCTCCAGGTGGCACAGCGCAATGCCGGGCGGCGGTCCAGGGGACGGGAAATTACAACTCCGCTGTGACGTGGACGGCGAGTGCAGGAAGCATCAGCAGCGACGGTGTGCTGACGGCCCCCGCAGATCCCGGCAATGTGACCGTGACTGCACGCAGCGTGGCGGATTCATCGAAGGCGGGCGGAGCGACGCTGGAAGTGAAGACCAATCCGCCGACAATATCCTCGGTGGGCGTGACGTGCAGTCCGACGACGGTGGCGGCGGGAGCGACCGCGCAGTGCAGCGCCAACGTGCAAGGGACAGGAAATTTCAGCACCGCCGTGAACTGGTCGGCGAGCGCGGGCACGGTGAACTCCGGCGGCGTCTTTACGGCTCCGGCTGCGGCCGGGACGGTGACGGTGACTGCGACGAGCGCACAGGATGCCAACAAGACCGCGTCAGCAACGATCACGGTCGACGCCCCGACATCCCCGACGTCGACGATTACCAGCGTGGCCGTGGCGTGCAGTCCGACGACGGTTGCGGCAGGCGGAACTGCGCAGTGCAGTGCCAACGTGCAGGGCACCGGCAGCTACAACTCGGCAGTGGCCTGGAGTGTCAGCGGAGGCTCGGTGACGGCGAGCGGGCTGGTAACGGCTCCGGCGTCGGCGGGCAATCTGACGGTGACCGCGACGAGTGTGCAGGACGCCAGCAAAACCGCGTCAGCAACGATTACCGTCGATGCCCCGGCAGCCCCGGCATCCTCTATTACCAGCGTGGCCGTGACGTGCAGCCCGACGACGCTTGCCGCGGGCGCAACCGCGCAGTGCAACGCGAACGTGCAGGGCACGGGCAGCTATAACTC
>DASYYN010000221.1:0-50009 GCA_035933815.1 Acidobacteriaceae bacterium
TCGTGCATGCCCTCGCCAACGGAGCGGGTCAGCCGCAGTTCCAGTGTCTGCTGCAGCGGGTCACATTCGTGAGTCGGTGTATCTTTGCAGTTCCGCGGGGCCTGAATGAAGTACCCCATCCAGTTGAACTGTTCGATGGGCGATCCGCAGCTGAACTGTGGCTGCTTGCCGTCGAGACGCCACGCGTAACGGCTGAGCACGCGCGTGTCGTAGATATAGAGGCCCTCAATCGCATGCTCCCGGTGAGCCTCGCCGCTGTGGTCAGAAATAAATGCAGTGCGCCCCCGGCTGATTTGAGTGTTCGTAGTCCGCGGGCGAACGGTGATCAGATTGCCACGACCCGGATTGGCCTGCTGCATCATGCTCCTCGGAATACGAGTGCCGCGGCCGCATGCGCACACGTCATATTGTGCGAAGTACCGGAGCGCGCGCACGCCACTCAGGTCATTCGCTGATTACACAGGCTTGGATGCGGAATCTGCCATGTTCTGCCGCCGCGACGGGCAGCATCTGACGGGACGGTTGCTCATGCAACTTCACCGTTTGGCGGCCACGGGGCCGCGCGGACAAGCGCTTCCGGTCGATTATGGTGGCGGCGGATGGAATCGAACCATCGACCTTGGGGTTATGAATCCCACGCTCTAACCAACTGAGCTACGCCGCCGAATTGAAGGGCAAGTTTCATCATACGAACGCGTTCACAGGCGGTCAAACGCGCAGCCGCACGAACAGAAGAAAACCGTTTTACATGCTGGTTCCGAGCGCATTCGCGCTGTACACGGCAACGCGCCGGGCGTAAACTGCGTCCGGTGTTTTCCAAAACATTCTGAGAGACTCCGACTGGCCATGAATCGAATTGTGTTCGCTGCAGGCCTTTGCTCCCTCGTGCTGCTCGCTGCCGGCAGTGCCTCCGCACAAAAGCCAATTGTTCTCGAACGCCGTGATGCAACCGTCTCCCTTGTGCCTTACGCGCCCAACATCATTCGCGTCACCATGAGCCTGAAGAAGGACGCGGCGCTCGCGCCTCCAGGCTACGGCATCAGCGGCAAGGCCTCTGACGAGGGCTGGAGCTACGACCACACCGACCGGATGGACACCTATCACTCCGCCCGTCTCACGGTGAAGATGCCCGTCCTTCACTACGACGCGAAGACCACGAAATACACCTGCGACACCTGCCAGTACTTCCTGGGATCTACCCCATACATTCCGCTGACCATCACCGACGCAGACGGAAACACGCTGCTCAACCTGCAGAGCTGGTCGATGACGGTGCCGAATCACAAGGACGGAAACGCCGCCGTCCTGAATGACGTGAAGGCCTCCGTCGACTACGACCGTGTCGATCCGCGCCCAGCCGACGCTGCTTACTTCCAGGTAGGCGCCAGCTTCCACTCTCCCGACGACGAGCACTACTACGGCCTGGGACAGAACCAGCAAGGCTACCTCGATCATCGCGGCCATCCGATTCGCTGCTGGAACGACTACACCGCGCCGGCGGGGCCGACCTTCTGCGTGCCGTTTCTGGTGACGAACAAGCACTACGCCGTGCTCTGGGACAATCCGTCGAAGACGACAATTGAGCCCGGCTTCAATGAGCAAACGCGCTGGACCTCCGAAGTGGGCGACCGCGTCTCCTTCTTCGTGATCGCCGGCAAAACCACGGATGAACTCTACGAAGGCTACCGTCTGCTCACCGGCGACACGCCGATGCTGCCCAAAGCCGCCTACGGATATATCCAGTGCAAGCAGCGTTACAGTAGCCAGGCCGAGGTGCTGGCCGTCGCCAATGGATATCGCGAGCGGCATCTGCCCGCCGACGTCATCGTCGTCGACTGGTTCTACTACACCAACATGGGCCAAATGGATTTCGACAGCCGGTACTGGCCCGACCCATCGGCGATGAATCAGAAGCTGCACCAAATGGGATTCCAGACCATGATCAGCGTGTGGCCGCGCTTCGTTCCCACAGACCGCTTCTACACGGAATTGCAGAACAAGGGCTGGTTCGAGCACCTGGCCGACGGCACTCCAACCAATGGCTTGCCCTACGATCACGCCGGCTCCGACATTGACACCACCAATCCCGACGCAGCGAAGTGGTACTGGAATACGGTGAAGGACAACATCCTCAGTAAAGGATTCGACTCGCTGTGGGCCGATGAAACCGAACCAGACCTCCCGCCGAACGGCAGCTACTTCCACATCGGACCAGGCACTCAGTATTTCAACGTTTATCCCCTCTTCCACACCGGCGCGCTGTATGACGGCTTCCGGTCCGACACGGATCATCGCGCGCTGATTCTCTCGCGCGACGGCTATCTCGGCGTGCAGCACAACGGGACCATCGTGTGGTCCTCGGATATCTTTCCCACCTGGGACACGCTGAAGCGGCAGATTCCGACGGGCCTCGACGTTGCGGCCTCCGGCCTGAATTACTGGAGCAACGATACGGGCGGCTGGCAGTATCTGCCCGCGGCGCATCATCCGGCGCATCCGCCGCTGCTCGATCCGTCAGACGCGCGGGCCAACGTCGGCGGCTACGACGACTATCCCGAGCTCTACACGCGCTGGTTTGAGTATGCGACGTTCCTGCCGATCTTCAGAACCCATGGCAGCCGCCACTACAACGAAGTGTGGTCGTACGGAAAACAGGCGGAGCCGATTCTGGAGCAGTACCTCAAGCTGCGTTACGAGCTGATGCCATACATCTATTCACTCGGCTACTACACGCACAAAACCGGCGCTCCGTTCATGCGCGCTCTGTTCATGGACTTCCCGGGCGACCCGAAGGTGGCCGGGATCGGCGACGAATACATGTTCGGTCCGGCGTTCCTCGTCGCGCCGGTTACCGACCAGGGTGCGACGACCAGGGAGGTTTATCTGCCCGCAGGCGCAGCCTGGTACAACTACTGGACGCACAAGCGCTATCCGGGCGGGCAGACCATAACCGTCGATGCTCCCGTCGACAAGCTGCCGCTCTTCGTGCGCGCCGGGTCCATCATTCCGCTGGGCAGCCAGGTGGAGAGCACAGCCGACAAACAGACCATCGCCAAAGTGCAGGTCTGGCCGGGAGCCAGTGCAGATTTCGAGTTGTATCAGGATGATGGCCGTACGTACGCGTATGAAAAGGGAGATTTCCAGCTAACGCATCTGCACTGGGATGATGCAGCGCACAAGCTGAGCCATTCCGGCGCAACGGCGTGGAGCGGGCCGGACAGCCAGGTTGTGGAGGTGGTCCGGTAGGCCCGGCGACCCTAATCAGCAGGGTCTCTCGGACTAGTTGGCGAATTTGTTGATCAGCGTAATTGCGACAACGATCAGAATCGCGGCCGCCACTACCCCTGTTATGGCGATTGCACCCAGACTCATGGCCTCTCCCCCGTCCGCGGGTAATGCAGGACCTCACAACGTCCTGTGCGGAACGGTCCAGGATAAGCCGCAGGCGCACAGTTCCTCAGTGACGGCGGTCACGAAAGCAGGAAGGCCCCAGACCCGTTGGATCTGGAGCCTCGATTCCTGTCAGGTCGGGTTTAGACCGCAGCGCCTTCCAGTTCGCGCTCCTGCGAGCCATAACGACTGCGTACGTAATCGTCGAGGATCTTCTTAAAGTCCTGGACGATGGTGTCGCCGCGCAGAGTTGTCATCAGGCGGCCATCCACGTAAACCGGCGCTTTTGGCTCCTCGAACGTTCCAGGCAGCGAGATGCCGATGTTGGCGTGCTTCGATTCGCCGGGGCCATTGACCACACAGCCCATCACCGCCAGCTTCAGCTCCTCGACGCCGGGATACTGTTTTCGCCATTCCGGCATCGACGTCCGGAGGTAATCCTGGATCTGCTGCGCCAGCTCCTGGAAGAAGGTGCTGGTCGTGCGGCCGCAACCGGGGCACGCCGTCACCTGAGGGGTGAAGCTGCGAATGCCGAGCGACTGCAGGATCTGCTGGGCGATCAGAACCTCTTCTGTCCGGCTACTGCCTGGCTTCGGTGTCAGCGACACCCGAATCGTATCGCCGATGCCCTGGAGCAGCAGCGGCGCCAAACCCGCCGTCGACGCGACAGTTCCCTTCATGCCCATACCAGCCTCGGTAAGGCCAAGGTGCAGCGGGTAGTCGCAGCGCGCGGCCAGCATCTCGTAGACATCAATCAGGTCGCGAACGCCGGACACTTTGCCGCTGATGATGATCATGTCGTGGCCGAGGCCGTAACGCTCGGCGGCGGCGGCCGAATCGAGCGCGCTGCGGCACATCGCCTCCAGCATCACGTCGCGCGCCGGCGCGGGATTGGGCAGCTTCGAGTTCTCATCCATGAGGCGCGTGAGCAGAGCCTGATCGAGCGAGCCCCAGTTCACGCCGATGCGCACCGGCTTGTGATTCTCCACCGCGCACTCGATCATGGTGCGGAAGTTGTCGTCGTCCTTACGGCCAATCGAGACGTTACCCGGATTGATGCGGTACTTGCTGAGCGCCTGAGCGCAGGCGGGGTACTTCTTCAGCAGCAGATGCCCGTTGTAGTGGAAGTCGCCGATGATCGGGACGTTGATGCCCCGCTTCGCGAGCCCCTCGATGATGTGCGGCACGGCCTGAGCGGCTTCGTCATTGTTCACCGTCACGCGCACCAGCTCCGATCCGGCCTGTGCCAGCTCGGCGACCTGCTGGATGGTCGCCTCGGCATCGGCCGTATCCGTGTTGGTCATTGACTGGACGATCACCGGGGCTTCAGAGCCGACTCGCACCTGGCCGATGCGAACCGTGGTGGTCTTCCTGCGCACAATTTCGGGCATTCGGGGAACCTCGTTCTCAGTTTACCGAAGGGGCGCTTTGTTTTGTTGAGCTTGTGAGAGCCGCGCCAGGGCGATATTCCGCATTTGATTGGAAACAGATCACTTCGGATACAGCTGTCGATGAACAAACAGGCGACCGCGAACCCGCAGATGATTGGAAACAGGGCAGAAGCACGGCGGCCGTCTGTGATCAGGAGACGGTCGCGAATGCTCAGGTCGCGGTCGTATCCAGATCCGGCAGCCGCGGCGCAAACCGTGCCCCGGCGAACAGGATCAGCCCACTGATCGCCAGCGAGAGCAGCGTCGCACCCAGCCCGACGCGCAGCGTCCGCCGGTCCGCGATCCAGCCGATCAGGTGCGGCGATGGAAAGTCGCCGAGCAGATGAATCATCAGCAGGTTCACTGAAATCGCCGTAGCCCGGATCGGCGCCCCGACGGAGTTGACGATGGCGGCGTTCAGAGGGCCGGTGCTGAAGAATATCCAGAACTCGGCAATCCAGGCACAGAGCAGCATGTACCGTGCCGGGCCGAAGAAGACCAGCGCCCCGAACGGAATGGCCAGCAGAGCGCTCCAGCCCGAAACAATGTACAGGGCGCGGTGATTGCGCTTGAGCCATATCTGCGCGACCCAGCCGCCGGCAATCGTCGCGAGCAGTCCATCGACGGCCGTAATCTCGCCGGCGGTCAGGTCCGCATGAGCCAGTGTGTATCCGGCAAAGTTCTGAAAAAACGTGGGCAGGAAGGTGGAGATTCCGCCGATGGCGAAGGTCCACATCGCCATACCGAGCGTTGCCGCCCAGTAGGCGGGATTTCTGAAGAGCCCGGCAAAGCTGGCGCGGTCCGGCGTGGCTTTCACGGTGTCAGCGGCGCCGCGCTCCGGCTCCCGTACAAAGAACCAGAACGCCAGCGCAATCAGCACTCCCGGAACCGCGGCAACGTAGAACGGATTGCGCCACCCGTAGCGCTCGCCCAGATATCCGCCAATCAGATAGCCAAGAGCGCCGCCGACCGGGATCGAAATGTAGAAGATGCTGAGAATCCGATTCCGGTCCTCTTCGGGATAGAAGTCCGCGAGCAGCGCCGGAGCGAAGATGGAAAACGTCGCCTCACCGACGCCGACAATGGCATGGCGGATCAGCAGCGTCGTGTAGCTGTGGACCGTTGCCGTCATCAGCGTCGCGGCGCTCCAGATCAACGCGCCAATGATGATGAGCGGCTTGCGCGGCAGGCGATCGCCGAGCCATCCGGTCAGCGGCGCAATCAGCATGTAGGTGAAGAAGAATGCCGATGTGAGCGTCCCCACCTGCGCGTAATTGATGTGGAATTCCTGCTGGATCAGCGGCTGCACGCCCGGCAGCACATAGCGGTCGACGAAGTTGAATAGGTTCAGCGCCGTCAGCAGAAACAGCGCAATGCCCGCGGTGCGGAGAGCGGAACGCCGATGCGAAGCTGCCCTGGCGGAGACCGGCATGGAATACAGGGTACAGGGTGCGGCCCGCAGCGGACACCCATGGCGTCCGGCTGGAGGAGATTGTCAGAACAGGCCGTGCTGTTGGATCTCCGCGGCAGCCTCCGGATGTTCGAAGCGCTCGTCCTGAGCTTCCTGGCGGACAGAACTGAGAGCGACTGTGAGTTCGCGGATGTAGTACATGACGCCGGCGAGCAGGCTCAGCATCGCGGCGACAAAAACAGGGCCGCCGCCAGCGCAGCCGGCTTCCAATAGAGACCCAACCCCAGCAGCAGGCAGGAGAGCAGCGTACCGACCAGGGCGATGAGGCTGAGCAGAAAAGTGCGGCGAATCAACTCCGCCCGCTGTTCCATCGACTCGATCTGAGCGGTACAGGCCTCAGCTTCCGCTGCGTGGCCGTTCTTCACCGCTTCGTGCCGTGCCCTCACATACTGCCGCAGCCGGCTGACAATACCCATGAGGCGCACATTGATGGAGAGGATGAACAGGGCTGTGGCGGAAAAGAAGATAGCGGGCGCCACAAAAGCCTCGAACAAGCGGCTGATGTCGTTCATGAGGAGCCTTCCCCGGCAACATCAGAGTAGGCTCGATTCGAGCGCGCGAATAGATTACGTCCGGTAGCGCCAGGTTCAGCGAGGATCACGCTACTGCGCTTAGCCCTTGAGCTTCTCCAGATGCCGGAAGCCGTCCGTCTGGATCAGCAGCCCCGTGAACAGCGTCAGGTTATAGAAGGCGTGCACAACAACGCTCGAAGCCAGCGACCCGGTACGCAGCCGCACGATGCAGAGAACGATGCTCACGCATCCGATCAGCAGCACGGGCCCCCAGGAATCCGAGACCTGCTGCGCGTGCATCAGCGCAAACGGCAGCGACGTCAGCAAAATCGAGAGTGGGATACCAACGGTGCGCACCACGGTTTCCGTGATCGCGCGGCGCTGCTCGAGCCAGCGGAAGACATTCACCAGTCCGGGCAACAGCAGCCCGCGAAAGGCCAGTTCCTCGGTGAGAGGCGCCAGCGTCACTCCAAAAGCCATCAGGATCCACGCGCCCAGCCGTGACCTCGTCAGGTCTTCGAGGATGGGTGGCGCCTTCGGCATGGGAACAAAGTTTCCGGCAAGCGTGATGAGGAGCCCTGTCGCAAATCCAATGCCCGCCAGCACCACTGCCCAGCGGCGCACGACGGCGCCGTTCCAGTGAATCCCCTGGGCGAAGCTCATTCCGGCAGACGCCTTCCACCACAAGCCGAACACCAGCGCACACAGTCCCCACAGCAGCGCATACCAGAAGACCTGCATGGAAATGCCAATCACGATATTCTGCGCAACCACTCCGGGAAGCTTCGGCAGCGGGATACGCGGCATCTCCACGTGGACCACGATCAGAGTGCCGATCAATGCGGCAATGAGCGTAACCACCAGCAGCGCGATGAACGCGCAGAAATGGCCGAGGTGCGGAATGAACTTCGGGCGCGGCGGCAACACCCGCACATTGGCCGCGTATTGCGAGAACTCCATCTGCGCAAGATCGTCATGCGGCGCAGGCCAGTTGATGATCTGCGCGGTGCTGCTCAGCGGCTCAGAAGACGGACCCTGGGCGGGATCCGTGGGAGCGGATGGGTACTCCGGATCGTCGTTCATTGCACCGTCTCTTTCTTCTGCCTCCGTCCGTTTTTCGATCTCTGCGCGGTTAGGCTTCCCGGAACGGCTCCAGCCGGGCTCAGCGCGAGCGACGCAGTCGTCCCATCGTAATAGCGCCTGAGGAACTGGCCGGTGAACGACGATACAACGCCCGCCACCTGCTCTGGCGGCCCTTCCGCCACAACACGCCCCCCGCCTTCGCCCCCTTCAGGACCAAGATCGATCAGCCAGTCGGCATTCCGGATCACGTCGAGGTTGTGTTCGATGATGATAACCGTGTTCCCCAAATCCGTCAGCCGGTGCAGCACCTCCAGCAGCTTACGAACGTCATCGAAATGTAAACCCGTGGTCGGCTCATCCAGCAGATAGAGCGTGCGGCCGGTCTGCCGCTTCGAGAGTTCGCGCGCCAGTTTCATGCGCTGCGCCTCGCCGCCGCTCAGGGTCGTCGCCGGCTGGCCAAGGTGAATGTAGCCCAGTCCCACGTCGACCAGGGTTTCGAGCTTCTGCCGCGCCTGCGGGATATCGCCCAGAACCGGCAGCGCGTCCTCGATGGTGAGGTCGAGGATGTCCGCAATCGAGTACCCGTTGAACTTCACCGCCAGCGTCTCCTGGTTATAGCGGCGCCCATTGCAAACCTCGCACTGGACGTACACATCCGGCAGGAAATTCATTTCGATGCGGCGCTGCCCTTCTCCCTGGCAGGCTTCGCACCGCCCGCCCTGCACATTGAACGAGAAGCGGCCCGCTTTGTAGCCGCGCTCTCGGGATTCGGGCAACATGGCAAAAAGGTCGCGGATCGCGGTGAATACGCCGGTGTAGGTCGCCGGATTCGAACGTGGAGTGCGGCCGATGGGCGACTGATCGATGCGGATCGCCTTGTCGATATTGTCGAACCCGCCGATCCGAGAATGCTCGCCAGGAGCTTCGCGCGACCCGTACAGTTCGCGCGCCAGCGAACGATAGAGAATATCGTTCACCAGCGTGCTCTTACCCGAGCCGGAAACGCCGGTGACGACTGTCATGACTCCAACCGGAAACTTCACCGTGATGTCGCGCAGATTGTGGCTGCGCGCGCCTTCGACCGTGATCCACTTGCCGCTGACCGGACGCGGAGTGAGCCGCTGCAACGTGGGGATGTCGCCCGCCAGGTAGCGGCCGGTGAGCGACACCGGGCATTCCATGATGCTCTTCGGCGGCCCTTCCGCCACGACGTTGCCGCCGAGGCGACCAGCGCCGGGGCCCAGATCGAGCACATAGTCGGCGTGACGGATCGTCTCCTCGTCGTGCTCGACCACGAGCACCGTGTTGCCGAGATCGCGCAGCGCTTCCAGCGCATTGATCAGCCGCTGATTGTCGCGCTGATGCAGGCCGATCGACGGCTCGTCCAGCACATACAGCACGCCGCGCAACCGCGAGCCGATCTGCGTGGCGAGGCGGATCCGCTGGCCTTCTCCGCCGGAAAGCGTGGCGGCATTGCGGTTGAGCGACAGGTATCCCAAGCCGACCGCATTCAGGAACTGCAGGCGCTCGGCAATCTCCTTCCGAAGCCGCTCAGCGATCAGCGCTTCGCGCGCAGTGAAGGAAATCTGCCGGGCGCGGTCCAGCGCGCGGACCATGGGCAGTGCGGTGAAATCGGCGATCGACATGCCGTCCACCTTAACGGCGAGCGATTCAGGCCGCAGCCGCTGGCCGTGGCACACGGGACACTCCGATGCGGACATGTACTGCATCATCCATTCGCGATAAGTATCGGAGCGCGCTTCTTCGAGCGAGTCCCTCAGCCAGGCCAGGATTCCGTGAAAGCCGGTGCGCGGCGCCTCGTTCTGCCCGGGACCATAGAGCAGCAGGTCCTGCTGCTTCTGACTGAGCTGCTCGAAGGGCTTCTTCAAGTCAATCTTGTACCGCTGCGCGGCAATGCCGATCAGGCGCAGCAGGTACTGCGACGCGGAGCCCGGCCCCAGGCCGCCGTCCAGAAGCGGCTTCGACCAGTCGGTGATGATCTTCGCCGGATCGAAGTCGTAGATGCTGCCGAGTCCGTGGCACTCCGGACACGCGCCATACGTGCTGTTGAACGAAAAACTGCGCGGCTCGAGCTTCGGAATATCGAGGCCGCAATCCGGGCAGGCCATGGACGACGAGTACAGTTGCTCGTCGGTTTGCGTCGCCACGAGCACAAGTCCGTTGGCCATCTGCAGCGCCTTTTCGACGGAAGCGGCGAGCGCCTTCTCAATGCCGGGTTTGAGAACAGCGCGATAGACGACCGCCTCGATGGTGTGGTTCTTTCGCTTGTCCAGGCTCACCGGCTCGGAGAGGTCGCGGATTTCTCCATCCACTCGCGCGCGGAAGCCCTGCTGATCCAGCTTGTCGAGCAGGTCCTTGAATTCTCCTTTGCGGCCGCGAACGACCGGCGCATAGATCGTCACGCGTTCGCCCTGGGCCAGCGCGAGGATGCGCTCGACGATCTGCTCGGCCGACTGACGCGAAATAGGGCGGCCGCATCTGGGGCAATGCGGAACCCCGACCGACGCGTAGAGCAGGCGCAGGTAGTCGTAGATTTCGGTGATCGTGCCGACCGTCGATCGCGGACTGCGGCTCGTCGTTTTTTGCTCGATGGAGATGGCGGGACTGAGGCCTTCGATGGAGTCGACGTCCGGGCGCTCAATCTGATCCAGGAACTGCCGCGCATAGGCGGAGAGCGTCTCAACGTAGCGCCGCTGCCCCTCAGCGTAGATGGTGTCGAACGCAAGCGACGATTTGCCGGATCCGGACAGGCCGGTTACTACCGTCAGGGTGTTGCGCGGAATTTGCACGCTGATATCGCGCAGGTTGTGCTGCCTGGCGCCGTGCACAGTGATTTGAGTAATGGCCATGAAGTAGGGGTTACTACTGGGCTACGTTGTCACAGGAAAGTTGCAGCTGTGGCGCGAAAAGTTCATTGCAAAACGGCAGAGTCTCGGCTCAAATCGGGGCAGTTCCTTTCGGTATCTTATTCGGCAACAGAAAACAGGGTCAACGATCCCGCCTTTTCCTGAGCCAGGGACATCCCAGGAACTGTTGAGTGGCGACGAGGTTCCCCCAATGCAGAATGCAGTAAACATGCTGATGTTAGTCTGCGCCATTGCGGCTTCGCTGGCTTTTGGCGTGCTGCTGGCTTACGGAGTATGCCGGGCCGCGTTTGTGGCCTTCCGCCAGCATGCCGGATCGGTGGCGGCGCAGCGGGCCAAAACTCAGGTGGCGCCCGCTTCACACGCCTAGTTTCCTCTCACCGTTTCCTCTTACCGCGGGGCGCGATTCTGGCACCCCACTTCCCTTTTTAAATACGGGCGTTCCTATTCCGTCCGCAGCGCCTCAACCGGATCAACGCCTGCGGCGCGCCGCGCGGGCAGGTAGCTCGCTGCCAGGCCGCACAGGCCGAGAATCGCAACGATGACGACAATCGTGACGAGGTCGTTGGCCGCGGCTCCATAAAGATAGCTGCGCATCAGCCCGCCGGCCACCCAGGCGATGACCAGGCCGAGGCTCATGCCCACCCCCAGCAGGATCAGCGCATGCCGCAGGACGAGCCAGAGAATGTCGGCCGGTTCTGCGCCGAGAGCAATCCGCACTGCCAGCTCGCGGGTGCGCTGGCTGACCGAGTACGCCAGCAGCCCATAGATTCCCGCCACCGCGATCAGCAGCGCGCACAGGCCAAAGATGGCGAGCAGGCGAGCGGCCAGAGTCTGGCCCTGCAGCGCATCGTCGATCACCTGCTGCATGGGCTGGAGTCCCTCGACAGCGATCTCCGGCTGCAGGCTGTGCACATCACGGCGAATCGTGCCCTCAACGACGCCCACCGGCAGTTGGGAGCGAACGGCCACGTCCATATGAAAAGCCGCGAGGATCGGGTAGAACATGTCGGCCGGCGTCAGCTGCTCGAGATCCAGGTCCATCTCCGGCACGGCGCGCTCGCCGGGGGAGTTCTGCCGCGCGTTGTCGACGACGCCGACGATGGTTCCCCACTGCCGGGGCTTTCCTTCATCGTCGACTTCAAGCTGCTGGCCGATGGGATTCTGGCCGGGGAACGCTTCGCGAACCAGTTCCTGGTTGACGAGGATGGCGATCGGGCTGGTCGTCGTATCCTGATCGGAGAACATGCGGCCGGCGAGCAGGCGAATGCCCATGGCCTGGAAGAATCCGTTTGTCGCGGCACGGGCCTGCGCGTGAACCTCTTGCCCCTTCGGCGCAGGTGGGCGATTGCGAATCTTCAGCGAGTCGTTGAAATTCCACGATGGCTGCAGCGGGCGTACCGTGCTGAATCCGGCGGCAATCACGCCCGGAGTATGGGTCAGCTTCTCGCCGAGCGGATCGTAGAAGCTTTGCACCAGGCTGGCGCTATGCGCCTGCTTGTCATTCAGCGTCCACCACGCGCCGTGCGTGGGAAGGTACAACGAGGCCGTGACGACATTGTTGGCCGAGAACCCCAGATCCGCATGATGCAGGCTGAGCAGCGTCCGCATCATCAGTCCGGCAGCGATAAGCAGGGCAAGCGTGAGCGTAATCTCCGAGACGACCAGACCGTCGCGCCACAGTGACTGACGCCGGCTCGTTCCCGCCGCGATGGAGCCCTCCCGCAGTCCTTCCTGCGCAGGAACGCTGGAGGCATGCCACGCCGGTGCGAGTCCAAAGAGCAGCGCCGACACGCAGGACGCCACCAGCAGAAACGCGAGCACGCCGGCGTTGATGTGGATGTCGCTGCCGTAAAGAACCGAGTCCGCCAGATAACGCCTCAGCAGGCGCAGTGCGAGAGCGGCGATGCCAAGGCCGGCAATGGCTCCCGCCAGCGAAAGCAGCAGGCTCTCCGTCAGAAATTGCTGGGTGATGCGAGCCCGCGGCGCGCCCAGCGCGGAGCGAATCGCAATTTCGCGCCGCCGCCGGTTCATACGTGTGAGCAGGAGCCCGGCAACATTGGCGCAGGCGATCAGCCAGACAGCCAGAACCGCCCAGTCCAGCGCCGCGATCGCCGAGCGCGAGTGTTCTGTGACGGAAGTGTGATAATCGAGGACCGTTACCGTGCCGCCGCGCACGTCCTTCGGGTATTCGCGCTCCAGTTGCGCACGGATTCCCGTCAGTTCCGTTTGCGCCTGCGCAGGAGTGACACCGGGACGAAGAAGCCCCACCGCCATCAGGACTCCGCTGCTGCGGTCCTGGAGATCCTTCGAGTTGAGGTTCAGCGGGCTCAGAATCTCGTCGGTCGCGCCTATCGGAAACAAAACCCCGGTCGGCAGCACGCCGACCACGGTGTATGGATCGCCGTTGATCGGCACGGAGCGGCCGATGATCTTCGGATCGGCGTGGTAGAACTTGCGCCAGACGGTATCGCTGAGAATGAGGACCTGCGTGTGGCCCGGCGTGTTGTCCTGCGGCGTGAAGACGCGGCCGATCGCAGGATGAATGCCCAGCACATCGAACAGGCTGGCGCTGGTCATCATCTGCGGGACCAGTTCGGGATTCTCGCTGCCAAGCGTCGGCAGTTGCAGCGTGTAATAGCCGAGCGCCTGCAGCGTATGGCTGCGCGCCTGATAATCACGCAAATCAGGCAGCGATAACGAGGTGGATTGCGCGCTGGAATCACGCTCCGCGATCGCCACAATGCGACTGCTGTTTGGATACGGCAGCGGCCGCAGGACGACCTGCTCGATCACCGAGAACATAGCGGCATTGACGCCGATGCCAAGCCCCAGAGTGACGACTGAGGTGATCGCAAACGCAGGAGATTTTCTCAGCTGCCGCAGCGCGTAGCGAACATCCTGCCCGAAGGTGCCCATGAAAACCTCTCGTCAGCGAACGGTCCTGGTTCAGAAGCAGCAATTCTATCGCCGGATCACGGCGGGGCGCAGCCGCACAGGCCTTCTCGCTTCCGGCACCAAAAAAGCGGCTACTGCTGCGGGCGGCAGGTGCTCCCACCACAAGCGAATTATTTGGGTGCTATCTGGCGCCAAAAGTAACTGCGGATTCGATCTGTCCCTCGAGCAGACCAGAGTCGCATGAAGCTGCATTGAGAGTGAATGAGGATCCGGAGACTGAGTTGTGGATTTCCCAGTAGAGCTGTTCGGCTTCTTCGGCACCGACCGGTCGGGAGAAGACGAAACCCTGCATGAGGTTGCAACCAAGCTCCCGCAGTCTGGTCAATTGCTCTCTGTTCTCCACCCCTTCGGCGATGACTTCCAGTCGCAGAGAATGCGCCAGCTGCATGATCGCTCTTACTATATCGATGCTCCCATTGTGGTATTGAGTCCGCGAATGAAGGAGCGATCGATCTTCAGGGCCCCCAGAGGAAGCTGCTGCAGATAGCTCAGAGAAGAATATCCAGTTCCGAAATCATCGATCTCGAGCCGGACACCCATGCTCCTGAGTCGATCCAGGGTGGCTCTTGTCTGATCGGAATTCCCCAGGATGGAGCTCTCGGTCAGCTCCAGCGACAGGCATTGCGGGTTCAACCCCGATTCGGCAAGAGCCTCCCTGACGTCATCGGCCAGACCAGGGTCGGCGAGTTGCCTCGAAGAGACGTTCACGCTGACATTGAGAGGATTGTTCGGAGAAAGGCTTTTTTGCCATTCTGCCACTCTAAGGCACGCTTCGCGGAGCACCCAGCGGCCAATGAGGACAATCAGGTCGCTCTCCTCCGCGATCGAGATGAATTCGCCGGGAGGTACCAGCCCGCGGTCCGGATGAATCCATCGAACCAGCGCTTCGAATCCGCGAATGCGCCTCTCAGCCAGCGAGACGATCGGCTGATAATACACAACCAGTTGTTTCGCCTCGATTGCTTTTCGCAGGCCCGTTTCGGTTTCGAAGCGGGTGATTGCGCGTCGGCGTAATCCCTCACTGAAATGCTCGAATCGCGCCTTGCCGTTAATCTTTGCCTGGTACATGGCGGTGTCCGCATTGCGGAGGAGATCCTCGGGCGTCTCCCCGCTGGTACTAAGCGCGATTCCAATGCTGGCGGAAACAAACATGCGGCGGCCTTCAAGATGGAAAGGCTCAGCGAGGCGTTCGAGAATACGCGTGGCAACGATTGACGCGTCCAGCTCGTGTTCGATCTGGCCGACAAGAATCGCAAACTCATCTCCCCCAATGCGCGCCACACACGACTGCGCAGTGCCGACGGATCGCGAAACGGTGCGAATGCTGCTGCGAAGGCGTCCGGCAACGTCCATCAGCAGTTCGTCGCCGGCAGCATGGCCCAGGCTGTCGTTCACCAGCTTGAACTGATCCAGATCGACGAACAATACCGCGAACAGCGTCTTGTGCTGCCGGGCCGTTTCAATCGCAGCCTGAAGGTGATCGAGGAGATAGAGGCGATTTGGAATTCCGGTAAGCGGATCGGCCACTTTCCCTTCTGTGATGTCGGTCTGGGATCCGGCCATGCGGATAACCATGCCGGACTGATCGCGCACTGCGATTCCGCGGCTCAGTGTCCAGATATAGCGGCCTGACACATGACGCATCCGATATTCGCTCACAAACTCCTGGGTCTTGCCATCGCAGTGGGCGGCGATCTCCGCCCGTACCCGCTCGCGGTCGTCGGGGTGAATGTGGCTGAACCACTCTTCGGGCCTGGACCAGCGCTCCGTTTCCGGAAGGCCGAGCATGTGGTTCCACCGGGGAGAGAAGTAAATGTCGGCGGTGGCCAGGTTCCAGTCCCACAGCCCGTCGTTGGCGCCGCGGGCCGCCAGAGCGTAGCGTTCTTCGCTTTCCTGCAGCGACATGAGGGTGCTTTCCATCCGAGAGAGCATTTCGTTGAAGGCGCGGATGAGGAGGCCGGTCTCGCCGCCGGCGCGTATATTGGCGCGCACCGAGTAGTCCTTGTCCGAGGAAATCCGACCGGCGACCGCGGCAAGCTTCACGAGTGGATCGCCGATCGACTTCGCCAGCTGCAGGGAGGCGACGAAAGCAGCCAGTACCGAGAGAAGCAGAACCAGGCAGGCGATCTTCACATATTCGAGGAGCCGCGAGCGGTATTCGCTCAGGTCGAAGATCAGCACAATCGAGCCGGTGCGTTCGCCGTTTAGAAATACGCCATGGAACAGCGTGAGAGACTGCCTGTCGAAGGAAGCACCATCGGAACGCAACGGCGGCACCGACACTCCTGGAGATTGCCCGGATCGGTGATATTCAGCAAAGATGCCGTTGCGGCCGTCGTAGAGGCCGGCGGCAAGAATGTGCGGCTCGGTGGCCAGCGCCGCCAGCATCTGCGTGGCGGTGTTTTGATCGTCGAAGGCGAGCGATGCCGCGGTATTCGTTCCGAGAGTATCGGCAAGCGCCGTCAACTCGCGGACCGCACTGGCGCGGTCACTGTGCCGCTCATAAACTGCGAATCCGATCGAGGCCAGCAATACGGCCAGCGCGCTGGCGGAGAGGATGAGGAGCGCCAGGTTAACGCGGATAGGGAGATCCCGAATTCGCATCGCTTCAGAGCCCTCCGCGCGGTCCGCCACCGATTACGGAAGTCGCAAGGAGCAGGAGGCGGGAGCTGATCCTGAGGTGCGCCTGGTCGGCAGCAGCCAGATTGACGTCAAAACGAACTTTGTTCTGTTCCAGGTGAAAGCGAATGATCCCGCCGTCAGAAATGAAGTTGTCGGTTTCGCCGATCGTCAGAACCGGAGCGGTTCGGAGTCGCTGCAGGAACGCCTGCTGGCGGCCTGGCTCATGCCGGCTGAGAAACAAGATATTGCAACCCTCAGGTTGCGTGGACCCATCGAGAATGCGCACATGCAGCACATGCTCTCCAACAATCTTGCCCTCAACTGTGTCACGCACCTCTGCGCGCCGGGGCTCGCTGTCGAACATGCAAAAGACGATCGGCTGACTGGCCCCGCTCATGGTTCCGGCAGGCCACTCCACCAGCTGCGCGAAATGAAAGATAAAGGCTGCCTTTACCCGGTACTCCTCGGCTTCGCTCTGGGCCGAAAGACGCTGCGGCAAAGCCGCAATGCGTACAAGAAGGCAAACCGCAAGCAGCAGGCGAATCGCCCGGCCAGTGTTGCCGGATGCGGTCCTGAACGTCCAGATCCTCGTTCGACGACTCAACACTCGCCACCTGCTTAGAAAGACAACGAAAATTTCGCATACGCTGCACGGCGCACCCGTCCGGGCAACACCGACGAATCAGGCCCGGAGAACTCCTGATGACTGCTCCGCAGCAGGTTTTGTCCAACCATACTGATCGCGCATCTCTCGCCGGCCTGCCACGTGGCACCGCTGTCGAGCCGGGTATACGAGGGGACGCCAACTGCATGGAGCCGATCCACGAAATATGCGGAGGCGCTCCACTGCCAGTGACCGGGGAGATCGAGCGAGGAGCGCAGCGCAGACTGATGCTGCGGGACGCTGCCCTCTGTTCCCGGACCGTTGGTGATGTCCTGACTTCCCGCAAAGCGGTGCATATGGAGCGCGAGAAACGAGTATCCGGGGCTCAGCGTCCAGAAGCCGGCGGGTTTCCAGTTCGCAAAGAGCTCGACTCCGTGAGTCTCTCCGTAAAACCCGTTAGCGAACGTCAATGGCATGAGCAGGTGTTCCGGTTCCGGGCTCGATTCGAGTCGGATCGGCCCCGGCTCGACCGATACGAGATCGCGATACCGGTTGAAGAAGACCGCAGCGTCGGTGGAGAACTTGTCCGACCAGGTGTCGCGATAGCCGCCTTCGAAAGCAGTCAGACGCTCGTTCTTCTGCTTCGGATTCCCGAAATCGCTAACCAGAATTGACAGACCAGGTCCGGGAGCGGCCTGATAGTTCACCCGAATATCCCTGTCGCTGCGCGCGGGCGTCCTGTCGGCCCCGGAAACCGCAGCCCAGAACATCTTCGTGCTCTGTGGATTCCAGACCAGGCGCGCGGTCGGCTCAAAGCCAAAACCCGTATAGGTGTTGTGCTCCAGCCGCGTTCCCAGGCTAACAAAGAGATGATCGGGGACCAGCGTGATCTCATCCTGGCCAAAGAAGCTGAACAACTGGAGATCTCGGTTTGCGGGAGCGAAGGAGATGCGCAGCGTGGGAGTCGTGTGATCGGATGTTGCCCGGTATCCGAGGCCCCAGACGATGTCCTGACGCGGCGCCCAGCCGAAATGGTGTTCAAAGTCGGCGTCAAAAGTGTTGAGACCAAGCGCGTAAGTCGTGTCTCCCCGCGTGGTGCGGTCGAAGTAGACCTGAAGGGAGGTTTCCGATCGCAGTGACTGAATGCTGCTCCAGCGAGCGAGCAGGTTCCATCCTGAGTAGCGATCGCGAAGAGCCGGCACAGCGTTGGCCGGGGGCGACAAAGAGACAGGCGTATAGGCCAGTTCGCCCCCGTTGCCCCGATAGGCTTCTCCCTCCGTGGTCAGGGAGTTCTTAGCGTTGATCGCCGTATCGGTGCGAAATCCGCCATGCACCAGCCGCCAGTCGTCGTGTCCGTTGCCTCCGTCCAGAGCGCGCTGCGCAGTGGTCTGGAAGTCCTCGGCATAGAGGCGATACGCTCCGAGGCTTGCGACTTTGCCGCCGTAGCGGATCATCTCAGGTTTCGCACCATTGCTGCCGCCGCCCGTCGTCACATAACCACCCTGTGTCTTTTCGGCAGATCGCGTGATGATGTTGATGACGCCGTTGACCGCATTCGCTCCCCACACCGCGGCACCGGGTCCCCGAATCACCTCGATCCGGTCAATCGTGTCGAGAGGCACATTCTGTGTATCCCAGAACACGCCGGCAAATATGGGGCTGTACACGGTACGGCCATCCACCAGGACCAGCAGCTTGTTTGACTCCTGACCATTGAAGCCCCGCACCGAAATAGCCCACACGCTGCCATTCAGCTGGGCTACTTCCACCCCGGGTACCATGCGCAGCAGGTCGGGAATATTGAGCGCTCCGGAGCGGGCGATATCGTCTCGCGAGATGACGAAGACCGCTCCCGCAGTCTGAGAGGTCTTCTGCTCCTTTTTTGAAACGGATGTGACGCGCAAGTTCATAAGATCTTCGAGACTCGTTTGCGTCAGGTCGGCCGCCTGTTGCGTCCAGGCAGGGAGGCTCGCGAACCCCAGCAGCGCAGCGGCGGCAAACACGGTGGCCCAGCAGCGCGCTGGCCCTAAAGCAATCGGATAGCGGCGTAATGGGAACAGCCTCGGGTTTCGGAGGACAGGGGCAAAGCGCATTTGCATAGCGACAAGAAGCCACATCCAACTTCAAGTTTTCGATTCAGAGGTTAGAGATCACCTGAATAATTGATCGACTACCCGTCCGTGTCGGATGAGTGACTTTCGTACCGGAAATGGCGATTCTTGCACTGCACCGCATCCGGACGGCAGCTCTCAAAAGGAACATGTGGGTCTCCGAGGGGAGCGAACGCGAGCTGAAGATCAAGCCTGCGAGGGACAACCACGAGCAGATCCTTCGTCCCGAGCCCCTTCCGCACCTTCTCTGCCCGGCTCTCGAAAAGGACATCGGCCAGAAAGCAGATCCGCTGATTGTCAGGGATTAAAAGGATCGATTTGGTGCCGAGAGGGGAGTCGAGCCCCATACGCCATCGGAACAACCATGATGCTGCGGGCGTGGTATTTGCTGGCTGTGTGCTGGTTCTGCTGTGGCGCCCTGGCCCGGGCTCCTGCACAGGAACCCTAGCGTCCTCTCTATGCCTATGGCGCCATTTACCCCGTTCACCTCATCGAGGACTTCGGGGAAGTGCCGGGGTGAGCGGCCGATGCGATCGCATGCCCAGACGAGCACCACGTCGAACCGGCCGCGGCGGGCCCCTTCACTGGCTTGTCCACCCCACACCCGGACGCTAACGTATCTCAGGGGCGACCAGACTTCGCCGAGTGGTGCTATTCCTCGCCTGGCGTCGCCCCCTGGGGCAGCAGCAACTTCTGCTCCAGAGCTTCTGCCTTCGACTTCGCCTCGGCATAACCGACGTAATCATCGATCATGGCCAGCAACTTCTGCGAGAACTCGAAGTTCGCTTTTGCATAATCTTTGTAGGCCGGCATGTGCACGCGGTTCTGGTTGTCGGCCAGGTGTTTCATCATCGCACTCATGTGGTCGGCCATGCTGCGCAGCAACGGGTTGATGTCGTCGATGGCTTCCTGCTGCCAGGGCGATCCTTCGTCGCGCGCCGCAGTTAGTTCGCCGATGTCCTTGCCCAGTTCATTGATATTTTCTTTCATAATGTTGAGCTGGGCTGCGTGGGATTGCCACGACATGCTGGATCGCGTGAAGCTCTCGATCCGCTCGGCATTGAGATTGGCCTGCGCGGCGTGTTCTTTTGCATGTTGCAGGAGCGTGCTGATTTTGGCGGAATCAGGATTCTGGGCCACAGCCATGAACCCAGTCATCAGCATCGCGCCCATCGCAAGCAAAGGGTAAACAAATCGCATTCTCATAATTCCTCCATCGCCGATGTTTGTTCCCGGCCCGCGATTCATCCGGGCAGGCGCCAGGGAGGATCGGCGCCAATGATTACAGCAAGCAAATAGCCACTGTAGATCGGCACTTCTCTGGTAATTTGCCGATCATCACAAACCTACGTTGAAAGATTCGGACAGGCTGTCGCGGAGTTTTGACGGGGCGCTCCCCGCCGGTAACGTCGCCGGCAGCTAGCGCGGGTTGGTACGGACCCGAATTCTGGAGTTCTGGCCGCTGTATTGCAATCAGTAAGGGTGACCGGATGCGCGCAGCCGAAGGGGCCCTGCCTCCGGAAGCGGACCCGATGGGTCAGAAATTCGCGAGGGCTGAAGACGTGGATCATACGCACCCTGTTCGTCGCCTGCGTTCGCTTTTTCGTGTGCTTTTTATCATGTGCTCGGCCCTGCCCCTCGCACATGGCGATATCCGGCATCGTCACGACCATCCGCTGGTGGTCGCCTACTTTGGACAGTGGGGGTTATACAACGACCCGCCATACTACCTGCGCGATCTTGATCGAGCCGGAGCCGCCAGCTTGCTGGATCAGATCAACTATGCCCATGCATCCGTGAAGGGCGGGCGCTGTTCCGTTGGCGATCCTCGGGCCGATCTGGACACTGTCTACACGAGCAGGAACAGTGTTGACGGAAGCAGCGACGATCCGGCATCGCGGTTCCGAGGGTACTTCCACCAGCTGAAAGAACTGAAGCGGCGCTATCCGAAGCTGAAGATCCTGATATCTCTCGAAGGAGCTCCTGCCGATTTCCGCCAGGATGCAAGCCCGGAGCACCGCCGCGCATTTGTGGCCTCCTGTGTCGATATATTTCTGCGCGGCCGTTTTGGCCCCGGCATCCTCGAGCCGGGAATCTTCGATGGGATTGATGTGAACTGGGAATTCCCGCAGCAGGAAGACGCCGTCAACTTTCGCCGGCTGCTGGAGGAGTTTCGGCGACAGATGAAACTCCTGCGCCGTGGGCTGAAGCTGACAATCGCGGTTGGCGACCAGCCGCGGATGCAGCCGGGAACAGACTTCCACCGCATGGCTCGCCTGGTGGATGAGATTGGCATCATGAATTATGACTATGCGGGACCGTGGAACTCCACAACAGGACTGCTGGCCCCGCTGTTTCGGCGGGCGGACACGCCACGGCATTTCGGCAGCATCGCCGAAAGCATCACGGCTTACGAGAACGCCGGCGTGCCACGGCGGAAGCTGCTGATGGGTATTCCGTTCTATGGCTACCAATGGAGCGATGTATCACCGGTCAATGATGGCCTGTTCCAGCGAGGCAAAGGCATATCCGAAGACAAGCCGTACCGATTCATTCATGGCCTCCACGCTTCCGACGCAGTATTTCGTGACCCCGAGTCCCAGGCGCCATGGCTTTTCGATGGCAGCACTTTCTGGACCTTCGAGGATCCTGTATCGGTCGCATACAAGAGCGGCTACGCCGTGCGCCGCCATCTCGGGGGCATCATGATATGGGAACTGGGCGAGGACACGGCGGAAGCCACGCTGCTGACCGCCGCATGGCGCTCTTTGCGACAAGCACCGTTGCCGATGTGGGCACAGCAGGACGCGAGTGATATTCCGGAAAATACCGAGGAAGTCGAGTCTGGCGCTGGGACAGAGGTGCGCTTCTAATCGGTCGCGACGGATGCGGGATAGGATCCAGGTAGCCCTTCCGTAGCGATCCCGTAGCGATACCGGTGGCGGCTCCGCACTCTTACTGGTCAGCACCTCACCAAACGCTGGCCTGGCGGCGAAGACAGATCACACTTATGCGACGGAAGATGCTGTTCATACAAGGCTTCTTTCCGCGCCTGCCTGGGGATTTACGGCAATGGAGTACTTGCCCACCTTGTACCCGAGATCGCTCCGCGAGACTCCCAGTCGGCGGGCCGCTTCTGCCTGAACCCCCTCGGCGCCGTCGAGCGCGCGCAGGATCAGCGCTCTTTCGAACCGCATCATCGTCTCGCGAAGATCGAGATGAGGCGGAAGCTGTGCAGCCATCTCTTCGATGGTTAGAGGCCGATCTGCTGCCAGCGGTTCGGGCGTGGTGGGCTGGAGCGGAAAATCCTCCGGCTGCAGCTCCGAACTCTGCCCGAGAATAAGCGCGCGCTCCAGAAGGTTGCGCAGTTCGCGCACATTGCCTGGGAATGCATATCCGGCAAGTTTGGCTTCGGCAGCAGCACTGAGTGGCCGGGCCTTCGCCTTGATCTCCGCGGCAATCCTGACCGATAACATCCGGCAAAGTTCGGGCAAGTCTTCCTTCCGTTCGCGCAACGGAGGCAGATGGATCGGCAGCACGGCCAGGCGGTAATACAAATCCTCGCGGAACCTGCCCTTTTGCACATAATCGTGAAGGTTGCGATGGGTCGCCGCCAGCACTCTGACGTCAACGTGACGGGTGGTCGTAGAACCGACACGCTGAATTTGTCCGTCTGCGAGCACTCGCAGCAGCTTCGCCTGCGCTGCCGGGGACATCTCCGCTACTTCATCAAGGAACAGTGTGCCCTCGTGAGCTGCTTCAAACAGTCCAGACCTGGCCTTATCGGCTCCGGTAAATGCGCCCTTTTCATGGCCGAAGAGTTCGCTTTCGAGCAGCGTCTCGGTGACTGCAGCGCAGTTGATAGCGATGAAAGGGTTCCGGGCGCGCGGGCTGTTGCGGTGGATGGCTCGGGCCACCAGTTCCTTCCCGGTGCCCGTTTCTCCTGTAATCAGAACGGTGGAGTTCGTTGGCGCGACGCGAGCGACCATCTCGCGCGCAGCGCGGATTCCTGCGCTGTTGCCGAGAATCTCGTCCGCTCCCTCCAGCTTCTTTACGGTCGTGCGCAGCACCGCGTTTTCGCGCAGCAGCGCCGTTCTTTCACACGCCCGGTTCACAGCGGAACGAACCACGTCGGGGACGAACGGCTTGGTCAGGAAATCGAAGGCTCCCTGACGCATGCTCTCGACGGCCAGTTCCATCGTCCCAACCGCCGTCAGAAAAATCACAGAGGTGGTGGAGTCGTCCTCCTGAACGGCTCGCAACACATCGAGACCGCTCCCGTCCGGCATTTTCTGGTCGGTCAGCACGACATCGTATTCACCTGTCGCCAGCAGCGCTTTGGCCTCAATTGCCCCGTTCGCTTCAACGGCTACGTGGCCGTCCCGACGGAGATTGGTGACAAGGATTCTCCTCATCCCTGCTTCGTCATCGACGATCAGAACTCTACCCATGGATTGCCTCCCGCTCTTCGACCCCGCTCACCTGCGCGTCCAGTGTCATGGTGAAGATCACGTGCCCGTCTTCATTCCTGCTGACCCAGAGATCGCCTCCGTGAGCTTTGGCGACACTTCTTGCAATCGCCAGTCCAAGTCCCGTGCCCGCAGACTTCGTCGTGAAAAACGGTTCAAAGATCCTGTCCATGGCGGCCGCTGGGATCGCGGGACCTGAGTTTTCGACCTCAATCCGCAACTGGCCATCAACGAACTCGCCCGTTACGGTGACGGTGCCCGCCCCCGATATTGCATCCATTGCGTTCAGCACCAGGTTCAGCAGAGCGCCCTCGATTTGCGAGCCATCCACCAGAACCCACTGATCGTCGGCTACCCGGCACTGAACCTGAACGCCTCCCTCGGCCCTGCGGATCCTCGAAACCGCCTCCACAGCTGACAATAAGTCACCCAGAAGGACCGGGGAGCGCCTCGGAACCGTTGGCTTCGCATAGGTCAGAAAATCGTTCGTGAGCGCTTCCAGCCGCCCTGCCTGCCGGCTCGCAATCGCGAACATCTCCTCGCGGTCTCCATTCACTGCATCGGTCGCGGTGCTGAGAGCACTCACAATCATTGCCACCGGGTTGCGAATCTCGTGAGCAATCCCGCTGGCAAGACGCCCGACGGCCGCCAGCTTCTCTTCGTTGACCAGCCGAGCGCGAGCAACCTGCAGGTCGGCAAGGGTTCCCGCCAGCCGCTCCTGGTTGGCGCGGAGTTGCGAAACCAGAAACCACGCCAGCAACCCCATCAGCGCATACACAACGGCCAGCATCCCGCCTTCCAGATACTCCGCGCCGGAGGCGGGGGGATGCAGCGCGAAATAGTGCCACAGCCACAGGAAGATTGCGCCATCGGCCGCAATGATCGTCAGCACGGTTGCTGTAAGTCCCAGCAGGAACGCGGCTTGCAACACTGGAATCGCAAGAAGGACCTGATACGGGCTGTGGTCGTGATTCGTTAGCCAGGCCAGTAAACCAGCCAGCAGAAACAACATCAGGATGGAACCGATGCCGTCGGCTCTTGCGATCTGGGCGGTGAACGGCCTTCTGGTGCCCTGTAACCAGGTGAGTTCAATCAGGCGAATTCCGAAGCTCACTCCGAGGACGACAAGCACGGGGGTGGATGGCTCGCCGAGAACGAAGGCAAACAACGCGTGCAGCAAAAGCAGCATGGCGAGCACGAAGAGCGTGAGAACGCAGAATGCCGTCTGCTGCTTCCGCAGCGCCTCCGCCACAGAGAGAGAGATGTTTACCGATGAGTGTTCCGTGTCCATAGAGCCCTCATGGGGTGCGGGCCCGGCGCTGGCGATCGATGGGCTCTGTAGCTAGGCTACGTTTTGTGAGCTGCGATGGCTCATCCCAAACCGGTACGGGGAGTTACTTTAGTTTCCAGAATGGGTGGCCACCTGCGTGTGCGGTGGAGACGAGGACACGATGCCGGAGTCGTGCGCCAGCTTTCCGCCCTCGTGCGCCGCGTTCACCAGAACCACCGCACCCGCGCAATATAGGAGCAGAAACGCCATAGGCAGGACAGTCGAAAACAACCGGCCGTCTCGATGCAAAACCTTTGGCACCAGCATGATCGAGACGTACAGAACCAGCAGCATCACAAAGATGCCGCGCGTCTCAAACCCGAGATTCTGATGAGCGGTCAGAAGATCCCCGGCAGCCGCACCGCTGTAGAGGTGCTTAGCGGCGGACTCGCCGGACGGTACAGCGAAAAAGAGGGTCGCCGTTCCCAGCGTGAGAAGAACGAGGGCCGAGGTCATGAACGGCTGCCCTTTCGGGGGAGGCAGCATGGCAGCGATCACAATGAATAGCGGTGCGACCAGGAGCAGAGCGATCGGGAAATGAATGATCATCGGATGAAACGATTCCAGTCCCGGAATTGCCACCAGCAGCAGCATCGGCCTGCCATTCCTTTCTCTCGCAACAGGATGCATCGCACGTGAATAGCCACTCGATGTGTTCCTTTCCGTGTGGGTCTGCCGACTTTGACTGGACGATCCCGACTACCCATCTCTGTTCGAAATTTTGGACAATCCCGTCGTATATCCTGGACGGCCGTCAATCAGGGGAACTCTCTCGCTTCGCGGTCCACAACGTGCAGACAACCGGTGCGGAGGCAGAGGGACACTTCGCGAACGTCCGTCGCGGAGGAAGGAATAGAGATGCCAGACGATTTCAAAAGCCGGGTAATCTTCAGTGCGGCGATCTTCATTGCGGCTATATGCAGCCTCTTTGTTTTGTGGAGTGGGCGTTTCATCCTTCTGCTCCTCTTCGCCGGCATCGTCGGAGCCCTGTTGCTCTCGATTCCGGCGCGATGGGTGCAGAGGAAGCTCAGGGTCCGCCGCGGCCCGGCGCTCTTCATCGTCCTGTTCGGCGTCTCGGCCGTCCTGGCCGGGTTAGCGATGCTTCGCGGCCCGGCTCTGTTCCAGCAGTTCGCGGCCCTGCAGACGGACATCCCTGAGGCGGCGCAGCAAATCACTGCAAGGCTCAATGCGCAGCCATGGGGCAAGTGGCTGGCCGTACACGCCGCCGATTCGGCACGTTCCTCCGACGGATTGTCGTTTGCGATATCCAGTCTGCGAAGTGTCATGACCGTCACCACCATGACGGTTGCTGGCTTGATCGTGGTTCTGTTTACCAGCCTCTTTGTTGCAGCCGAACCGGATTTCTACCTGCGCGGGCTCTATCGCCTGACACCGAGCGCCTGGCGGAGCCGGCTGAGCCTAGGCCTTGAGAGTGCGCAGACAAGCCTGGAGGCGTGGCTCGTTGCCAAGCTCCTCTCCATGGTGATTGTCGGCTCTATGGTGGCGATTGGCCTTTTGATCCTGAGAGTGCCGCTCGCAGGCACGCTCGGAATCATTGCAGGCCTCCTCACCTTCATCCCGAATCTAGGACCGGTGTTGTCCGTAGTTCCCGCGGCCTTGCTGGCTTTCGCAATGAGTCCCGGACGCGGTGTTCTGACGCTGCTGTTATTTGGCCTTGTTCATTTCCTGGAGGGCAATGTAGTCACTCCGTTGGCGGAACGCAAAATCGTAACGCTGCCGCCCGCTCTGACGCTTGCGCTTCAGCTCCTGCTCGCATCGTTTACCGGCATTCTGGGAATCGCGATGGCCGGTCCACTCACGGCTGCGCTGGTGGGGACTCTGAACGTGTTGCTGCCACCAGCGACTGTTACTCCGTCGGGTACACGCACGATGAGCCCGAGTACACGATCGATAACCGTGAAAGATAACTTGCGCCCGTCCGATGAACGAGCGGTTCCTGTAGCGCGATGAAATGCGACTGACACGAAATCCCGCATCCCAGGTCGGCGCCCTGCAGAAGCGTGCCGAGATGCAGTCCATGTGATGGAGCATTGAGAGATCGCCGCCGGATTCCGTTACCCTCGTCACGTTCAACGGCAATACAAGGTTCACCTGTGGCCCAGCAATTGCAAACTATTCCAATTTTCACGCTTCCTCTGTAGTGCCTCCAAGCGCAGTGGGCGTCGTCGTTCCACGTTCCACTGCGCTCCTTTTTTTCCCCTACAAGGCCTTCTCTACAACGGGTACTCGCGACCAGTGTCCAGGTTCTCGCACGAGTTGTCCAAAGCCCTGGACGCCAGCCATCGATGACATCGGTTTGTCTCCAGGGCCAGCAGTTCCCTGTCTGGAGGCGCGAGCGGCTCGCAAATTGCATCAGTAGCGTTCGCTGCTCCCGGACAGAGGACGCATGAACCAGGAACCAGTTGAAACTTATGACGCGGTGCCTTTGCGCGTTGAGCGGGATCGCGACGGTTGTGGGCCCATTCGGCTAGTCATCTCAGGCAGTCAGGTTATTTCGCGGCAGGGTCTGAGGGCGCTGCTCATGACCATCGCTGGGTTTGAGGTAGTCAACCAGGCGAGCGATGGTGCTACAGGTCTGGAACTTGCGCTTCGCAACGCCGCAGGCCTGCTTGTACATGATCTGACTGCGCCTCACGGTTCGGAACTTGACTTCCTCCGTCGCATCGACAGTGAGGCACTGCCGGTTCGAGTGCTTTTGCTGGCCCCTTCCCTCGAAACCGTGGACGTGCTGAACGCCATGCAGCGAGGCGCGCATGGCATCCTTCCAAAAGAGTCCGCGACCGTCCAGGTGCTGACCGAAGCGCTCAGGGCGATTGCTGCAGGGTACTACTGGCTGGGAGCACAGCACGCTCACACCATCGTTGAGGCCCTGCAGGCCCTCGAAGGCGCCGCGCACGACAATCACAGATTCGGGCTGACAGCGCGCGAGCTGGAAGTAATTCCTTTGATGGTTCAGGGCTGCTCCAACCGCGAGATAGCGAAGGAGCTTGCTATCAGCGTCGAGACGGTCAAACACCACTGCAGTCATATTTACGACAAGCTGGGAGCTTCAAACCGCCTCGAGATGGCACTTTTCGCCATTCATCATCGGCTCCTCGATGGCAGCCCGGCGCTGCCGCCGAAGAAAGGATCAGAACCGTCGTCCACCGCCTGCCCGGTAGCGCGTCCCTCCTAACGCATCCCCACCAGCCTGTCCTGATCAGGCACCGCGCTGCCGGGCGCTTGCGAAGTGGCTATAGCTCGGATGTGAACGCACATTTTGATGAGCACTGAATCATCATTCGACCATTTCGAAGCGCTCTTCCGAACCGAAGCAGACCGGGCATTTATCGAATGTGATCTCCTCCGTGACATACCCACAGTCAGGGCACACGTAGTAAAACCGCTGTCCTGAGTGCTTCCCAATGCGAAGAGTCGATTGCGCCTGGCTGAAGAGGACCTCGTGTTTTCCCTCTGCGTTCTGGATTCTGTGGATCGTTTCGGCCGTACGCGGCATGCCGCCCTGTTTAGCCCGGTGCACAAGGGCCGGGTAGCCTCTGTGCAGCTGCAGGTTCTCGTTTTCAATGGCCGCCTGAAGATTCTGTTCGGTTGTGCCGACGCTCACCGGTTGCAAAGCCGGAGCGGCGACAGTTCCTGTCTTGCGGATCAGATTCGCATGAATTTGCGCGTGGATCGCCTCTGCGCGCGCAACTGACCGGAACAGACTCCCTATCTCTCGCAGCCCCTCGACGTCTGCCTGCCGCGCGTAGGCCAGGTATCGAGCGTGGTCGTTCATCTCCAACTGATAAGCCCCCGCCAAATCGGGGGCCGCCGGGGCGCCCCAGGCCACTGGCACGGACGGCGCAAGCGCAACGAGTATTGCGGTTGCCCATCTTAGTGTCCGCCAAAATTCATTGATCGCTCTCATATGCCGAGCCTCCATGCTCCCGTCAGACCAGCTACCAGCTTCTTTCCGGCAATTCGATATCCACGCCGGCCCGCGCCTTCCGAAAGTACGGAGCAGAACTGCCTGCGTGTTCTTGTCCAGGTCCCAGGACGGATCTGTCCAGGATTTGTACACTCCAGCGCCCCCGACTTCATTTCCTGAGTAGCTATGTTCTGAAGTTCCTCCGCTACCAGTAATCCCTCCGGCTGGCCCCTGACGTGCATCATCACTCGCATTCTCCAGCAATGTGCGTCCTAAGCATGCCGGATTGCGAGGAATCCTTCGATGGTCGACGCTCCTGACAGAGCAGAAATCAAGCTGAGTGACTTACGAAGCGTCGCCTCGGATCGAGCCGAATTCTCCGAAATGGAACTGAACACACTCAATCGCCAACTCCCCAAAGAAACGTCTCAGGGCGTCTTCTCGGAGAACATCTGTCACATGATCGAGCGCGGTCATGACCTGTATCAGGTTGTGGACCGCGGCCAGCTCCGGCCCGCCGGTCAGCTTCCCGACATCGTGGATTGTTTCGAGCAAGAGCGCCAGATTTGAGGTCTGCCATGAAACCAGCCGATGCGAACATGCCCCGTCCGATCCTGGTTGTGTCGAACCTGGAGCAGAATGACATGCTCGTGTACCACGCCGCCGCGCAGGCCCGCAGAACCGAAAGCAAAGTCATTTTGGTCCATGTGATCCCGCCCGATCCGGCCGAGAAGAAGACCCCTCCTGGAATCGTTAGAATCGCCGATCCTGCGGTCTGCCGTGCAGTGCTGGACAAGCTGGAATTTGCGGCGCTCCAGCTCCTCTGGCAGGGAATCATATGTTTTCCGGTTGTTCTCAGTGGCGACCCAGCCGAACAGATTGTGGCGCTTGCGCGCTTGAGAGGGGTCGACCGGGTGCTTGTCGCGGCTTGCAGCGTTCAGGATCGGCCCGCTTCCCGTGAATCGTCCATTGCAGAGCGTCTCCTCGGCGAACTTGATATTCCGCTCTTTGTGCTTGGCCCAAAGTTGAGCTCAGTTGCGGAAACCGATTTATCCGATGGACGGATCCTGCTGCCGCTCTCTCTGCGGCACGACCGGTCCGAATTTGTAAGGTTCGGATCGAGCCTGGCACGGGAAACATGCTCGCGTCTGGCCCTGCTTCACGTTCTTACCGCCTCTGACATGACAGAGCAGCAACGGCAGCAGGCGCAGATCAAGGCGCGTACACAGCTGGCAGCATTCGCGGCCTCAGCACCCAATCCGCTCTTCCCTATCGAGATCCTCGTGCGTGAAGGGGATGTGGTGCAGTCCATCGTGGACGAGACAATGTGTCCCCACCGTGACCTCATCGTTCTGGGAACAGGTCCCGTGCACCACAGAGCTGCTTCCCGAAACAACCGGGTCATTCGCCAGGTAATTGCGAAGGCGCACTGCCCCGTGGTGGCTCTCAATTCCCAGCGCAGCTCAGAGCCGGACATCAATCCGCTGCCAAAAGACCTGGGAATTGCCGCCGATTAACCGTACAAGGCACGAAACAGATTAGAGAAAGGGAAGATCAACGTGAAATGCGTCAATCCAAACTGCACCAGTAAAATGCTGTATCTGCGCGGCGGTGTGCTGCGTCTTCTCGAGCTTGAATGCTCTCCCGCCAACAGATTGCACGGACATGGGGATGGCTTCCCGGTCTGCCGTCCGACGACTCGGTACTTTTGGCTCTGTGGCGACTGCGCAAGAGAACTCGTCATGAGGAGATGGACTGCGCGGGGCGTAATCCTCGAGTCACTCCCGTCGGGAGCCGGTGCCGAACGGAAGATCTACACCGTGACAGCCGTTCCGGCGGTGGAACCGTCATCGGTGATGCACTTCCGTCTTCCCGCGCCGCGAACTGCCTGAGGAGCGGCAATGCAGAAACCTGCCTCACGGAGCTGGTCGTCGCAGTCTCACTGGCTGATTGCATGCATGATGCTGGCGGGAATCGCGGCCTCGCTTTCCAGCCGGTACTTGTTCAGAGGACATCCGTCCCCCGATGGCGTCCTTCTGACAGCTGTTGTTGTGGCTGCTGTGCCGCTATTCGTCGAACTCATCCGGGAAATCCTGAAAGCAAATTTCAGCGTCGATCTGCTCGCTCTGCTTTCCATCGGGACTGCAATCGCCCTGCGGCAGTACTGGGTCGCCGCCATTGTGATCCTGATGCTCTCCGGCGGGAAGGCTCTGGAAGAATATGCGACGCGGCGGGCCTCCTCGGTTCTCGGGGCTCTGGCCCGGCGCATGCCGCAAACCGCGCATCGCCTGAATGGCGCCGGCGTCATCGAGGATGTCGCCGCGGAGTCCATTGCCATCGGCGATCGTCTCGCTGTGTATCCGCACGAACTCTGCCCCGTAGACGGTAACGTCGTCAGTGGCTCGGGTTCGATGGACGAGTCGTATCTGACCGGCGAGCCGTTTCAGATTGAGAAGGCGCCGGGCGCAGCGGTTCTTTCCGGAGCGATCAACGGGGAGAGTGTGCTGACCATTGAGGCCATACGCGTCGCCCGAGATTCGCGTTACGCCAGGATAGTCGAGGTGCTGCATGCGTCGGAGGCGGACCGGCCGCAGATTCGCCGCATGGCCGACCGCCTCGGAAGCTGGTACACGCCGCTTGCCGTCGCTTGCGCGGCGCTAAGCTGGATTCTCACCGGCCAGCCCGAGCGATTTCTCGCTGTGCTGGTGATTGCCACTCCCTGTCCGCTTTTGCTGTCGATCCCTGTTGCCATCATCGCGGCCATCTCGGTCAGCGCGCGGAACGGCATTGTCATCAAGAATCCGTCGATCCTGGAAAGAATCGATCGTTGCAGGATCCTCATCGTCGATAAAACCGGGACGCTGACCTATGGAAAGCCTTACCTCACCGAAGCTATGCCGTTGGGTACCTGGCCGAAGTCTCTTCTCCTCCAGCTTGCCGCCAGTCTGGAACGCTATTCAAAACATCCGCTCGGTTCCGCGATTATCCAGGCCGCGGCGCTCGAAAAGGTACCGCTTCTCTCGGCTGAGAACGTCTCCGAATCTCCGGGCCAGGGCCTGTCGGGAGCGTTCGACGGGCATCACGTTGTCCTGACTGGGCGAGGCAAATTATCGGCGCAGCTGAAAGCGCGCCTGTCGGATCTGGCGCCCGGGCTGGAATGCGTCATTCTTATCGATGGTGCTCTCGCAGGCGTCCTGCGCTTCCATGACGAGCCGCGCCATGAGAGTAAGTCGTTTCTGAATCATCTGCGGTCGCGGCACGGGATCGAGAAGACCGTTCTCCTGTCTGGCGATCGGCCCTCCGAGGTTGCGGCATTCGGCAAGAGCATGGGCATTGCTCAGGTACACGGCGGCAAGAGTCCCGAAGAGAAGCTTGAAATCGTTCGCGAACTGACGAAACAAGCGCCGACTCTCTATCTGGGCGATGGCATCAACGATGCTCCGGCGATGCTGAATGCCACGGCGGGCATCGCGCTCGGCGTGAACAGCGACATCACCTCTGAAGCTGCCGGCGCCGTGATCCTCCAGTCCTCCCTGGCCAGCGTCGACGTCCTTGTGCACATTGGGCGAAGAATGCGCCGCATCGCGCTCACCAGCGCCGTTGGCGGCATGGCGCTGAGCGGCATCGGCATGGGCGCAGCGGCGCTCGGCTTCCTGGCGCCAATCGAGGGAGCGATTCTTCAGGAGGCGATTGACCTGGCATCCATCCTCAACTCGCTGCGGATGATTCTTCCCGCGGATTTCGCCGACTATCGAGAGCCCCCGCAGTACGATACGAGAGGAGCATCCGGCAACCAAACCACCGACATACCGGACGCACACATCGTCGAGCCCGCGGTAAAGGGCTGAGGGCGCCCGAATCCGAAACAATGACAGGCCGGTCGGTTACTCTCCAGCTTGCGTGGGCGCAGCCCCGGTGCTGTATGCCCAGGAGCAGAGGTTTTGCCGATCTCCTTCGCTGAGCCTCGCATCCCGGTGTATCAGCCGATAGGTGGATTGCGGCATCTCACCCGCGGCGGCTTCCATACAGACCTCGTGTAACAGCTCACTTTGCTGGCTTGTCGAGTAATCCGCCCAGTCGGAGAGATTCATCGCATGTCGTCCTCGATTGACGTCGGACACGATCAGCCATGACACCGGTGCCACTCTGCTGTACCAGGGCCATGAGGTTGAATTGGAATGGCAGTCGCTGCAGGAGCGGTTCAGGAGATTGGCAACAGCCGGATCAACCGGGACAACAGCATGAATGCTGCGCCCCGGCTCCTCCGGGGGATTTGTCCGGGCCGGGCGAATAATCTGGATCGCCACAAACGCAACAACGCCGGACATCAACGTGGTTTTCACCCAGTTACGCATGGCAGCCTCTCGGGGGGAGGAATTTTTTCAGTTTCCAGTTGAGGCGGGCTTGCTCTGCAGCTTGTCGAGAGCTGCCTGGAACGCATCGCGATGACGCCCTTCATCCGACCGAATTTCCAGGAAGCGGCTTTCTGCCCTGGCGTCTCCGATTTGCTTCGCTTTGCTGGCAAAGTCGGGATACATGTGATCGAATTCCCAGGTTTCGCCCTTGATCGCATCGCGGAGATTGTCTTCGTCAGACCCGACCAGGCCGGCTAGCCGGGCCTCCTCGGCAAAATGCTCAAACCGCTCCGTGTGCGCGCTCTGGGCAAACAGATCGGCGAGAGGTTGATTGCCGCTCTTCCGGGCATGTTCGGCGTACAGCGTGTACTTGGCAAATGCGAAGGCCTCTCCGTGCATAGCGCTGGAGAGGTTTTCGGCCGTCTGAGGGTGGATTTCCACCTTGTTCTCAGCGGTCATTCGTCCCATCAGAAAGAACGTGGCAGCGGCCAGCGGCACGACGGCGATTGCATACTTCATTTTCATGGATTCCTCCGAAGCAGGATGTGAGAAGCAGATCGACTGCCCACTTCCACTCACACCTGGCGTTTGGCGTACGAGGATGCACGTCCCTGGCCACGTTTGGCTCCTGTGAATCGGTTTCCATCAGGAGCCGGATGTCCTATGTGTCAAGGTTCCAGGACAGATGCGTCAGAACCCCAGGACACCCCGGCACCAAAGCTCCAGCAGTCGCGAGCCCCAGGGCCAGCCGACAACAGCCGCGTTGCTCCGGAATTATCACGGGATGAATCATCTCTTATGAAATTTGCATTCGTGCCGGGAGGGAGGGGCGAACCCCCATGGCCGGCCGGCGAATTTGAGTCCCTGGTACGCTTGTTGCACAGAAATACATGCAGCAGCACTGCACGGAAGAACCTTTAGGGGCAGTAGCTTGTAGTATCTCGGCGGGATGCGGCTGGCGTCCATTCATAGCAGCGCGGCAGGCGGGATTTGGGACGGCAAACAGCCGCAAGAAAGAAGAGAACAAGAGCAAGGCGGATGAGTATCTGTGAGATTCAACGTACACATGCAAATTGAGGATGAACAGGACGTTTTAGGAAAAGAGGATCCTCCTCCCGCTTTTTCCTCTCCTCCATCAGCCATAAAGTACTGAAGCTCTTCATCGCGGATCGACGTTCCGCGCTCCAGTTGACAACAGGTCTTTGAATGGACCCGGCATCCGCTCGCCTGAGATTATGTGGCCGAAGAAGTCCGAATCGATTCCCTTGAACGCTGCAGCAGGTTTGACGTCCCCTTTGACGCTCATCGTCAGCTCCAGCTTGTCCGGGTCGAGGTCCGCCGTAATCTGCGCCATCGCACCGTTCTTGTCCCAGCCCCGCTGCTCACGCCATGATTCCAGATTGTCCCACTCCGCCGGTTCGGGAAACTTCACGCGCAGGAACGGCTGCATGAAAGGACCGCCGGCGCTTCCATAGACATTGCCGTCGGCATCGTTCTTGCCATTGTTGAACTCGATGGCCGAACGTCCCATCCTGAAGAATACGTTGCCATGCACCATCAGGTTGTGCACATCGTTCGTGTGGCCGGCGATCGGACGCGGCCCATTGATGCCCGACACCGTGTCCACGCAAACTTCTGCGCAATCGAGGAACAGGTTGTACGCGATGATCACGTTGTTGGTGTCGCGAATGAGGATTCCGCCGGTAAGGTGATCGAAGATGTTGTTGTCGATCTGGTTGAGCCCGTCGCTGCCCTCGATGTGCACCGCGTGCGGATTCACGTCGCCCGGAATGTCGGCAAAGACATTCCCCGTGATGCGGTCGTTGACGTTGCCAATGTCGAGCCAAAGGCCGTTCGCGTGCCGGATGTGCCGCACCACGTTGTTGCGGAAGAGCAGGTTATGGGCCACGTGCATCTTGGTGCCGGCAGATTCAGACATCATGGCCGCGTCCTGCCAGCCGATCCACTCGAACAGGTTGTTCTCTACCAGCGTGTTCTGGGGGCCGCCCGTCCCGCCCAGCCCCTCAATGCCGCAATAGCGGAACACGTTGTGCCGCACGATGTCATCGCCCACGGGCTGCGGAGGCCGCGCCGCCGCCCAGTCCTCATTGCCGATGTCGAGACCAACGCTGTTGGCCCACTCGAAGGTATCGTCCTCGAAGACAAAGTGATTTCCGCGATTGGCACTCACCATGCCCCGCTGCGGCACCGGGAAACCGTTGCCCGCCTGCTCGAACGAGATGCCCTTGACGCGGATATAAGCCTGGTACCGCTTCGCCGGAGTAAACAACTGCTCGCGCGTGGTGATCTCGATGGTGTGTTGCGCCGGATCGTCGTCGTTCGCCAGGCGAATGTGCAGCGTGAGCCCGTTCATCTCGACCCACACCTTGCCCGCTTCGGGTTGAAACTCCCTGAACAGTGGCGTCCAAAAGACCTTCGTGAAGTAGTTCATCGAACGCGGCGACGGGCCCGCCAGCTCGCGCGCCGTCTCGACAGGCTCGAGTGGATGACCGTCGACGAACACCAGCCCGCGGCGCCGAAAATACGTGATCATGTTGTCCTGGGCGTAGCGCAGCCATGTTTTATCGCCGAGCACGTTGTCCACTTCAAACGGGTTGTAGCCGTCGGGGAACATCGCCGGCGTCAGCTTCAGCTCCCACGCCTTCACCGGCTTGTGCGTCTCCGGATCGATCCCGAAGTTCCACCCCTCGCTCGGCTCCCAGCCCGTCACCACCTCCGATCCCTTCACAACTACCTTTGCGCCGGGAGCGGCTTCGTAGCTGATCATGGCGTCCGGACCAGTCCCGCCACGAGCCGGGCGCACTTCTTCGCGATAGACGCCTTCCGCAATCACCACCCGCTCGCCCGGCTGCAGGACCTGCGCCGCACGATTGATGGTCCTGAACGGCCGCTCCTTCGTGCCGGGCCCGCTGTCATCCGCGTTCTGCGCCCGGCCATCCACGTAGTACGTCTTCGTGAAGTGCACGGGCTTCTCCCACACGCGAAATTGCGTGCCGTCCGGCATCGTGGAGTTATCGCCGAAGGCGACGGCAGAAGCCATCATCAGGAATAGAACAAGCGCAGCCCGGCGTTTCATTCGGCTCCCGCCCTCTCGCGTTTGTGCTGAAAGGGGTGTTTTAAGGTCACGCAATAGTAAATCGCTTTGCCGTTCCCGTCGAGAACAGCTTCTGTGGTTCGCCATTGCGCTGGAACGCCCAGGCCCTCCCTGTGTCCACAGCCAGGGAACCGCGCCGTCTATGCTGGGCTGGCCATATGCTTGCTCAGAACCTCGATCAGCCCTCGGTTCGGCAAACACTGCCTGGCCGAGAAGGAAGACAGAATGCGATCCAGCTCGGTTTCGGATAGTCCCTTGAAGAGGCTGGCATAGAGCGGCTGCATGAGCGTTCCTGTGTAGAAGCACAACAGGGTCTGGCTGACGCACCGCACGTTGAGTGCTGCATCAATATGGGGATCGGCCACGACCTGAAGAATCTGGCCGGCTAGTTGCGCCGTTTGCTGCTTGACCGGCGTTGCCGGCAGCCACTTCATCCAGTCATCCGTACCGAGTGCTCTCTTCTTGCGAAGCAGGTTTTTGATGCGTTCCATGTACGGAGACGCCGGATCAACCGTGAGCATGCCCATAACGCCCACATCCTTGTAGTTCCATGTGGTCCAGTGAGCACCATTCCGTTCAAAGATGCCAATCTGATCGTCCAGCGCGCGAAGCCGATCAGGATTTTCATCGGGCGGGCCATTGTAGACAGACCCGAACTCGCCTACCCACAACGGAACGTCGTGCTGCTGAGTAAACCGCGTGCCTTCCGCGTCCAGAAAGAATTGCTCCTGTCTTGCCAGGTTCCACACCTCGGAGCCGCCTCCCGCCGCAGGTCCGGATAGGTAGGCGCCGGGATATTTGCCAGGGCCGAAGCCGGTCACCGTGTAATTATGCGAACTGTAGGCGAGGTTATCGTCAAAGGGATCATCGAAACCGAAGAACTGTTTCGCGTAGTTATCACCTTCAAGGAAGATGATGTGGCGGGAGTCGACCTTGCGAATTTCCGACACCACTCTGCGGAAGACGGAATTCATCCGGTCCCAGCGGGGCTTGTAGTTGGGACCGATATTCCAGGGATAGTCGCCAATTTCGTTGTTCGAACAAGGCTCGTTGAGGACGTCATATCCCGCGATCACTGCCCTGTTCGCATAGCGGCGCGCGAACTCCTGCCAGAGAGCAACATAGCGATCCTGATAAGACGGCACTGTCCAAAAAAGACTAATGCGCGATGCGTTGTCGGAATGCCAGTGGACATTTTGCCACCCCTGAGCAGAATGGAGATCGAGAATGACATAGAGGCCATGCTTGTCGCAGTGATTCAGCACCTGATCGAGACGGGCAAAACCGCTCTCTTTGTATTTGAAAGGAGCGGCATCGTCCTCAAAGTGTCGATAATTGAGCGGAATCCTGACAACCGAAGCGCCCGTTTTCCTGAGGAAGATAACGTCATCTTCGTTGAAGAAGTAGTCGAGCAGGCGCTCGAAAAAGAACTGCGCTTTAGCCGGACCCAGCACCTCCGCCATCTGGGAGCGCAGAGTGTGCTCTGCGCCGGGGTGGCCATTGATGAAATCTTCCATGTTCATCCAGCCGCCAGGACAAGTCCCCCTCAGCCGGACCTTATCCCCTTTCGCATTGGCGATGTGCCGGCCGTTAACGCGAAGAAACTCCATCTGGCTTTCTCCGTCAGAGATGCTCACCGGTAACGGACTACCTTGCGGCTCCGCACCTGCCGGAGCTGATGTTCCCGCGAGCGCTGCCGCGCCAGTAAGTGCGGCCAGTTTTAGGAACTCTCGCCGCGGATGCAGATCGGCTGCTTTCTTCGACATAAGGCCTCTCTCGAAATTCGGTGATTTTCGCACCTCAATTTTCCTTTGTTAGTCGCCGATACAGAACCGGGTCGAACTCTTCCAGCCCAGTGATCCCGTGCAGGTGGTTCACGGAGATCCATGGCAGCCAGCTGCGGTGCGATCCGAAGCCTCTGCGACCGGGTCCCATTCCCCAGTTTTCCTGCTGCCAGCCTGGTCCATCCAAATCGTATGTGCGCCCCGGCAGGGCGAGCATGTTCTTGGTGTCGAACAAGAGAATGCGAACGACATTCAGATAGTGCTCGTCGTGCGTGTCTTCGTACAACTCCGCGAACTGCGGTACGGCCCAATCGAGATATTCGTCCACCCCGCCGGGCCCGCGTGCAGAAATGCCCTGCACGCCGACCGTCGGCACGCCCCGCTTCCATTGCAGCTGCGCATCGTCGGCCCCAATCGGCATGGGAACATTCCAAATCCAGATCCAGCTTTCGGTGTAGCTGCCGGCAGCCTCGGCTCGTTCCAGCCACTTTGCCTCTTTCGTGGCTTCATAGAGTGAAAGGAAGGCCTCGAGCGACAACATGCCGGCTTCCTTATCAACTACGTTCGGATTGTCGGTGGTCCCGCCGACAAACACTCCATGGCTTCCATAGTTGCTCCACACATATTCGCCGGCACGGATCGCCGCATCGAGGTACCGCTGGTCACCCGTGATCTGGCTGAGGCTCACCAGGAGCGACACGGGATCGTAGCTGCTCGTTCCGGACTCTTCATTCACCTCTCCAGTTCCGTTCTTCCAGCTCCTGGGAAACGATCCATCCTCCCGCTGCTGCGTCAGCAACCAGTCTGCCAGCTGCCGGCACCACTGCAGCCATTCTGGATGATCGCGTCCTTTCTGCTTCTCGCGCACATACGCTTTCACCAGAGTCTGCATACCCTCTGATGGAGCCCTCAGGAAGAAGACGCCTGCTGGCTCGGAATCCGGCTTGCCGGTTTGCAGGTTGAAGCCTGCGGCTGCAGGAGGCGTCATCGGCACCAGGCGAATGAAGCTGTTGATAATTGCCAGCCCAGATTGCCGCATCTTTTGCCCGCGCGCGCTCGGGTCGCGATCTCCCTCGCGCAGCAGCTCATCCGCCGCTTCGATGCCCTTCGAAACGAAGCCCATGTTGACCTTCGGCCACCGCCACAATTCACTCATCGAGGTATCCAGATCGACGCCCACGCTGCGCGCCCATGCAGCCAGCTGCGCCTTTTGCTCAGGACTCTGTTCCTCGGGATAGGGTGCCGGGCTCGCTGGCCCGTTCGGACCAGTGAACACAGGGGTCCGACGCGAGCCCGGCTTTCCCGTGACCGCATCGAAAAGGAACGGCACGCCGGCTCTGCCATCCACCGAAATCACATGCGCCTCCAGATGATCTGTGAGCGTGCGGCGCACGACATCCAGGTCGAGATGCATCACCGGCGGATGCAGTGTCTGCCACGCCCATCGCCAGGCGTCGCGCTCCATACCGAGAAACGACTCGTCACTGCCGAAGCGAAACGCTACCTGATAGCTCTGCGAGAATCCGGTCCTGACCGGATGATACCGGCGTCGCACCAGCGGGACCGGCGGCGTCCCTCCGCGTGTAAATTCTCTCGTTGTTCCCGGAAACCAGAATCCCAGGTCGACGCCGCCGTCTCGGATCGCATGGACCCCAACCGCACCGAACTGAATCCGTCCATCCATGACCGGTTTGGTTGCTGGAGCTGTCGTTTCTTCCCACGTCGTGTCGCCACGCGGGGATGTGTCCAGTACTGCCGCCCAGCGGCCGTCGCGAAACAAGATCGCGAAGAGCGGAGCGGATAGCCAGTCCTCCCTGATCTCAAAGCGCCTTGCGCGGTCGTTCAGCGTGCCTCCTGGCGCACTGTCGCCGACATGCGAAGGATCGCCGTAGAGAACGCCGGGAGCGAGGTAGTCCAGGTCCGACCAGGACACCGCCGGCGCGGTCAGGAATCTGATGGCCGAATAGAATCCCGCGTTCTCCTCGCCTTGGGTCACAGTCACAGTGCGGCTGAGTATCAGCTCGTCATTCGCGATCTTCCACCGGTCGGTGAAGAGGAATGTTGCTCCGCTTTCGCCTGCAACCCTGGCTTTTGCCGCAACTCCGCCTGCTTCCCTTTGTACCGATTCATATCCAGCGGCAACATCGCTGACGTTTCCTTCGCTGCGAAAGATCTCGATCTGGGCCGGCTTCTCCTGCATCATCCACGGAGTGGCATTTTCTGAGACTTCAATTCCCCAGATTCCCGAGGCGGAGCGGACAAAGGAGACTCTCGCCCCATTGGTCATCTGTCCCAGCAGTATCCGGCTGGCAGGTAACGCACTCGACTGCTTTTGCAGTGCAAAGGACAGAGAAACGGTCAAGAAGAGAACGAATGCCCCGGACAGATCCAGAAAGGTGCGGCGAGATGGCATATCCATTTCTCTGCTCGGAGCTACCAGTGCCGCGTCACCGGATGCGGATCGACATAAGGTTCAAGAAGTCCGACGTACTGCGATATTGCGGACCGCAGCGCAGGAATATCTGGTGTACCCGCACGAAGAAGATCTACGGTGCGGGTGGGCAGGGTGCGCATGGGAACCAGTTGCGCCGCCTCCAGCAGATTGGCCTCAGTCTCAGCGATGCGCAGGCCGTCGTTCCAGTCAGGATTCGGTGAAGCGAGCCACGCCTTGCCATCGGCAACAGCGGTCGTCACCCAGCTTTCCCGGTCAGGATCCTCCAGCACCACATCGGGGCCGCGGTTGCGAAAGACTCCCAGCAATGCAGCAGCAATCGAGGGGTCCCGAACCGTGCCATCGGGATAGAAGACGCCATGCACACTACCCCAATAATGCGTGATCATCAGTTCCCAAATATAGAACCCAACATGCGCTTTGTAGTATTCGTGCAGGACGATGTCATACGGATTGGCACGCCCGACACAGCCCATTTCCGTATTAAAGAATGGCTTGCCCACTCTCGCGGCGAATGCGCTTGCCCTGGAGAGGTTTTCGTCAATCTGCGCCACAGTCGAGCTGTAATCGTGGAATGAAAGAACGTCGGCAAAAGCCGCGGTATCTTCCATGCATTTCTCATACGTGCAGCCGACGGTGGTGGGGTGGACCTTATCCACCGCATGTACGGTGTCTGCAAACATTCGAGCCAGGTACATCCTGCGAGCCAGGTCCTGCTCCGTGCGTGGATGTTCGCGAGGCCCCTGGTAGTCTGGTTCGTTCTGCACATCCCAAAACGCCATGCTCGGTTTGTCTTTGACAACGTCCGCGACCGCTTTTATCCAGGACTGCATCGTGGCGTCGAGATTGGCTGGCGCAACATCATTACCGCTGCCGGAACGGGGCATGTAGGGCACCAGAACCAGCATCACTCCGATGCGGTGCTGATGCGCAATGTCCATGAAACTGGCCAGGCTCGAAGAGAAGTTTTTGGGATCCTGCTGCCAGGCCCCAAATGGGAGGAACACGCGCGCCTGGTTCAGCCTGAGTTCATTCGCGTACCCAAAGTCGCGATCGATTTCCTGAGCGTTGAACTGGAGCCACATATCCCAGGATCGCCGTGCGCTCGCTGGCGTGTAATTGAATCCACGGACGTCAGAGAGGGTCTTCGGTATCGCTGCCGCCGCCAGCCGTGAAGATTGAAAGGAGGTCACCAGGATTGCGCAGGAGATCAGTGCAGTCGCACGACAGCTTCCGGGAAGACGCCTTCTCAAGAGCATTTTTCACCTCGGCTTGGCCCTTGCCTCTGACGCGACGCGGCGTTGTTCCATCCAGCACATCAGTGACCCAGGGGGAAGCGATAAACATTCACGCTGATCGGCGCGACGGTGATCAACTTCGCTGGGTCATCGACGGGAATTTCCCGGATCGTCACTTCTGGCGGCTGGCCAACGCGGTCTGCCGCGTTCAGATCCTTTCCCGTCATCTGCCACAGTGTCGATGCTCCCTGGAGAGAGGCGCCAGTGAGGTCCAGATCCAGCTTTTGCTCTGAATCGGTCGCGTTCACCACGAGACGTTGAGGTATTTGTGGTCGGGGCTGAGCGCGGCGAAGACGTCCAGCGGATACGTCGGGCTGCCGGAGCGCGTCTTCGGTTCGTCCGCGTAGGGAGGATTTTTCGTCGGCGGCTGCGGTGAGTTGCCCGAGACAGCGACGGGAATAGAACCGACGAAGTGATCACCGTACATTTTGAAGACGAGACCGGTTGTATTCATCGTAGAAGCCGTAGGAGTAATGTCCAGGGTCGACGTGCCCATGGTGTGCGCCGTCATCGTAAGGAAAGCGGTATGCCTCATCTCCTCGTTGAAAAGCATCGCGTAGGCGAGTGCGGACTTGAGATTCACTCCCCGGCCGAAGCCGCTCCCACCGAAATACGCATACTCATCGATGGACAGGAACGTCTTCTTCCGGAGCATCTCCGGGAATCGCTGCTGGTACCCCTCCCATTCTTCGGCTTTGCGACGGATCACGTCGCCGGCGTATCGGGCGAACTCGAGCGTTGTCGGATCATATTTCACCCACGCCTCGGTTGAGGGCGCATCGGGCGGCAGGGTTTTTGCTTTCTCAACATCGAAGTGCCTGCCCGGCGACTCATACCAGTGCTCCGCGATTCCGTCAAAGGTTCCCCAGCAGTTCTTCAGGATCCCACCCGTCCAGTCGACATCCGTTCCGAAAACAGGCTGCATATTGTCGACATATTTGGTGCGATTCGCACCCTGCAGGGACATGGGCTCCAGCATCTTTGCAGAGGCGATGATCGTGATCGAAGGATCGACCTTGCGCATCTCCTCTGCAAACTCGTTGTGCTTGAGGACGTAATACTTCAGGTCCGTATAGCCGAGTTGAAACGTCCCCCATGGCTCGTTGCCGATGTTCCAGAACTTGACGTGGTACGGCTCAGGATGGCCGTTCTTCGCACGCCATGCACCCATGGGTGTGTTCACAGACCCATTGATGTACTCGACTTCCTGCGCAGCCGAGTGAGCATCGCCGAAGCCGGCATTCACGGTGATATATGGATCCACGCCAATGAGCTTGCAGAGTGTCATGAATTCATCCATGCCCACATCGTTGGTCTGCATCGCGTGCCACGCATAGTCGAATGTGGGCGGCCGCTTGTCGATATCGCCGGCTCCGTTGTACCAACTCCAGTCGGAGAGGAAATTTCCGCCGGGCAGGCGCCACATACCCGAATGCAACTGGCGGAGGAGCGCGATCGTATCCGGCCGGAATCCATCGATGTTGTCGGCCGGCATCAGCGACACTGTGCCCACATGAAAATCACCACTGCCGACGCCTGCGATCTCCAGCGTTCCCTGCGCTGTATCCGCGCCCGCCGTGAAGTTAAGCGGAAACTTCTTATAGCTGTCCGTTAGCGACGGCAACGTGAGAGTCTGACGCTCGCTTGCACCGGCGCCCCAGATGAGGCTCACTTTGACGTGCGATCCGGAAGAACCGCGGAGATAAATTCGGCCGACGTACTTTTTCCCCTTAACCAGAGCGATTCCTGTCTGTTGAATTCCGTGGGGAGCAGACGCGTCGAGGGAGATCCGTGGACTCTGGTCGCCGACAAACGGTTGTTGCTTGTCCATGACGACTACGTCATCCGAACCTACGGGCACCCATCTGCGCAGAGCATTCCTGCGCGCCTGGGCGGCGGCCTGTTCCCCGGCGGGCGGTTCTGGCTGCTTCGAGGTGATGGGAAAGTAGAATTTCCGGTCGTCGAGCATCTCCGACCAGAGGCTCCGATAGATCAGCGGGCCGATATGTTCGATGAACATTCCGAATTCATATTTCGACACGGGCTCGGCCGTTCGCTGCGTATGGATCGTTGCCGTGATCTGCGCGGGCGTCGCCGGCGCACCCTCCTGAGATGAAGCGCCGACGGCGAATACAGACCACCATGCCGCGACTGCTAACAGACCAATTCTCGTGTTCACCAGACCTCTCCTGTTCGGGTTCCTGTGCACCGAGCTGACTCGATCCCATGAGCCATCCTCCGGTCGTCCGACTTTCCACAGCGGCGGCCCTGAAAACGGTTACCCGGCTTCTTCAAAAAACAAGGGCATAGTAAACCACGGATCCGGAACTTGAAATACAGGAAGTCCGGCAGTTATTGGCCAGGCGAGTGGATGTCAGCAGCGAATTCAGCTGCGGGTTGAGGATTCCTCTGCGGACCATGGTTGTGTCTCCATTACAGGCGCCGGTTCTGGCGTGAAAACGCGCTTCGCGATGGAGCACCCGCGGATCGACAACAGATCATTCGTTGAAATTGTTATTTCGATATAGCTCAACTTAAAAGCCCAGGCAAATTGGCTGCGGCGGTTCGAAGAATCCTGCAGTTCTTCGGGCATCGAAATGAGAAGGCTGTGCGTTTCGTCTCTGCGAAAATTCAGTTTTCCTGGATACCCGAGTATTTGCACCGACCGAACGGGCCGCGCGTCAAGTGACGCGAGCTGAAGCTGCTTCGGCCATTCGCTCACAAAGCGTGGAATCAAGCCTGCTGCATGGGCCGAGACGACCGTTGCGTCGCCGGCAAGTAATCGATCAGGCTAATGGGCTTGCGGGAGGCGTGGCACTGATCGCCTACTCAGTAGCTCGTTCGCTTTCGCATATCTCTGCGTTCGGCTTCATTTTGCCGCCAAATCCAGACCTGAACAGCCGATTCGAGCGTCTGCATCGGGCGGAGATCACTGAGCGGTCCACCGTCCATCACGATTCGACTCGGCGAAGACAGTGCCGCCAAGCCCTCGACTGCTGGTCATACTCTCGCTGACATTCACGAGCCCATCGCGTCTGGAATCCGAATTTGAAGCCGAAATTCCCCGGATCATCTGGCACGGGCTGAGGCACACATTCTGCTCATGGCTCGCTATGGCTGGCGCGACCACGCGCGAGATCATGGAGGCCGCGGGACACAAGACCATGAGTCAAGCCGGCAGGTACTCCCACCTTTCGCCGCAGCACACACAGTCAATCGTTGACCGTATTGCCCGTACGGGCACCAAAAACTCGAACAGGCACCGCAACAGCCACCAGCCTAAACCCCAGCGGACAAAGAGCCAGCATCAATCCAGAAAACTAAACAAGTAGATCCCACTATTTCATTATATTTAGATGGTGCCGGGAGAGGGGGTCGAACCCTCATGGAGAGTGAACTCCGGCGGATTTTGAGTCCGCTGCGTCTGCCAGTTCCGCCATCCCGGCGCAGGGTGGGCGCTCTCAGTATCGCATGCGGTTCTCGTCGCCGACATCTGGTACCCGTCCATTTCAACTTCCCAGCTTTTCGCCCGGTGCGCCCGTCGGGCAGAAAGGGCGATAGCTCCCTCGGCGTGTGAGCGTGCAAGGTTCCAGAAAACAAATGAGCTGTTTTTCCCCTGGATTCCGCAACCAGAAGTGAAAAGCCAAATTGGGAGCATCGATCGATTCCCCGGAGAAACGGCGACCCGCTCCACGGCTTTCTTCAAAAAGCAAAACAGGGGGACACACCGTGAAACAGCGCATCGCCACATCCGCGGCGCGGACGCGCCATTTCGAATTGCATGAACACGTCCTCGAATCGACTGCACATACGATTCAGGACCCATTCCTGGCTGACGGAGTGACGAGGAGCGGTCGCACTTCTCACCGGCTTTCCAGCGCCCTGCGAATCTGCTTTGTGGTTTGGATTGCCGCAGTCACCGGCTTCATCGCCGGATGCGGCGGAGGCTCGGGCAAGAATGTCCAAAACCAGACCACGACGACGACCTACAAGATTGGCGGAACGGCCTCAGGCCTGGTGGGCTCGGGCCTGGTGCTGCAGGACAACGGCAGCGATAACCTCACCGTCACCGCAAATGGAAGCTTCACCTTCGCCACCGCCATTGCCAACGGCGCTGCGTACAACGTTACTGTGTTGACCCAGCCGTCGAACCCCGCACAGGCCTGCACGGTCACGAACGGCAGTGGAACAGCCACCGCCGCCGTATCCAACGTTCAGGTGAGCTGCGCTGCACCCACCTACACCATCGGCGGCACCGTGTCGGGACTGGTAGGCACGGGTCTGGTTTTGCAGAACAATGGCGGCAATAACCTGTCCATCACCGGCAACGGAGCTTTTACTTTCTCATCAGCGATTGCCAGCGGCGCCGCGTACAGCGTAAAGGTATTGACCCAGCCGTCGAGCCCTGCGCAAACGTGCACTGTTGCGAACGGCAGCGGAACGGCCAGCGCCAACGTCACCAGTGTGCAGGTGACCTGTGCTGCTCCCAGTTACACCATCGGCGGCGCCGTCTCGGGGCTCACAGGCACAGGGTTGGTGCTGCAGGATAATGGCGGCGACAACCTGACGATCAACGCGAACGGTAACTTCACCTTCCACACTGCGATCGCGAGCGGCAGCGCATACAAAGTTACTGTGCTTACACAGCCCTCCAGCCCCGCTCAAACCTGCACAGTGACAAACGGCAGCGGAACCGCCACCGCGAACGTAACGAACGTCCAGGTAGCGTGCACCACTCCATCCGGCTACACGATCGGAGGCGTGGTCACAGGCCTTACCGGAACGGGACTGATTCTGCAGAACAACGGTGGAGACAACCTGAGCATCACGGCAGACGGACCGTTCACCTTCAGCACGGGGGTCGCGAGTGGGGCCGCCTACAATGTGACGGTTGCTTCCCAGGTTTCCACGCCGGGTCAGACCTGCACCGTATCCAACGGCGGGGGCACCGCAACAGCCAATGTAAGCAACGTCGCCGTCGCCTGCGCGTATAACGCAGCCCCGCTCTGGGGATGGCTGGCCGGCTCCAATACCAACAATGCCGCGGGAACCTACGGAACCCAGGGAACCGGCGCAACGGCTAATTCCCCCGGAGCTCGCAACTACTCCGTCGGCTGGACCGACATTTCCGGCAACCTCTGGCTCTTCGGCGGCAGCGGCCGCGATTCGACCGGGACCCCCGGCCTGCTGAACGATCTGTGGAAGTGGAGCTATGGACAGTGGACATGGGTGAGCGGTTCCAACGTCGCCGGCCAGCAAGGCAGCTACGGCACCAGGGGAACAGCTTCGCCCAGCAATTATCCCGGCGGGCGAGCCTCTGCTGTCGGCTGGACGGACGCCTCAGGACAATTCTGGCTCTTCGGCGGAGACGCGGGCTCTTCCAATTACTTTAATGACCTGTGGATGTACTACCGCGGCGCGTGGACCTGGGTCTCCGGGTCGAGCACGTACAACATCCTTGGAACCTACGGAACCCTGGGAACAGCTGCTTCCGCCAACGTTCCCGGCGCGCGCAACCACGCCGCTACCTGGACCGACTCTTCCGGCAACCTGTGGCTCTTCGGCGGGAACGGCTATGACTCGGTGGGAACACTGATCAACGGCGGCATCCCAACCCTGAACGACCTGTGGAAGTTCACCGTAAGCAGCGGTCAGTGGACCTGGATGGGCGGCTCGAATACGGCTGGACAATCCGGGAACTACGGAGCCATGGGAACCGCTGCGGCAACCAACATCCCCGGCGCGCGCGCCGCCGCGTGCCACTGGACCGACAAAGCCGGCAACTTCTGGCTCTTCGGCGGAGTCGGCTACGATTCAGCCGGAACCAGCGGCTTCCTCAACGACCTGTGGCAGTACAACCCGGGCACAGGCCAGTGGACCTGGATCAACGGATCGAACCTGGCGAACCAGGCCAGCGTTTACGGCACCGAAGGAACCCCGGCTGCCACCAACGTTCCAGGAGCGCGAGCCCAGGCCGCCTGCTGGATGGATCCCGCCGGCAACTTCTGGGTCTTCGGCGGAAACGGCACCGTCACCCCGGCCACTGCGCCTGTCAACCTTTTCGACGACCTGTGGGAGTACAGCGCCGGCCAATGGACCTGGGTGGGCGGGTCGAACGTCGCCGGCCAGCCGGGGAGCTACGGGATGCTGGGGGTCTTTGCCGCCAGCAACCTGCCCGAGGCGCGATATCCTGCCGCCTGGTGGACCGATGATCTGGGGGACTTCTGGATGTTCGGTGGATTCGGTGAATACAAGACCAACACCGCTTCCAACCTGAACGACATGTGGGAGTACGTGCCGTAAACAGCAGCCATCGCAGAGTAATCCGGCGCCCTGCCGGATTACTCTGCACTCCTAAGCCTGTCGGGCTCCGCTCCGCCATTCCGAAGTTTGTTTGGGGTGGCGGATGCTTTTCACTGGCGTTAGCAATATAAATTCGGCACCGTGAAGCTTAAACCGGGTCTCGCTCGTCATCCCTTGTGGCGCGGTGCTACCATTAGGCCGCAACGTTCCGGTTTGCCCCGGAACGCCTTGTCTCAAGTTCGCCACAACAAAGGAGGCGGACGTGCTCAAGATTTCCGTTCCCGCCACAGCGTCTATCCTTTCGCTCCTCTTCTTCGCTGCCGCCTGTCCTGCGCAGGACGACAATCCCCTGACGCCGCCGCCCGCGACTCCGGCTGTACAGACCACAGCCGCCACGCCTGCGCCAGCGCCAGCCACGGTCAGCGCTCCAGCTCCCGCGCCGGCACAGGCTCAGGTCGACACGCCCGCACCCGCGCCTGGAGCGTCCAAGGTGCGCATTGTGCGCCTGAGCGAAGTGCGCGGCACCGTCCAGGTGAACCGCGGAACCGGCAACGGCTTTGAGGCCGCCATGAGCAACCTGCCGATTGTCGAGCGCTGCGAAGTCCGCACCGACGACGGCATTGCCGAGGTGGAGTTTGAGGACAACAGCACCCTCCGGCTCGCTCCTTACTCCGTCGTGGCCTTCCCCATCCTCGAGCGGCTGGGAACCGGCGCGACGACCACTGAGGCCCAGCTCCTGAAGGGGAGCGCCTACGTGAGCATGCCCAAAGATGCCCACAACGGGCTCACGCTGCTCTTCGGCCCCGCCAGCAACATGCAGAAGCTAGAGCTTTCCGGGGGCAGTCATATTCGCCTCAATACGAATACGACTGAGGCGCAGCTCGCGGTCTACAGTGGCCCGGTGCACCTCTCGAGCCACGATGGCGACATGGACGTTGCCAGCAAGCGCAACGTATCGCTGTCTCTGGTTTCCGCCGCCCAGCCGCAGGTGACGAAGGAGATCGCCACCACCTCATTCGACTCGTGGGATAAGCAGTCAGCCGATTATCACGCGCGCGTCGCGAGCATGGGCGCGCTCGGCAATTCCCCCTACGCTTACGGAACCAACGACCTCTCGTATTACGGCAGCTTTGTGAATGGCTGCGGCGCGTCCATGTGGCGTCCGTATTTCACCAGCGCCGCGTGGGATCCCTATGCCAACGGCGCGTGGGCATATTATCCAAACGCGGGCTACAGCTGGGTTTCGCCGTATCCATGGGGATGGATGCCCTACCACACCGGAAGCTGGAATTACTGTCCCGGAATGGGATGGGGATGGATGCCCGGCGGCGGTTGGAACGGCCTGATGAATACGCCAGGGATCGCAGGCGGTGGCAGCGGCAGCAGCGGCGGCACGGGTATCGGATTCAAGGGGATTCAGCACCCGCCGATCCAGCCGCCACGGCGTCCGCCGGCTCCGCGGCAGCCGACGCTGCTGCAGGTGAACATGAAACCGCTGGTGACGTCGGAGATGGGCAAGAGCAATTCCTTCCTCTTCCGGCGTGATTCGGCGGGCCTGGGCGTTCCTCGCGAAGGGCTGGGCAAGCTGGAAGGCTTCTCGCACAGCTCGCTGCAGCATGGAGTCGCCAGCACGCCGGTTTATACGTCGGTCGGACCGGCACCAGGATTCGCCGGCCGCGGCGGTCCGCGGATGGTGGGCACATCGAATCTGGCTCCCGTCGAGATCCACCGGGGATATGCTCCGCCGGCCATGTCCGGCCCGCGGTCGATCGACAGCGGCTGGGCGGGACGGTCGGGTATGGGTGGTGCAACGTCGGCCGGCGTGGGTTCAGCTCCTTCCATGTCGTCGGCGCCGTCGGCTCCATCGGGCGGCGTTTCCCGTGGCAGCATGGGCGGCGGCGGCGGTGTT
>DASYYN010000263.1:0-7420 GCA_035933815.1 Acidobacteriaceae bacterium
GCGCAAAAATTCGTTGCGCATCTCCATGATGTCATGATGCGCCAGCTCTCAACCACTGTTGCTTTGCCAACGGACAGGGACCGACACAGTCTAAACAATAGGAATAGAGTCAAGTTATGGGGCTCTCCTTGTTCGGCATGCCTTGATCGTTCTCGACTCGTCAACGTAAGAACACATAACTTTGGAGGGTAATTCTGATGATCCCACCGGGGATGACGGAAGTGTGCGCCTCTGCAAGTCTCCGCCGCGCCACCCGTGCAGTTTGCCACTTATATGACCTGGTTCTTGCACCCACACAACTGAAAGTGACGCAGTTCACCATGCTGCGCGTCATCGCCGAGGCCGGCGAGATTGCCCACTGCGATCTGGCGCGGCACGCGATCGGCTCCGAAGAGACCTTCTCGCGCCGTCTCGCATCCGCGCGCCGCAGCGGTTGGGTCATCATGCGTGTCGGCGACCGCCAGCGCCGCGTTTACCGCCTCACCGAAAAGGGCGAGCAGGTGCTGCGCGAAGCCATGCCTTACTGGCAGCGCGCGCAGGATCGCATGCGCCGCGAACTGGGCGAAACCGACTGGCAGACCATGCTCCGGCTCTCCGCCCGCCTTGCCGAGGCTGCCATCCGCGCCGAGAGCGCTCCGCGAAGGAACTCCTGGCCTGCCGCTGCGACCATGCCCGCTCCGATCGCGCTTGCTCCCGCTCCCGACGACAAGGCTGCGGTCGTGCCTGCCGCATGAACTGATTCCGGCGAATCACAGGGCAGGTTGCCCGAGTTGTACCAGGGCCTGTGCTTCGCTGCTCACCCCTCGGGGAGTATCCGGGAGCAAACCCTGTCCTGCGCCTGCCATCCGACTGAATAGAAGCGCCCCCGCATCGGCGCTCGCCTGGAGAGGTGTTTGATATGTGGCTGGCAATCGCGATACTGTTCCTGATCGCATGGCTCATCGGCTTCCTCGCCTTCCACGTGGCTGTGGCGGCGATTCACATTCTGCTGGCGCTGTTTGTGGTCTTCCTTATCATTCACTTCGTCCGCGGCGTCGGGCGGCGCGTTTGATCCCGTAACGCGTTCCACTCGGACGTCTCTGGCCGTAGCCCGACACGTCCGAGTGGCAGTGTTGGCGCGCCCCTACTGAACCTGCACCGATTCGTACGCCAGCTCGATCTTCTCAGTGCCGACTCCGGAATCTCGCTGAGTGCTCATCGGCCTGCTGATTCGTGTGGGCCAGCAGTCCGTGAAATGGTATTTGCGCCCCGGCCGGCCTTCGGCATCGTAAACCGTGATGTCCACCGAGCGGTGATCCTGCCTGCCACTGGCCACGTTTTTCTGCCATTCGCGTAACACATCGTTCGGTGTCGGCGCTACGGTGAGCACGAGCGTGTGTTTCTGCCCAGGGCTCGGCAACTGCTTCAGCGTTCCTGTGGGCATGGTCCGGCTCGCTGCTCCAGCCCCCTGTTCCATCGACTGCACCTCGCTGGCCGATTCCAGCCCACGAACGTTGCGCACGCCCTCAATCGGCGTTCCGTTGATCGTAACCGTCATGCGTTTCGCGCCGGTCACCTGACTCGGCGACTGGGCAGGGGCCTGCGCTAGGCTGCCGAACAGAATGCAGCACACGGCAAAAGCAAATGTCTTTCGCACAATTTCCTCCGGGGGATAGAGGTGATCATGAGCAGCCGAGCCTCGCCCCGTTCAGGAGCGAGTTAATCGACCGAGGTCAGGCAGAAAAGCAGAGCCAGTATCTTCATTTCCCCTCAGGAACGCAACCGTCTCACGAAGGTCACCTCTTCCTGCAACGATGGCAAATCCGATGTTTTGAAGGGGCACGGCTTCAGCCGTGCCGCTAAGCTTCCTAACTCAGCGGGCTTTAGCCCCTGAGGGATGTCCTATCTACCCCGTCGACTGCAATCAGTTTTGCTGGCTACTCGCTACTGGCTACTGGCAGCTGGCCGCTAGCCGCTAACTGCTAACTGCTAACTCCTGCCCACCATCGGCTCTATGCTGTACCCATGCCAAAGACCTCCGCCGGCATCCTTCTCTACCGCCGCGTATCCGCCGGACTCGAGGTCTTCCTCGTCCACCCCGGCGGACCGTACTACGTGAGGAAGGACGTTTGGTCGATTCCCAAAGGCGAGTACGAGCCAGGCGAAGATCCTCTCGCCGCCGCCTGCCGTGAGTTCGAGGAGGAGACTGGCTCGCCACCCGACCGCGTCTTCCGCGGCGACTTCATCCCCCTCGGCGAGATCCGCCAGCCCTCCGGCAAGCTGGTCAGTGCGTGGGCCGTCGAGGGCGACTTCGACCCCGCCACCCTGGTCAGCAACACCTGCCCCATCGAGTGGCCCCCGCGCTCCGGCCGCCAGATCATGATCCCGGAAGCCGACCGCGGCGCCTGGTTTGCCGTCGATGAAGCCCGGCCGAAGATTTTCAAAGGCCAGGAGTTGCTCCTCGACCGCCTCGCCGCAGGCCTCGGGATCTGATCCGGTCCGGCCTGATCCAGCCCAGGCGGGCCCGCACCAATCTGCTGTCGATGGCGTCAAAACCGCGTCGCCGCCGCAGGCGAACGGCGTTACGATCTTGCCAGAGCTCCCGGAGAACCGGTCGGTCGCACCCGGCAGCTGCGCGAGGCCTGCATCGGCGACACACGAAGGCCCTCTCCGGGAGCCGGAAGGGTGCTCTATGCGCCGCCTTCTGATCATGCTCGCCTTCGTCGTCTTCCTGCTCTTTCTGACGATGATTGCCGCTCCACCCGTCGCCGGATAAGCGTCACCTCTTCGTGCTGCGCCGTTTGGGCGGGATGTAGTGGAAGCGGATCAGGTACACCTTGTCTCCGGGCCCATGCTTCGCCACCTTCAGCAGGTCGAGCACGCCCAGGAACCCCGAGGCCCGCGCCAGCTCCGGCGTGATATCCGGCAACCCGATCGGCTCAATCGAGTCCACCTCGATCTCGCCTTCTTCCATGCGGTAGCGGTTGCCCGCCTTCACATGCGGACTCGTCCAGATGCGCACCGTGCAGGTGATCTCGCCCCGCCGCACTCCGTCGCGCAATCGCTTCGTGAACTGCACGCGTGTCCGCTCCTTCTTGTTCCCGGATTCGTTGTCTCCGCGTAAAGACAAAGGCCGTCCACCCGGACGGCCTTCCTGCTTCGCGCCGATCCGTTCCGGGCTAAACCTGCATCACCTCAACTTCCTTCTTCTTCGCCATGTCGTCCATGCGCCGGATTTCCTCATCGGTGAGCTTCTGAATCTCGTCGAGCGAGCGCTTCTCCTCGTCCTCTGAAATTTTCTTGTCCTTCAGCGCTTTCTTGATCAGCTCATTGCCATCACGCCGGATGTTGCGCACCGCCGTGCGGTGATCCTCGAGCACGCGGTGCAGGTGCTTCACCACTTCGCGGCGGCGCTCCTCGGTCATCGGAGGTACGGGGACGCGGACCTTCTTGCCGTCGTTGTTCGGATTGAACCCGAGGTCCGACGTCCGAAGCGACTTTTCGATCTCCGTAATAATGCTGGGGTCCCACGGAGTGATTTCGATCGAGGTGGGATCGGGCGCGTTGAGTTGCGCCACCTGGTTCAGCGGCGTCGGTGTGCCGTAGTACTCCACCTTCACCTGATCCAGCATGTGGACCGACGCGCGTCCGGTGCGGATGGAGCCGAGGTTCGTCTGGAAATCCTGCACAGCCTTGTCCATGCGGGCACGCAGCTGCGCATGAGCTTCTTTCAGAGCGGGAATGCCCGCCATTGCCGAGACAGCCATGGTCGTTGTCCTTCAGAAAAGCGATTCGAAAGACGTATTCTACGCGAGAATCGTCCAGTGAGATAAAGGTACAGGCCCATGCTGAAGACAGTGCGATTTTGTTTGCTGGTCGGAGCGGCATGCGGGGCCTGGTCGTCATTGGCGGCGGTGCGGGCGTGGTTCCCTTTCGGACCGGTAATTGTCAGCGGGATACCGAATCCATTCGCCCGGCCATTTGCAAAGGTGGCGCCTTCTGACTGGATAGAACTGCGCCGCTCGGGGTGCCTCGGACCCTGTCCAGCTTACAGCGTGCGCATTCGCGGGGACGGCCGTGTGGAGTGGCACGGGAGCTACTACGTTCAGGCCCGCGGCGACGGTTCGGGTCAAGTTGACCCTGCAGCCGCAAGGGAACTGATCAGAGATTTTCGCAGTCGCGGTTTCTGGTGGCTTTGGTCACATTATCGGCGCTGGATCACGGACAACGCGACTTACTGCACGACCGTGAGCATCGCCGGACACGTGAAGACGGTCAGCGATTATGCCGATAGTGCTCCGCAGTGGCTCCGCGATATGGATAAGAAGATCGATGCCCTTGCGGATACGCATCGATGGCGCCATGGCGATCCAGGCAATGAACGGTTTTCAGGAAACATCAGTTCAGAGCGTCTGCCCAGACCAGGATTCATGGTGGGCGGGATCTGGAGCGAGCTGTTCCTGCCGAAACCGGGTGTGACGGAGCTCATGCGGGCAGTCGCTGACAGGGGTGCCTCGCCAACTGCAATTCACCAAATGATCGTTTCAGGACAGAATGTCAACGCTGCCGATGCCAGCGGCTGGACTGTGCTGATGTATGGGGCGGCTCTGGGCTCGCCTGAGACTGTAAAGCGACTTTTGGCGGCGGGTGCTCGCGCGGACTCCCGTTCGAAAGCAGGCGAGACCGTGATGGATGCGCTCGATTCGGAATACAACCGCGTGAGCCGGGCGGAGAAGGTGGCGATGCTCAAGGCAGCCCTGCACCAATGACCGCGCCGGCAGGTGGCCACGCATGGTACCATATGACTATGGTCCGTGACCATGGGAGGATCATCAATGAAGTCCGCCAGCATCCCCGCCGGTGAATTCAAATCCAGGTGCCTCAAGCTTCTCGACGAGGTAGCCGAAAAACGCCACACTCTCGTCGTCACCAAGCGCGGCCGCCCCGTCGCCCAGGTATCGCCCATTCCGCAGCAGGACGACTTTGTGGGTTCCATGCAGGGAACAGGAGAAATTCTGGCAGACATCATTTCGCCCATTGACGCGGAATGGGAGGCCATGAAGTGAGCGCCAGAGCGCCTGCGACGGCACGGGCTCTGCTGCTGGTTGATACCCATGTCCTGCTCTGGGCAACGTGGAACGAACCCCGGCTCGGACGACAGGCAGCGAAGGCCATCAACCTTGCGTCACACCAGGACAGGCTGGCCGTCTCGGCGATTACTCCCTGGGAGATCGCGCTTCTGGAGAGCCGGAAGCGAATCACTCTGCACAAGGACGTGCTGGATTGGATTCGTGAAGCGCTGGCAAAACCCGGCGTTAGCCTCATTCCACTCGAGCCCGAAATCGCTGTCGCCAGCACCCGCCTCGGCTTTGAGATGCACCCTGACCCCGCGGACCGCATCCTCGTAGCCACAGCGCGCCACCTCGGCGCAACGCTCCTTACTGCCGACAGAAATCTGCTGAACCTCGCAAAGAAAGGCCATTTTCTCGCGCTCGATGCGGAGAAGTGAGCCTTTCAGTGCTTTCGGGCGATTCAGGATGGGAGTTGCAGTGCGGCACCGGTAAGGAAAGGTCTGTGTTTAGCACAAATGGACGGCCTTGCTGACAGCGCCCGCGCTCGCCTGTGCGTCCGCCTGCTCATGCGCGTGATACGACGAGCGCACCAGCGGCCCCGACTCCACATGCCGGAAGCCCATGGCCAGTGCCTCGCGTTTCATGGTCGCGAACTCGTCGGGCGTGTAGTAGCGCGCCATCGGCAGGTGATCCCTGGACGGGCGCAAATACTGTCCGATGGTGAGCACATCCACGCCCACGCTCGCCAGGTCGCGATACACCGCCAGCAGCTCGTGCATCTCCTCGCCCAGCCCGACCATCACGCCGGACTTGGTCACGGTTCGCGGATCGACCTGCTTCGCGTACTCCAGCAGCCGGAGCGTGCGCTCGTAGCGCGCGCCCGAGCGTACGGCGCGATACAGGCGCGGGACCGACTCGGTGTTGTGGTTCAGGATCTCCGGCCGGGCCGCGACCACCATCCGGATCGCCTCTTCATTCCCCTGAAAATCGGGGATGAGCACCTCCACCTGACACCCTGGCGCCTGGCGGCGAATCTCCTCGATCACCATGACGAAGGCGCGCGCGCCGCCGAGGATATCATCGTCGCGATTGACGCTGGTGATCACGGCGAACTTCAGTTCCAGCGCAGCCACGGCTTCGGCCACGCGCCGCGGCTCGTCAAAGTCGATCGGCTCCGGCCGGCCCTTGGGAACGGCGCAGAATCCGCAGCGCCGCGTGCAGGTGTTGCCCAGCATCATGAAGGTCGCGGTGCGATGATGCCAGCACTCGCCGATGTTGGGACACTGCGCCGACTCGCACACCGTGTGCAGGTTCAGGCTGCGGGCCAGCTTCTTCAGGTTGTGGTAGTTGTCGCCCATGGGCGCGCGGGCGCGCAGCCACTCGGGCTTGGGCTGCGGGCGCCGCGGCGCGAGGTCGATCTGCACCAGTGAATCACCGGGCGAGGCCATACGTTCATTTTATCGGACGCCCGCTGCGGGTCCCTGTTCCGGGCTTCAGGCAGCGTCGGAAGCGGTGTACCGGGTCTCGCGGACCAGCGATTTCACCGGATGCTGGATCGATTCGCGGGCGATGGTGGTTATATCTTCGCCGCGGCGATACATCATGTACGCGGCAACGGCTCCGGCAGCAACGGTTGCCCAGAAAAGGAACTTCCTCATGGGGCCCTCCTGTGACTCGTATCTCACGTTGTGTGAGATGCAAAGGAGCACCGTTTGGGCCGAGGGCAACCGCAGGTAGACTACAGCGTGCGCAGGATTTTGCTTCTGACGGTTGCGGGCGTGGCTAGCCTGCTTTGCTCGGGATTGGCAGTCTTCGGTTGGCTGTGGAACGGAGCCGGACGGTCCCACTCGGTCCTGCAGATGCTGATCTGGCTCTGTCCTGCGATGAGCTTCTTTGGTTTCTTTATCTACTTCTATTTGCGTCGTACAGGGTTGGTCTTGTGTTGGCTGCTGTCTGCGGGTACATTCTCTTCTTTATTCCTGCTGAGCGTGCAACAGTGCGCCCAGGCCAACTGCACAGCGGTAACCCTCTTCACGATCGCCGGGCAAATTATGCTGCGGGCGAGGGTTCTGTGGCTACAGATCGGGGCGGCCGTTTGCCTGCTGCTGGACTATTCGGAATGGGCGGTTCTGCAATTGCGGTCGGGTATTGGCCATCCGGACGATCCCCCGCCCAGTACTTAACCGTGCTGTCCATCTTCAGCCGGGACGAGCTTCCGGGACTCAGGTGCATCCCATGTCCTGAACAGGAGAACTGCCGTGGCTGACGATTACAACGGGGGCCACCGTAATGATACGGTCCTCATCGCCTGGGCAACCGTCCATCTCGAGTCGGGAGAATCCTTCGAGCTCCTTCCCTTCGAGGACCCG
>DASYYN010000292.1:0-6433 GCA_035933815.1 Acidobacteriaceae bacterium
GGAGATGGTGATGCCGGGCGACAACGTGGCGCTGAAGGTGGAGCTGATTACGCCGGTGGCGCTGGAGAAGGGCTTGCGCTTTGCCATCCGCGAAGGCGGACGCACGGTGGGCGCGGGGACCATCTCGGAGATTGTGAAGTAAGCGAAGAGCTGACAGCGGACAGCTGACAGCAAAAACAAAGAACTAACTGATAGCTGTTGGCTGTCAGCTGTTAGCTCAGAGGACGTTATGGTAGGACAGAGAATACGCATCCGGTTGAAGGCATACGACTATCGCGTGCTGGACACTTCGACCGGCGAGATTGTGGACACGGCCAAGCGCACCGGGGCAACGGTGGCCGGGCCGATTCCCTTGCCGACGATCAAGAACAAGTACTGCGTGCTGCGTTCGCCGCACGTGGACAAGAAATCGCGCGAACAGTTTGAGATTCGCACGCACAAGCGGCTGATCGACATCCTGGAGCCGACGCAGCAGACGGTGGACGCGCTGATGAAGCTCGATTTGCCGGCCGGCGTGGACGTGGAGATCAAGGCGTTTGAAAAGTGAGTTCACAGTTCGCAGTTCACAGCCACTCGGCAAGACGCAATAACTACGAACTACGAACTATGAACTAAGAACTGTATTTCCGGCAGTGCGGGGCAATCGGCCACGCATGATGAGGTGAGGAAGAAATGGCAGTCACGGGAATTCTGGGAAAAAAGATCGGCATGACGCAGATCTTCGACGATAAGGGCGACGTGCATCCGATCACGGTGCTGCAGGCCGGTCCCTGCGTGATTACGCAGTTGAAGAGCGCGGCGAAGGACGGCTATGACGCTGCGCAGATCGGGCTGGTGGAGTTTGTGAAGGCCTCGCGCATGAGCAAAGCCGAGGCGGGCCACCTGGGAAAGACGGAAGCGCCGCCGGTGAAATTGATTCGCGAAGTGGACATCGAGGCCGCGGCTGACGGTACCGATGGCGTGAAAGCCGGCGATCGCGTGCTGGTGGACATCTTCACCGACGCAAAGTTTGTGGACGTGGTGGGCACTTCGAAGGGCCGCGGATTTGCAGGGGTGGTGCGGCGGCACAAGTTCGGCGGCGGTCCCAAGTCGCACGGCCACATGTTCCAGGTGCAGGGATCGATCGGCGCGTCGAGTTTTCCGTCACGCGTGTTTCCGGGACAACGCATGCCGGGACACTTCGGGACGGATCGGGTGACGGTGCGGAATCTGCGCATACGCGGCATCGATCTTGACGAGAATCTGCTGATGGTCGAGGGTGCCGTACCGGGGCCGCGGGACGGATACGTGATGATTTCGAAGGCCAAGGCTCCGCCGCGCGAGCGCCGCGGATTCGCCGGATCGGGCACGGTCGATCCGCTGAAGGCTTCGAAGAAGGCGCAGGCGAAACGGAAATAGTTCTTAGCTTTCAGCTCTCAACCTTCAGCTTGTTGGGCGAGAGCCGGAACAGTGATAGCGATGGAATAGCTGAAAGCTGAACGCTGACGGCTGAAAGCTGCAGGAAAAGGCGATGGCAAACGTTGACGTACTGAATTTGAACGGGGAAAAGGTGGGGACGCTCGACCTGGCCGACGCGGTGTTTGCGCCGGAGCAGGTGAACGAGGCACTGCTGTGGGAGGCGGTAAAGCATTATCGCGCTTCGCAGCGCCAGGGCACGCACGCCACCAAGAATCGCAAGCTGGTAGCAGGGTCCGGCAAGAAGCTGTGGAAACAGAAGGGCACAGGCCGCGCGCGCGTGGGGTCGGTGCGGTCGCCGATCTGGCGGCACGGCGGCACGGTGCACGGACCGCAACCGCGCAGCTACGATTATCCCTTCCCGCGCAAGAAGCTGCTGGGCGCGCTGCGCTCGGCGCTGGCGGCGAAACTGGCCGACGGCAAGTTGACGGTGGTCGATTCGCTGGAAATCAAGGAAGCCAAAACCAAGCTCTACCAGGCTGCGCTGCAGAAGCTGGGTGTATCGCGCAGCGCGCTGATAGTTGAGAACGGAAAGACGCTCACGCAGGCGCTGGTGCTGGGCGCGCGCAATCTGCAGGGCGTTGAGCTGGTGCTGAACAACGAGGTGCACCCCTACGATTTGCTGCGCTACGACCGCGCGATCTTCTCGCGGGCGGCAATCGAACAACTCGCCGAAGCTCTGGAGAAATCTGCATCGAGGCGCAGAGCCAGCGCCGGTGCACAGACGGAGGCTGCGTAATGCCGACCATGTATACCGTAATTCGCCGCCCGCTGATCACCGAAAAGGGACTGGGCGTGAAAGAAACCGAGGGGACGCTGGTGTTTGAAGTGGCGCCCACGGCGACCAAGACCGAGGTGAAAGAAGCGGTGGAAGCGCTTTTCAAGGTGAAGGTGGCCGCGGTTCGCACTTCGAATTTTGCCGGCAAGGAACGCCGACGCGGCAGGTACGCGGGGTACAAACCCGATTGGAAGAAGGCATACGTCCGGCTTAAGGCCGGCGAAAAGATGCCGGAGTACGTGAGCAATCTGTAAAGACAAGTTCACAGTTCGCAGTTCACAGTTCACAGCAACTTCGAAAATGAAAACTGAGAACTACGAACTTTGAACTGAGAACTGTAGGAAAACACGATGGCGATCAAGACATACAGACCGGCGACACCGACGTTGCGGTTCCAGACTTCGTTAGTGACGGACGACCTGACGACGGACAAGCCGCACAAGCCGCTGCTTTCGGTTCGCAAGCGCACGGGCGGGCGCCGCAACTCGGGCGACCTGACCATCCGCCACCATGGAGGCGGCCACAAGCAGAAGCTGCGCCTCATCGACTTCAAGCGCGAGAAGTTCGGCGTGCCGGGCCGCGTGGCGACGATTGAGTACGACCCCAACCGTTCGGCCCGCATTGCCCTGGTCCACTATGTGGACGGCGACAAGCGTTACATCCTGCAGCCGGTGGGCCTGAAGGTGGGTGCCACCGTAACTTCCGGACCCGAGGCGGACATCCTGGTGGGCAACGCGCTGCCGCTCAAGAATATTCCCGCCGGCACTACGGTGCACGCCATCGAACTGCGGCCGGGCAAGGGTGCGCAGATGGCGCGTTCGGCGGGGACCCAGGCGCAGCTTGTGGCCAAGGAAGGCGGCTATGCGCTGCTGAAGCTGCCCTCCGGCGAAACGCGCAAAGTGCTGGACGAATGCATGGCGACGATCGGCCAGGTGGGCAACACGGATCACGAGAACGTGTCGATTGGCAAGGCCGGCCGCAACCGCTGGATGGGCATTCGCCCGACCAACCGCGGCGTGACCATGAATCCGGTGGACCATCCGCATGGCGGCGGCGAGGGCAAGACTTCGGGCGGCCGGCATCCGGTGACGCCGTGGGGCCAGCCGACGCGCGGCTACAAGACGCGCAACAACAAGCGGACGGATGCGTTCATCGTCCAGCGCAGGGCGAAGTAAAAAGGCAGCTATCAGCTATCAGCTTTTAGCTGGTCGCGGCACAGAAGAGGTTGAGTTAACTGCTGGCGATTGGCTGGCAGAGACAAAGCTGAAGGCTGATGGCTGAGAACTAGGAGCTGTTCTTATGGGACGTTCGACAAAGAAAGGGCCGTTCGTGGATGTTCACCTGAGTGTGAAGATCGAAACGTTGAACAAGGCCAACGACAAGAAGGTAGTGAAGACGTGGTCGCGGCGCTCGACGATCTTTCCCGAGTTCGTGGGCCACACCATCGCCGTGCATAACGGCAAGAAGTTTGTGCCGGTTTACGTGACCGAAAATATGGTCGGCCATAAGCTGGGTGAGTTTGCGCCCACGCGCATTTTCAAGGGACACACCGGCGGGGCAAAAGCGCCCACCGAAACGGCGGCCAAGCCGGCGGCCCCCGGTAGGTAAAGCAGCGATCAGCCGCCAGCTATCAGCTTTCAGTTTGGTTGAGGCTGAGGGTTGCGGCAAAAGTTGAGACCGCGGATACCGGAAGCGATTTCGCGGCGAGAGGAAGAAGCTGAGAGCTGAAGGCTGAAAGCTGACGGCTCGTATTGAGGAACGAGAGATGGCAGTCGAGACAAGAGAATACCGGGCCGAAGCGAGGTTCCAGCGCTGCTCGCCGCAGAAGGCGCGGCTGGTGCTGGATCTGATCAAGGGCCGCGGAGTGCAGGAAGCGCTGGATACGGCAGCCTTTACCAAGAAGCGCATTGCGCCGATGATTCATAAGCTGCTCACCTCGGCGCTGGACAACGCCAAATATGTGGCGGGCGAACGGGGAGTCGATCTGGATGTCGACAACCTTTATGTGAAGAAGGCGCTGGCCAATGACGGGCCGCGGCTGAAGCGCATCCGCCCGGCGCCCATGGGCCGCGCTTATCGCTATCAGCGCCGGCTTACGCATATTGTGCTCTCAGTCGCCGAGCGCGAATCGGGCGACAACGGCCTGGTGACAAAAGTTGAAGAGCCTGCACCGGCCGCCAAGGCAAAGAAGGCACCGAAGAAGAAGGCCGGCAAGGCCTGAGAAGGATTTGAGGTAAGAACTATGGGACAGAAGGTCCATCCATACGGATTCCGGTTGGGCGTCAACAAGCCCTGGCGGTCGCGCTGGTTCTCCGAGCGCGACTACGACAAGCTTCTGGTTGAAGACGTGAAGCTGAAGGCCGAGCTGCGCGAGAAGCTCAAGGCCGCCGGCGTGAGTTCGGTAGAGATTGAGCGGCCCGGTAATAAGCTGCGCTTCCTGATCCGCACGGCGCGGCCTGGCATCGTGATCGGGCGCAAGGGCGCGGAGATCGAGAAGCTCAAGACTGAGCTGGGCAAGCGCACCAATCGCGACGTGTTCATCGACATCATTGAGGTGAATAAGCCGGAGCTGGACGCGCAACTGGTCTCGGAGAATATCGCTCTGCAGCTGGAGAAGCGCGTGAGCTTCCGCCGCGCCATGAGGAAGAGCGTGGACTCGGCCAAGCGCTTCGGCTGCAAGGGAATCAAGGTGCGGGTTTCGGGACGGCTGAACGGCAACGAGATCGCGCGTTCCGAGTGGTATCTCGACGGCCAGTTGCCGCTGCACACGCTGCGCGCCGATATCGACTACGGTTTTTCCGAGGCGCACACGACCTACGGTGTGATCGGCGTGAAGACGTGGATTTACCGCGGCGACATCTACGAGCAGAAACGGCGCAAGGCGCAGCCGGCGCAGGTGGGCGCGGGAGTGTTCTAAAGGCAGTTCACAGTTCGTAGATCACAGTGACGGGTTTCCGCGATGTGAGGCGAATGAACTGAGAACTACGAACTAAGAACTGTGAACGGGTTCTGAGGGGTTTCGCTATGTTGATGCCAAAGAAAGTGAAGTTCCGCAAGCAGCAGAAGGGCAAGCGCCGCGGCAAAGCGTGGCGTGGGTCTTCTCTGTCGTTCGGAGAATACGGGCTGAAGGTGATGGAATGCGGTTACATCACCGACCGGCAGATCGAGGCCAGCCGTATCGCCATGACGCGTTTCATCAAGCGCGGCGGCAAGATCTGGCTGCGGCTGTTTCCCGACAAGCCGATCACCAAGAAGCCGGCCGAAGTCCGAATGGGATCGGGCAAGGGGCCGCTCGACCATTGGGTGGCGGTGGTGCGGCCGGGCAAGATCCTCTTCGAGATGGAGGGCGTGACTCCCCAGGTGGCGGAGGAAGCGATGCGGCTGGCGGCACACAAACTGCCCCTCAAGACCAAGTTCGTGCAGCGTGCCGGGTCGGAAAAGATGGAAGCGGCGGTGAAGTAACCCGCTTTGAATTTGAGGCGCCGGTTGGTTTGCGAGACTGGGGCGCCGGAGAGAGAAACCGAGATGGAACTGAACAAGATTCGCAACTTGAGCGACGCGGAGCTGGCCCACCACGAGAAGGTGACGGCCGAGCAGCTCTTCCGCCTTCGCTTTCAGGTCGCCCTGGGGCAAAACGACGGCGTGAAGAAGATCCGGCTGCTGCGCAAGGAGATTGCGCAGATCAAGACGGTGGCCCGCGAGCGCGATCTGGGCATTCGCGGCGCGGCGAAGGACCTGACGCCGGAGACGGCGCCGGAATCGGCGAAAAAGAAGGGAGCGCGCTAAATGGCGGCGACAACAGAAACTGCACAGGCGCCCGCCGCGTCGCGGCGCAACGAAAAAGTGGGCCAGGTGGTCTCGACCAAGATGCAGAAGACCATCGTGGTGGCGGTGGAAATGCGCAAGGCGCACCGCAAGTACAAGAGGATCGTGCGCAGCACCAAGAAGTTCTACGCGCACGACGAACAGAATTCGGCGCGGCTGGGCGACATGGTGCGCATCCGCGAGACGCGCCCGTTGAGCAAGCTCAAGCGCTGGTCGCTTGAGGAGATCGTACGGCGCTCGTCGCTGGCGCAAATTGAAGAACCTGCGCTTCCCGGCGACGAAGTGCTGACGGAAGAAAAAGAGCGCTAGCGGAGAGGAGAACAAGTCATGGCTGTGCAAATGCGAACCATGCTGGCGGTGGCCGACAACTCCGGC